>JAITIX010000109.1 GCA_031279205.1 Treponema sp. | reverse complement strand
TTGGGGAAAATGCAGTGGGGTTTCAGAATAACGCACCGGCATTCTGGTAGAACGCAGTGAGTTTTAGTCTTGCGGATATTCCTCCTGCCGCGGGCGCTAGGCTGGGGCGTTGGAACAAGCGCGAAGCTCCTTATAGCGGAACTCAGTTACGGAAGGCGCGCCTTTTCAACATTCCACAGGTCAAGAGGGGTTAAGGGGATTTTCTCAAATGGGTGATCCATTGCCTGAGAGACAGCCTGAACGTATGCTGCTGGCACGCAGTTAAAGGGTAGTTCCCCGATGCCCTTGCCATGAGAGTCATCACGTTTCATAAAATCAATATAAATCGGGGGCAGTTCGGCGATTGAGGGAATGTCATAACCAAACATGTAGCTATCGGGAATTTTGCCTAGTTTGTAGGAAAGTTCCTCGTGCGCAGCCCAGCCCAGCGCGTGAATGGTCGTGGTCTTGAGGCTGAGGCAGGCCTGTTCCGCAGAAAAAATGCGACCGGCTTCCACTCCCAGCCAGACGCCGCGTATCTTGGGAAGATACGAGACTTGATCTATGGAGACTTCTACCACTGCCGCTGCCCAGCTCAGGTTTGACAGCGCGCGCTCGTCAAACTGTTTCCCGCTATCTTCTCCCCACGCGCTCCTTAACACAGGCTGATAAACCCGTCGCGTATGCAAAGGAAGGCTCTCAGCCGGGTTAGTTCGGCGTTCCTGCAGTTCGTTGCAGGCTTCTTCCACGAGGCCGGTGATTGTTACCACGCTTTGGGAACAGCTTGCTGGCCCGGAATCTGGGGCTGTATCGGTGTTACCCACGCTGACACTGATATGTTTCTCATTGATCGAAAGGATTTCCGCTGCGATGCTCTGCCAACGCTCGACGCAGCTAGCTCTTGATGTGTTAGAAAAGACGAGTCCGGTACATATCTCAAGGGAATTTTTATTCAGGGTGAGTTCAATGGCATAAGCCGCGTCCTTGTTCCACTGGTGTAGAAAACCGTTTCCCTGATACGCGACCGCGATGCCGATGCCGCGCGGCGACTCGTCGCGCACTTGCCAAGCTTCGCCGTGCCGTTTCTGGCGAAGCAGCTCATAAGATGCCCATTTGCGGTAGTAGTCGCACATTGCGGCGGCACTATCGATAAGCTCGGCAATGGGTGACGCAATCCCCGCGTTATGTGGCGCGCCAATGCCCAGTTGTCCTTGAAGCGCGTGGTTTTTTCGCCACTCAGCCGGGTCTTGGTGGAGACTATCGGCGATACGGGAGACATGACGCTCAATGGCGAAGAAGCCCTGCGCTAACCCGAAACCCGAAAGGGGTCCTTGAGGCGGCAGGTTTGTGGAGAAAGCGCGTCCTTCCAAGGCGAGGCGCGGCCATGAGTAAGCGCCCATACTTCCCAGGCAGGTATAATCGAGGATTTCGTCAGTGAAGACGCCCTGCGCTCCCATGTCAGCGCGTACTGTAACATTGGTTTCCAGTGTTTTTTGCTTCACGCCGATATTGCTTGTTATGCTGATAACGGAAGCGTTGCGCTTTGGAGAATAACGAAAGTCTTCTTCTCTGGTCAGCACGAGTTTCACGGGGCGCCGGATGAGATGAGCTGCGAGCGCTGCGTGGCAGGCAACCAGGGATGGGTACCAGATTTTTCCGTCTAGATGAAGGCCGATAAGCGAAGGCTCGACCACAATGGCGGCGGCAGGGATGCCGAGAATCTGGCACACTGAGCGTTTGACATGAAAGGGCCAGAGTGTGGCGGTGTGGATAAGCATTTTGTTTAGGAGATTTTTCTCTTCCGGGTGGTTATCACAGACGAGTTGGTCTTGCGCCGGAATTGCCACTGCGCCGTGCGGATCGGCGTACCAGTGTTCCTGTATGCCGGTTTTATAGACGCCGCTTATGGTTTGGGCGGCCTCTTCGCGCTCGGCGGCGCAGTCCAGACTGACGCGCCGTTCTGCCAGTATGTGCGAGGGGGGAATTTCCCCGCTTGAAAAGACTGGACTGAGTTCTTCGCAGACTACCTTGCACTGGGCGGAGTAGTCCTCCAGCTTCCGCATGTCGAAGCCGGTGAGTATGCCGACCGGCTCGCCAATGTACGACAAGGTATCATCAGCGAGTACTGGCACGGGGAAGTCGGCGAGTTGGTTCACTCCGGGTATATCCGCCGCTGTGATAAGGGTGCAGGAGTTGGGCATATCTGGGCATTGAACTGCCTTGAGTCGTCCGTGGGCAATTGGGGAGCGTATGATTACCGCGAAGTAGGTTCCCTGAATCGTGATGTCGTCAACAAAATGTGGTGTATTCATTTATATGGAGGAGTTTTCAATCATTTCGAAAGCTAAATCAATGGCGAAAGAGTCTTCGTAGAGGTCGAGTTTTATCTTTGCCCGTCCTTTTCGCTTATCGACCTTAATGATATACCCTTCAAGCCCTATGAGAGGCCCATCTACCACCACGATACGGGAATTTTTGTCAAAGTAGACCTTGGATTTGCCAGCTATAGGCCCGATCTTCTTGATAAAGTGGAGTACCACCTCCAAATCCTTACCTGCAAGTGGGCGAATGTCCTGATTTGAGCGTAGGAAGCGGAAGAAGCCGTCGGTTTTGCGGAAGTCCCAGTGGTAGTTGATGATAGAGTCTTCATCATCAATCTCAATAAAAATATAGCCAGGGAACACCGGCGCGTCGGTTTTGAGTATCCGTCCTTTTCGTCTGATGTCGAGTCTGCGTTGAGGGAAGTAGATGGGGATAGTAAGCTCTGGGTGCAAAGCTTTGAAGCGTTTGATATACTTGTCTTCCCACCGTGTTCTTATCTGAATAGCGTAATAATTCATAGGGACAGGATACGGTGTCCATGTCTGTTTATGCAATGTTATTAGGAGGCCATCATGGGAGATTTCTGAGGATGCATTGCGTCTGGGCGTGGTGCTGATAATTTGAAAACTTTTCTTGACAAAGGTATAAAGTAGGCATAAACTTTTATACATAAACTAACCCATATTTATAGGGAGGCCATAATGGCAAAGGTAGAATTGAAAGGTATTGGTAAGGTCTATGAGGGCGGCGTCCGTGCGGTGGATAATCAGAACATCGTCGTTGAAGATCGCGAGTTCTGCGTATTCGTAGGACCCTCTGGCTGTGGCAAATCGACGACGCTTCGTATGATCGCCGGTTTGGAGGATATCACCGAGGGTGAGCTGTACATTGATGGTGAACTTATGAACGATGTTCCCCCCAAGGACAGGAACATCGCGATGGTGTTTCAGAACTACGCGCTTTATCCGCACATGACCGTGTATGACAACATGGCATTTGGTCTGCGGATCAAGAAGGTGGCGAAAGACGAGATTGATCGCCGCGTGAAAGAAGCCGCCCGCATTCTTGACATCGAGAAGTTCCTTGATCGCAAGCCCAAGGCTCTCTCCGGTGGTCAGCGCCAGCGTGTCGCGGTCGGACGCGCTATTGTCCGTAACCCCAAGGTATTCCTTTTTGATGAGCCGCTGTCTAACCTGGACGCTAAGCTCCGCGTTACCATGCGCGCTGAGATTGCCAAGCTCCACGTTGATCTCAACGCCACCATGATTTATGTTACCCACGACCAGGTAGAAGCCATGACAATGGCTAACAAGATTGTGGTTATGAAAGATGGAAAAATCCAGCAGATCGGGTCTCCGCTCCATCTCTACAATCACCCGGTTAACAAGTTCGTAGCTGGCTTTATCGGATCGCCGCCCATGAACTTCCTCAATGTCCGGGTCTCGGACAAGGGCGGTTCCATTGTTCTTGATGAAGGTTCCTTTGAGATTAAACCGACTGCTGAACATGCCGAGTATCTTAAACGCTATGTGGGTAAGGAAATCACTTTCGGTATCCGCCCCGAAGACCTGCTGTATCAAGAGAAGCCCAGCTCGGTGGGCAATATGCCCTTGAAGGTAACCGTGGTTGAGCCGCTTGGCGCCGACATCCACCTCTGGCTCACGACTTCTTCCTCTGCGGCCCAGCAGTTGGTTGCCCGTACTGAGCCTCAGTTTACTTTCAAAACGGGAGATATCGCCAACTTTGTTCCTCGTCTTGAGAAGGCTCGATATTTTGACAAGGACACGGAACTTTCCATCCTCGCCGAAATCGACGCCGCCGCCAAAGACTAAGGGGAAAAGCGCGCGTGGCATCCACGTGCGCTAAACGAGTTACCGGGAAGGAATCTGGAGATGGGGCTTCTTCCATCTCTCTTTTAATCCTCCGGTAACGCTCTTGACAAACCTTCATCTTATAGAGAAGGATCGAATGATAAAAATAGAAACTATTTTTTAAGGAGTTTTATATGAAAAGAATCGTCTTTTTCGTACTGGCAATGGGTCTTGTAGTGTCAGTTTTTTCACAACAAACGCCACAGCCCCAGTTTGCGGTAGGCACTTGGGCTTCCATAGATGGCCGGTACTACCAGAATGATGAAAAAGCCCCACTGGCAAAGGCGAACATTCAGGTTCCGCAGAAAGGCTCCATGCTGTACGACTTCAACGTCCGGTATGAAGGTGGTGGCGAGGATGGTCATGGCGGCTTTGGCGTACACATCTTTGTTGATCGCGCCTACAATGGCGCTTCATGGGGAAGTGGCAACTCGTACTTGCTATGGCTTAACTACGATGAAAATCCGCTCGACAATACCATCCCCCCAGGCTTGAGTGGCCAGCTTTATCGTAGCTATTCCAATACCAGAATGGAACTACTGCAAAGCGTCAATCTGAACGAATACCTGCCCATCCTGCTGTACAACGTGAATTTGAACACGATCATCTCGTTCAGAATCTGGGTGAATGGCGAAACCGGTGAGATACGAGTCTACGATCCGAGTAACCCACTCAAGTATTACCTCATCGAGCTGGACAAAAAAGAACTCCCGCTTCAGGGAGATTGGGTCGCAGTGCGGACAAACCGTATTAAGTTGTCCTTTGCTCCCGGCTTAGTCTCGCTTTCCGGCATGTAAGCTACGGTTTGTAAGCCGACGCTTTCTCCAAAAAAAATCCCCGCCTGTGACGGGGATTTTTTTTGGGGGGAAAAGGTTTTCCATGCTATACTATCCATATTACTTCGTTAGAGGAGCATGAACATGAATCTATGGTATACCAGTCCCGCCACGAAATGGGTTGAGGCCCTGCCGGTAGGTAACGGACGCATTGGGGGCATGGTGTTCGGGAAGTTGGATGCGGAACGCATTGCCCTGAATGAGGATACGCTCTGGTCGGGCTATCCACGTAATCAAAACCCGAGAAACAAAGCCCCTGTATACACAAAGGTACGCGACCTTGCCATGAATCGGCAGTTCCATGAGGCCAACGAACTGTATGAGGATGAACTCACATCAGGATGGACTCAGGCTTATATGCCGCTGGGAGACCTGCTTCTCGATTTCCCCCACAGTGCCGGGGATAAGTATAAGCGGACACTGGACATGGATCGTGCAGTTGCGGAAACCTGTTACGAATATGAGGGTACGTCCTACCGTCGCGAGGTGTTTGTTTCAGCGCCAGATGATCTTATGGTGATCCGGCTTTCCGCCAACAAACCCGCGCAACTGAGCCTGCGGATTCAGGTGCAAAGTCAGCTCCGCGCTAGCGTCCACGTGAACGACAATACCCTCATTATGGAAGGAATCGCTCCTTCATACTCAGAGCCAAGCTATTCCAATGCCCTTACCGAACCACTTGTTTATGCCGACCATGATGAGGAAAAAGGTATGCGTTTCGCGCTGATGCTTATGCCGTTGGTTTCTGGCGGAATCGTGTCGAGTGACGGGGAAAGCCTCTGCATCGTGGGTGCAGACAGCGTGGTACTTCTCGTGAACGTGCAGACCAGTTTCGCGGGCTTTGATGTTCAGCCTTACACCCAGGGCAAGGACGAAAAAGCCATCTGCCGCGCCGCGCTTGAACGAGTGAGAACCATTGCCTGGGCTGAACTGCTCACACGGCACATTGAGGACTACCAGTCCTACTATCATCGCGTTACGCTTTTTCTGGGCGAAAACGAGTATGCGGCGCTGCCCACTAACGAGCGTCTACTTCGTTTTAATGGGGATGATCCGGCGCTCTATACGCTCCTCTTCCAGTATGGCCGTTACCTGCTTATCAGCGGATCGCGTCCGGGAACCCAGCCGACCAATCTGCAAGGCATCTGGAACAGCGATCTTCGGCCGGCATGGAGTTCCAACTTCACGATTAACATCAATACCCAGATGAACTACTGGCCAGTGTTTTCCTGCGACCTTGCCGAATTGCAGGAACCGCTTGTCGCGTTTATCCGTGAACTCGCGCTTAATGGCCAAAAGACAGCGCGGGAAACATACGGCGTTGAAGGCTTTGTCTCGCATCATAACGCGGACATCTGGCGGCATAGTTCCGCCGTGGGTAATCATGAAAGAGGCTACGGCGCTTGCGTAGCATGGAACCTGTCCGCCGGCTGGCTCTGTGAGCATCTGTTTGAGGCGTGGGAATACACGCAGGACTGCCATTACCTTGATGAAACCGCATGGCCCCTTATGAAAGAGGCAGCTCGCTATCTCAAAGCCCTGCTGGTCCAAGACGAACATGGCCGACTCATGCTCTGCCCATCCACATCGCCAGAGAACAACTTTATCTGGCAGGGCAAGCCAACCGGCATGGCCCGCACCACCACCATGAGCATGGCGATTATCCGCGAACTGTTCCAGAACTGCATTACCGTGAGTCAGGTATTGGGTAAAGACGCGGAATTCGCCGCAGAACTATCCACTTTGCTAAACCAGCTCTACCCCTTCCAAATCGGAAGTAAGGGGCAACTTCTGGAATGGGACGACGAGTATGAAGAAGCCGAGCCACACCACCGCCATCAGTCGCACCTCTATGCCTTGTACCCTGCCAGCCTTATCTCGCTAGAAAAAACGCCTGAGCTTGCGCAAGCTTGTAAACGCTCACTAGAACTGCGCGGCGATGAAGGCACGGGCTGGAGTCTCGCGTGGAAGCTTAACCTCTGGGCGCGCCTCCACGATGGCGACCATGCCCTGCGTATTCTGCGCTATCAGTTACGCTTCGTGGATGAGGATAACGCCAACTGCAAAGGTGGCGGCACTTATCCCAATATGTTTGACGCGCATCCACCGTTCCAGATTGACGGCAACTTTGGCGTTACCGCCGGTATCGCGGAGCTGCTCTTGCAGAACATTGAAGGTGGAATACACCTGCTTCCCGCGCTTCCCAGCGCGTGGAAAGCCGGCTTTTGCAAAGGCCTTTGCGCGAAACGCCGCGTTACTGTGGACATATCCTGGAACGAGCAAAGCGTTAGCGCGACACTGCTGTCTGCGTTAAGCCAGCCCCTTAATCTATACTGCCGTGGCGTGAAACAACAGCGCGTTGAGCTTCAGACGGGAAAACCCCTTACACTGGAGATTGCTTTATGAAAACCAAAAACACGGAAACCACTTTTGCCATTGCCGCATTTGCGCTTGTGTTCATGGCCGCTTGTGCAAGCGGCGGAACTACGCCAGCGCCAGACCTTACAAGGTCTAGCAATACAGATGCCGCAGAATACGTCGATATGTACTATTTTTATGAGGAACTTTGCGGTTCCTGTACTGAGGATGCTGAGGAAGCGTTTTATTCGATTCTCAGAGACAAAGTGCCTTACGAGGAACGAGAGCAGTATCCCCATCGCCTGCATATCATCAATGTGTATGAACAGCATGGACGGCCAGTCTGGGAACAGGTAACGGAAGACATGGGGCTTGATCGGGGGTCTCTACAAATGCCGCTCCTCATTGTGGGAGGACGGGTGTTTCAGGGGCATGAGAACATTGCCAACAACATCCGCGAGGCTTTTCTAACCGCCTGCGAAGATATGTTTGTGTATAAACAGGTATACAACCCGGCCACGCGAAAAACCGGCAAGCAGCTCTTTGATGATTACACCATTGATCCCAATCATGTAACGCTGGTCTATTACTACCGCATCACCTGCCCTGAATGTGCCAAGACAAAGCCACTCATTGATGAACTGCCGGTAAGCGTTACGGTGAATGGCGAGAATCTCCCACTCGACATTATCAGGATAAACACTCGTTCCGGTAACAACGGAGATCGCATCGCCGCATTCTTTGAAACGTATAACGTGCCAGACCAGGATCGCAAGGTTCCCATTGTGTTTTTCTCGGACTCTTACCTTGTTGGTGTTGATTCAATCAAAGCAGGCATATACGGCAAACTGACGGAAGGACCCGGAACCTGGCCTCCTTTGATACCTAAAACGATAAAATAAAGGGGATAGCCGACACAAATACTGCGACGAGAAAATAAAGTTGCCATCTCGTCGGGCTGGTTTAATAAAAAGCTACCGTATCACAGCAACCCGACGAGATGGCCGTAAAGATGAAGATACCCATTGACAGTTTGAAAATACCTTCATACACTTACTCTTATCTGAGAGATTAGCTCATCTGGATAGAGCGTCAGCCTCCGGAGCTGAAGGCGGCAGGTTCGAGTCCTGTATCTCTCAAAAGATAAACAAGCGCGCCGTTGGGCTTGGTAACAACTGCGCGCCGTTTACATCTGGTATCGGCGCTACGCCTTGCGCCGCTAAAAATCTTTATAAACACAAACACTTCGCCTGTCTCAAACGTCTTATACATGACGCACAGTAGCGTCGCGGCAAGCGTAATGAATGGAGGAAAGGGGTGTTAATCGAGACAGCGTATCGGGAATATGGCAGGGCCATGGTTGAGGCAATGAGCCGCTTTTCAGGCGACGAGCAGACAGCGCGGGACGCAGTTTCACAGGCGTTCACCAAGGCGCTGGTAAATAAGCTATGGCTTGAACACATCGCAGAAGGCGCCATGAAAGCGTGGCTCTACGCAACAGCCCGCAACGCCGTAGTCGATATGAAACGCCGTGAACAACGATTCAGACCGTTCCCCATTGAGGAGCTTGTCGAAACGCACCGAAGCGATGATACAGACAGGCTCTTAACCGAAGACTTGATGGCAAAACTGCCGACCAATTTGCGGGAACCGCTCCGGCTGAAA
The DNA here is from genome assembly GCA_031279205.1 of Treponema sp. Classification (GTDB taxonomy): domain Bacteria; phylum Spirochaetota; class Spirochaetia; order Treponematales; family Breznakiellaceae; genus JAIRMT01. The sequence goes on along the minus strand of JAITIX010000109.1, from coordinate 8,807 downwards.
TACTTCGAGCGTATGAATTCGACCGAGATAGGTAAGGAGCTGAGTCTCTGTCCGGCTACTGTGCGTACAAGAATCAGAACCGCACTCCAGATTTTGCGTTGCATCGCGTTGGGGCGCGCGTAAAACACGTGTCTTTAGGAGGACATTATGGCAAAGAAGTTACAGATTAACTGCGGAACCGCTCTCATGTTTAAGGACGAGCGAGGAATCCTAGACAGTCATGAGCATATATTGCTCAACTGCGGCAACTTACTCATCGCGTCAACAATCAAGATAAAGCTGCTTGAAAAAAACGCCCACATCAACAGCAGCTCAATCGAGGTACTGGATATAACAGGTGAAATAACGCAGCTTGCCCCGAACTCTGTCATTGACGGCACAGTGAGTTATGCTGGCTGTTTCGTCATCGCCCTAGGCAACCTCATGGTACAGGGCAAGGGCGTGGAAAGCCTGCGCGAGGCAACCGGCGCTTTCGTCGAAGGCGCCCTGTTCTACCCCACGTCCAGCAATCTAAGCTGCCTCGCCAAAGTGCGGGGTAAGCTCCGCGCCTATCCTGACGATGCCCAAGTGGTGATTGGCAGCTCCGACCTTGAAAAGCTGGTCGTCAACGCAGCCCGCGATAAGAAGCATATCTGGGTGTCAGACACCATAACAGCGCTCGACGAAGCGCCGCTCGTCAAAGCCCGCCGTGATGGTCTCAGCTTTACCGCGCAATCCCTGTTGACCTACGAAGGCTTTAACGATACCTACGGGGAGCTTTTCACGGTGAACGAGCATACGCTGGTTCCCGATGCCTATGAGGTGGTGGAGTCGGTACAAGAAGGTGAGTTCGCCATCTATGGTCCCAAGCTCTATGTGAAGGGCGACCTTACTCTGAATGAGCGCGACGCTGATGAGCTGAGGGAGAAAGAAGCCATCATCGTGAAAGGGAACGCGAATCTTCCTTCGGTCGCCTGTGTCAAGGCGTTCCAGCGAATCGGCAAAGCCGCCGCGTATTGCATAATGGACGGCAGCAGGCGCGAAATCAACGGCTTTGAGGAATTCTCCCATGCCCTGTTACAGTCCATGGTACAGCGCGGCGAAAAAATCTCTCTGGACGTGGACGGATTTCTGCGTTTCACCGATGATGTTACACCCGAAGACATGGAGTGTATCCTTTCTTTGTCCTGCAACGGCATGGTTATCATCCCGAATGAAGCCCGTGGCGCCCTTGAGTCGCGTATCAAAGCGCGGAACGGTGTCATCGGAGAGAGCCTTGAGTCCCTGAAAAGCGTTATGGAAAACGTCAGCGCGCAGTTCCCATTCGTTAAAAAGTATATGGAATGCTCCATCGGCGATGAAACTGATGTTACCCATATCAACACCGGAACCTTCGTGCTTTAGAAACCTGTGGCGGTATACTGTTTGGCATTGACAAGAACCCCTTCAAGCCGGTATACCTAGTCCATGGTCCAGTAGCTCAGGGGATAGAGCGGCCGCCTCCTAAGCGGCAGGCCAGCAGTTCGATTCTGCTCTGGATCAACGCAATTTATTGCATTGTAATGACAGGCAAACTGCTCGTCTTTCCCGTGTCCAGAGTCTCCTCTGTCAAGTTCAGGAATCCCGCCACGCGACAACTCTTATCTAAAATATCCACCAGACTGAGAAACAAAAGCCAGCAACTCAGTAGACGCAGTGGGAAAGGAACGTCGCGTTGTCGATTACGACAAGACCCACATTTCCTTCCACGCCCATGCCACGCCTTTCTTATCGGAAGAGCGTTGCTCCTATGTGGAAACATGATAAAAACGAGCCATGAAAATGAGACATGGTAGGGGAAATTTACAAAAATTAGTCAAAAAACAAACAACAATCATTAGCGAACAAGCAAAGCTGATTGAGCGGCAAGCTGAAACGCTTGAGAAACTTAAAGCGCGAATAGTTTGGTCAATAACACACCGCGTTCTTGATAAAACTCAGTGTGTTTGGGGTTTGGGGCGCTGGTACGAGAGGAGAAGGGGCACAGGCGGTGGACATAGGTGTTAGGGCGGAGAAATACGCAGCACGGCGTTTGGGGTGAAATCACGAGCACTTTTTCGGAGCGTACCAGAAGTTTAGCCGGATGAGCGGGACAGTGATACAATTTTGCTGGACGCATTTGATACGGGAGGTGTTGTTTTTAGAGACATTGCAAGAGAAGGCTGTAGTACGTTACGGGAAGCGGATAATAAAACAGAGAAGGCTGATGTTCCAGACGATACATCGGAAGGGGGAGATTGGGGAGGAAACATGGGAACTCATAGTAAACGGGCTTGCAGGCATGGCGCCGGAACAAAAGGAGATGCGCCGCATAGCGAAACTAGCGAAACGGCTAAGGGAACAGCCGCTGATTAATGGCGCGTGTTTTTATCACATAGAAAGTCAGTTCACTGACCTACGCCGCATGGACATTGTGGTTGATTATGGCATCCAGTAGTTTATCATTGAACTGAAATTATGGCGAGGCAAGGCGGCGCACCATGAGGGTATGGGGGGAACGCGCGCTTGCCGCTTATTTGCGCGATAAAGGCGCGCGAGCAGGTTACCTGCTGAGTTTTGATTTCCGGCGGAGGCAAAGAAGCAGCATCTGCTTGCGAAGTGGGTTGAGAAAAACGGCGCGTGTATTTTCAAGGTTATGCCATAATGCGTTAAGAAAATATTACAAAGTCCGCTACTTGTCTTCGCTGTTGTTATATCCTTTGCGCTGCTTGACAAGCTGCGGGTTTTCAAACCGGTACAATTTCCGTTTTGGTACAAGCCACGCAGAACATACAAAACGCAATGCATCGCTCTCAGACGCATAGAACGCCTCGTAACGCCGCCAGCGCGTTCCATAATTCGCGTGCAATTCTACCTTAGATGTTTTCGGAATAACGCGCAGATAGTCGTGATTAACCAGCTCAACAATAAAGTCAGCCGTATCCAGCAGCGGTTTTTTGAGTGCCTCGCATCGCTTGTTGAAAAACTCGCGCCGATCAGCCCAGTCGCTTGCGCCTTCCTCAGCTACATATAATATGACGCGGTTCAAGGTTGGCAGAAACAGCGTAAACGGCATATCAGAAAAAAACCCGCCTTCAAACGCCCGCATATAAGGCGTGGCTCTATTGATAGGCGGTTCCCGTTCTTCGTTTGACGCGAGGATGTAGGCGATAACGTCGTGTTGTAAGTGGGTGAGGATTTTAGGCATGATAGGTTATTTCTAGTTATTAATTAGTCTATATAGATACAAAGAATCGTACATCGCCATGCGCCCCAGCAAAATGTCGGGGTCAGGTTCGCTCGGAGCATAGTCGGGTATGCTCCGAGTAGTGATCAATACGCTGGTGTTAAAGCCGGAGGAACGGTACTTGATACCGTGGACATGATAGCCTTTTTTCCTACCATTCCTCGTTAAGCAATTTTCCAATTTCTCTCCTTACCGAGCTATGTTCTCATAAAGGGCTTGAACCTTATGATTACCGTATCGACCCGCAACGGCTCTGCGGTAAGCTGATATTCGTACAGGATTCGAGATACTCACGATAATCCATGAGTTCCAGTTGAATAGCGTCGAAAAAAGGCAGGATGCCACTTGATAGATTCGATAGATTCGCCATGGTCCACGGGCTTTTCTGGGGGAATCCATAATCATGGGTTTATCTTCGGTCATTCTGCTGCTTCAAACCTAGTCAGGTAAGCTCCGAACTAACCACGATACCTTCTGAGCTTACCGCGGTAGCTTCTGAACTCATAAGTAGAATCCGCTCCAGCGCCGTAGCCCAACCTCGCGCATTATACAAGCGCGCAACGCTTGTCTTGCCACTCTCCGGCGCGTCTGCTATCATCAGGCTATGAATAAAATCATTCTTAAAGCCGAAGACCTGGACGGCTATCTGAGCAACGCTGACCGCGAATACCTATCCCGCATGGACAGCATCTACCGCGAGGTGATGACCGGTTTCACCACGCTTTCCGGCAAGCAATCCGTGTCTGAGTACGGACGGGAGGAGCAAACCCTCATTGCGCGGTATAACGTGATGGGAAGCCTCATGCAGGATATATGCAAAACGGAAACCGCTTTACAGGTGTATTCGTTCAAAACGCCCCATGAGAATCACGCCGAAGCGTCCCGACTCATCGCTAAACTGCGCGACGTCAGAACCCAGCAAGGAGAGTTTGTCTACTATATACAGCGGGCGTATGAGCTACTCTTTAAGCTGGCGTATGGCGGTCTGGCGGGAAGGAATAAACATTACTTCTTCATCAAAACGCCGGTGAGTTCTCCGGTGCAGAACTACGCGGTTCACAAGATTACCGACATTGACGGGGAGATCGAGAACACGGTTATGTGCGTGATGCTGAGAGGGGCGCTGCTGCCAGCAATGATCATGTCTAAAGAGATACAGGAGTATTCCTCACACGGGTATGTAACACCCTTCGCCCTGTTTAAGATCAGCCGGGATGAGACCAAGCTGGAACATAACATGGAGTATATCCTTGACCTCGACAGGTCATACTTCAATCGCGATGCCCTGAATGGCAAAGACCTCATCTTCGCCGACCCGATGAACGCCACTGGTGGAAGCATTGTTACCGTGGTGAAGTATTTGCAGAAAGAGGGGGTGCAGCCACGCTCAATCAAGTTCTTCAACGTGATTGCTGCGCTCAAAGGCGCGCTCCGCTCGGTTCGCGCCCTAGATAACTGCCAAGTTTACACCCTGTGGATGGACCCGCTGCTGAACGAAGCCGCCTACATCATGCCCGGCTTAGGCGACGCGGGCGACCGGATCAATGGTCGCGATCCACCAGAGCAACCTCGAAACATCATCCAGCTCATCGCGGACTATGGTGCGAATATCGCTCAGCTCTACCGCGCCCAACTCAAGGAAATCGAGAACACCGTTCTTAACGGAAAGCGATGAAGCAGTTTAATCTGAACGCCTGGTACACGGGCGCTTTGCTTGCACTGCTTGCGCTATGCAGCGCCTGTGTTACGCCGGCAACGTCTGCTGAGGAATACTTTGCTATTGGCATGGCTTATTTCGACATGGGGAAATACGCGGAAGCCGAGCAGTGGCTGAATCGCGCCGCCTTGATAGACAAGACCAAAACCGCGTCCGAGTACAACCTGGGCCGCATTGCCTTTGAGAATAAACGCTACCCCGATGCGCTTCGCCTCTTTGAGCGGGTGCTTGTCAAAGACCCTAAGAACGTGATGGCTTTGAAAGCCACGGCGTATACCCACACCAAGCTGGGAAACCTCGATAAGGCGGAATCTGTGTATCGGCAGGTGCTGACGCTTGTTCCCGAAAGTGCCGATGACGGGTATAACCATGCTCTGCTGCTCTATAACATGGAGAAGTATGCGGAAAGCGAAGCTGTCCTGGCGTGCTATCCCCATGCTTTGCTGGAGAATAGCGACACGATTCTGCTTTGCGCACAGGCGCAGAAGGCGCAGCATAAGCCTGAAGCGGTGAATATGTATGAACGCTACCTTGAAATGAAAAGCGATCCTATTGTGCGCTATGAGTTTGCCGTGATTCTGGAAGAAGGCGGCTTTTTTGCCCGCGCCCTTGAGGAGTACCGCGCCGCGCTCAAAGACCTGCCAGACAAGAGCGAGAACCCCTCAAAGGTAGGACTGCGCTTCAGCATAGCGAGGCTTCTGCTGATCGCGGACAGCGGCAGCGAGGAAGGCATCAGCGAGATCGAAGCCGCCGTGAAGGATGGCTTTAAGGACAGCGCCGAAGTGGAGAAGCTCCTTGAGGAACGGGCTATCAGCGACGCGCGTAAAGCCGATATACGCCGGATCATCGACAGTATGAACAAAGTGCCGGAACAAGCGGAAACAGAAGAAACCCAGGAAACGCAAACATCGGATGGAGAAGAGGCTGCTAAAACATGATCGTTTCCATGATTCAGTTAATCTTTGAGATACCCGATGTGGACAACATCAAAGAAAAACGCCGCATCATCCACTCGGTACGGGAAAAGCTCCAACAGCGTTTCCATCTCAGCGCCGCTGAGGTGGATTTGCAGGACTCTCTGTCCTTTACCCAAATTGGTGGCGCTCTAGTCTCAAACTCCAAAGAGTTTGGGGAGACAGTCTTGCAAAAAGCCTTTACCATGATCGAAAATGAAACGCCGGTGCGTATTCATGATGTAAGCATCTATTCAGAGGAGTTTTAGAATGATTAGTAAACGATTTATCAGTATGTTCAGCATTGTCATGCTCTTGAGTTCCTGTATCGGGGTAAACGCCGACATGGTGTTGCGGGCAAACGGTTCTGGAAGCATAACGCTTGAGTACCGTGTGTCGCAGTTCCTTGAAAGCCTAGGCAAACTCGACGGCAACGAGAACTGGCCACTGATTCCGGTCGGTCGCGCTGACTTTGAGCGCAGTGTGCAGCGCATCGACGGCTTGAAGCTCGTGTCCTTTGCCTCAAAGAAGCAGGAACCGGATGTTGTTTACACCGTTAAGCTGGCATTTAGCACCCTCGACGCCCTTGTTCGTTTCCTTGACGCTACTAGCAACCACGCGGTTCTCACGCGAGAGGCTGGCAAAACCCGCCTCTCGCTAACGTTAAGCAGGGGAAAGGACATTGATCCTGAGCTACTGTCCCTGTTTACCAGTGTGTCCCAGCCCTACTCAATCGCGCTCAGTCTTTCCACACCAAATAACGCCGCCCTTTCCGTGTCTGGCGACATAGCCGGCGTGTCCATAGTGCCAAACGGTCGCAAGGTATCGTTCAGCGCCCCGCTTCCAGCGCTTCTCAAGCAAGGCACTAGCGCCACAGTGGATATCCAGTGGCAGTAAACACGGGAACATCATTGTTAATATTGAGGAGTTTGTCTTATGCGTATCGCAATAGCTCAAATCAATTCGACCATTGGGGACTTTTCCAGTAATCGTGAAAAAATCATGGCGTTTACTCGGCGGGCGCTTGAAAAACGCGCTGACCTTGTGCTGTTTCCAGAGCTGGTGATCTGCGGGTATCCGCCTATGGACATACTGGATCAGGATCGCTTTGTTGAACTGAACATCAGGACAGTGCGTATCCTGCAACGGGAACTGCCGCCGGAACTGGCTGTGGGAGTTGGCTTTGTAAACCGAAGCCCCTATTCAGGCGGCAAGGCGCTGGTGAACAGCTACGGCATTCTTCAGGGGGGAACGCTGGCGTTTGAGCAGCTCAAAACCCTCTTGCCCACCTACGATGTGTTTGATGAGGCGCGAAACTTTGAGCCAGCGCGTGAATGGAGGGTCTTTGAATGGAAGGGCGAGCGTGTAGGCGTGGCGATCTGTGAGGACGTGTGGCGAGAAACCTCGGTTCCGGGAACGAACTACATCAGCGATCCAGTGCGCCGGCTTATGGACGTGGGCGCTAGCATACTCTGTGCGCCATCCGCATCGCCCTACGTGGCGGGCAAGCTCAAGGTACGCCGCGCCCTTGCCGAGCGAATAAGTCTGCGGGGAAACATTCCACTTGTCTACCTCAACGCCGTTGGGGCGAATGACTCGATCATCTTTGACGGACGCTCGTTTATTGTTGTGCCTAAGAAAGCCGTGCAGGTTTCCGCAAAGGCGTTTGAGGAAGACCTGCTTATATGGGATAGTGCGGAACAGCCTATCAGAAGCAAGGTGCCAGAGACCATTAGAAGCAAGGTGCCAGAGACCATTTCAGACGCGCCTGTTGTGTTTCAGAAAGCGCCAGATGACCCGTTTAAAGTTGGGCTTACGCGGGAAGAACTTGACGTGCTTGAGGATGCGCTTGTTATGGGCATCCGTGAGTACATGGCGAAATGCGGCTTCAGCCGCGCCCATCTGGGGCTTTCAGGTGGCATTGACTCGGCGCTAGTGGCGTATCTTGCGTTTCGGGCGCTCGGCAGTGATAAGGTCGTCTGCTTCAGTATGCCTTCGCGTTTTTCCTCACAAGGGTCTAAGGACGACGCCGCAGAACTTGCGCAAAACCTTGGTGTGCGCTACGTTACCCTGTCCATAGAGCAGGTATTCACGAGCTTTCTGTTCACTCTGAGCGATGTCTTTGAGCAAAGACCGTTTGATATTGCCGAGGAAAACTTACAGGCACGCATACGTGGCGCGCTGCTCATGGCTTTTTCCAACAAGTTTGGCTCCATGCTCCTTACCACCGGCAACAAGAGTGAGCTTGCCATGGGTTACTGCACCCTGTATGGCGACACAAACGGCGCGCTTGGACCCATAGGCGACGTATTTAAGACCGAGGTGTTTGCCCTGTGCCGCCGTATCAACGAGAAAGCTATTGCCGCGACTGGCTCGGCAATCATTCCCCAAGCCATAATCGCCAAGCCACCTTCAGCGGAGCTGCGCCCTAACCAGAAGGATCAGGACAGCCTGCCGCCCTACGAGGTGCTGGACGAAATCCTCAAGCTATACCTTTTTAAAAACCTGTCGAAAGATGAAATTGTCGCGCGCGGCTGGAATGGTGAACTTGCGGAGCAGGTTATCAAAACCGTGGCTCGTGCCGAGTTCAAACGTCGCCAAGCCCCACCTGTGTTAAAAGTATCGCCTCGCGCCTTTGGTATGGGACGCCGTATGCCCATAGCCCGCAGTATCTACGAGCTAGAAACCATGCAGACTTCAGACTTAGCGGTGTCCAGACTTACAGACTTACAGACTTACAGACTTACAGACTTACAGACTTACAGACTTCAGACTCAGACTTAGCGGTGTCCAGACTTAGCGGTGTCCAGACTTAGCGGTGTCCAGACTTAGCGGTGTCCAGACTTAGCGGTGTCCAGACTTAGCGGTGTCCAGACTTAGCGGTGTCCAGACT
>JAITIX010000056.1 GCA_031279205.1 Treponema sp. | reverse complement strand
CAGAGGTAGGCGAGCGCAGGCGCAGAGGTAGGCGAGCGCAGGCGCAGAGGTAGGCGAGCATCGTACAATCTTTAAGCAGGGGTTGTTATGCTAGGCAAGCACCCATTGTTTTATAGCGTGAGCGACGCCGCCGTATCCGCAATCCAGCGTAAGGGTACTGGCTATCTGTTTTAATTCATCGCAGGCGTTGCCCATAGCAATGCCAATGCCCGCGAAACGTAGCATATCTATATCATTAATACTGTCGCCTATGGCTATGCTGTTTTCCCGCGCGATTCCCATGACGTTCAGCGCCACTTCCATGCCGCTCGCCTTTGTTTCACCCCTGATAATGCCTTCTGAATAATTGGAGAAAGGATTCAGTTGGAAATAATCCTGAAGCGCGGCACGTTCCTCATCAGTTACGCAGCCCTGCATGGTGAGTTTTGTTACCCGCGTTCCCTTGTATAGGGTAGAGAAATCAGTGGGTTCTTTAACCGGAAGTATTTCTATAACAAAATCTAATCGGCTAGACTCGGTTTCGTGGTTAATGCCATAGAGGTTTGTTTCACCCTCAAGAATACACCATTTGCCGCAGTGTAAGTAATAATCACAAATCAGGGCGAGTAAGTCTTCGGGAATCCATTTGTGATAGGCGGTTTTACCGTTTACACTCACATGAGCGCCACCGCCCGCGACAATGCCGTCAATGTAAGAAGCCGTAAGCATACTAGGCGGAATGTTCGCCAGAGAACGTCCGGTATTCAGAAAAACACAATGTCCCTGTTCGCGGGCTTTCTCAAGCTGTTCAATGTCTTGGGTAAAGGGACCTTTGCCGCGTAAAAGTAAGGTTTCGTCTATGTCTAAAAAGATCGCTTTTCTTGTATCTAAACTCATGTCTCACCTTGCTGGAGAGGTGGGATCGTGTCAAGCGCGTATGTATGCTGGCTTGCACGTTTCCGGTATTGTCTTGCGCTCTTGGTTTGAGTCCGATAAAGTTAGCCTGGAGGTTATATGAAAGCGCGTAAGAGGTGGACAATAGGCTTGGCGGTGCTACTGGCGGCCTGCTCACAGACGCCGACTGTTTCGGTTACGAGGGAAGATCTGTTTAGCCTTGAGATAGGGCGCTTTGAGGACCAAGTGGCGCTTTATAACGTGGAGGGCGACTTTGGCATACGACGGACTGATCTTGCTATGCGGGACGGGCTGTTCTATATTGCTGACGGTAATGGTCAGAAAGTGGTGAGGTATAATTCTTATGGAGACCTGTTGTTTATGATTTACAATGAGGAAACAAACCCCATGCCCCTGTCCTTGCGTCCTATGCCGGAAGATCAAATAGTAATCCGCTGGGCTTTTACCTACCCGTTGCAAGAACCGGGCAAGATTGTGGTTGATTCGCAGAAGCGCATCTACGTTGAAGACTTGCTTCCTCAAGAAGAGTGGGGGATGGATATGGAAACTGGCGTATCACTTACTAATGTTATTCTTTCTTTTGATAATGAGGGGCGTTTTTTGCGGCAACTGGGGCAGGAAGGCATTGGCGGGCGACCGTTTCCACCGGTGGAAGGCATCTATACCTCGCTTGATGATGCATTTGTCGTAGTGTGCCGTGTTCCGGGAAGCTGGTATGTCTACTGGTTTGACGCGGAAGGCATTTTTCACAACCTGATTAAGCTGCCGGAGGAGCGGATTCCTATTCCTCTGGATCGAGATACGGCTTTTGGCTCGATAGACATGATCGCGGCGGCGCCAGACGCGCAGAGGCTCTATGTCAAGGTAAACTATTACCGTGATTCGTATGACCAATCCACCATGATGCGCACTGGCATTGAACCTGATAGTTCGGTCATCTGGCTTATGCGGGTTGCTGATGGAATGTATGAGGAGGAGCTACTTGAGGTGCCGTTTTATGAGTCAAATGGGAAGACAAATTCGGTGAAGATATTCTATTCGATGCTGGGTGTGATTCGGAACGGGCGGGTGTTTCTCTACGCTCCGGTGGAGAATGGCTATTCCCTGCTCGTCTTGGGGGAACAGGGACGCTGGCGGGGCTTCATTCAGGTTAGCCCTGACGAGTTTGAGTTCAACGCTTTCTCGCTTTCTGATGATGGCATTTTGTCGGCAATACTGGCCGGAGCTTGGGATGTAAAGCTGGTCTGGTGGCGCACTGATAAGTTTATGGGCGGGGCCTCATCATGAGTCAATCAATGTTGTTAAGCGCGGCAATGGCGCGGGACCTGGATCAGGCGGCAGTGGCGGAGTGGTCGCTCAGTCCCTTCGCGCTGGTGGACGCCGCAGGCCGGAACTGTGCGCGGGTGTTTGTCGAGGCGTTTCCAGCGTTGTTTGATATACCGCGTCCCAGCGCTGGAGCGCGGCGTGTTATGGCGCTTGCAGGTTCTGGTAACAATGGCGCGGATGCGCTGCTTATGCTGCGGGCGCTGATTCTGATGGGGCGTGTTGACGTGGACGAGTGCGGGGCGCTGATAAACCGCGTTCCCGCGCCTGATGATGCCAGCCCCGTGGCTCTGGCGTTTCGCGCTCTTCAGGGGCTGGGCGTTTATACCAATACATACGTGGAAGAGGTCTGGGACCATAGCATCATCATTGATGGTATGACCGGTACTGGATTACAGGGGCCGCTTCGCGGAGACGCGGCAAGGCTTGTGGCAAGCCTCAATGCCCGCAAAGGGAGTTCCCTTGGCTTGCCGTTTGTTGTGTCTGTTGATGTGCCGTCAGGGTGCTTTGACGAGTGGCTGTCAGGTATGCCGCTCCTGCGGGCCGACGCGACCCTTGCCATAGAACCGCTCAAGGCGGCACTGTACAAGCCGCTTGTTCGCGCTGCCGCCGGAACCATACTGCCAGTTGGCGAACTCTTCGCATCAAAGCAGATGGCGCTGTTTTTCCGCCGTACCGAACAGCGTATCGAGCTGCTTGACTGGGAGGAGGCGCGGCGGCGTATCCCTGTGATTAAGGCTGACGCCTATAAGTACGAGCGGGGCGTGGCGGAGATTCACGCTGGTTCAGTGGGGAGCGCGGGTGCGGCGCGGATAGCGACGCAAGGCGCGCTATCCGCGGGCGCAGGGATCACGCGACTCATTGTTGACGATGCGCTTTACCCGATAGTGGCGGTCAATGCTGGCGGCGCGATGGTGGTTCCGGCGAGTGCGGCTGAGGTGTCAGCGCCGCGCTTTGAAAGCAACGCCATGTTGCTTGGCCCGGGTTGGGGGCGGGGCGCTGAGCGCTTCGCTACGCTGGAGGCGGCGTTTGCGCGGGAGGCGGCGGGAATACCGCTCATTCTGGATGCCGATGCTATTGCGCTAACAAAAGGACGTGTCTTTCATGGGAATGCGATACTGACGCCGCACGCGGGGGAGTTTGCCGCGTATACTGGTCTACACAAGGAAGCCGCGCTTGCAAATCCCTATCCGATATTGACAGCGCTGGCGCGTGAGAAACAGGCGACAATACTGTTCAAGAGCCATGTGATCATCATTGCCGCGCCGGATGGCCGCGTTGGCGTTGTTGATGGTATGAGGCCGGCGTTGGGCGCGGGTGGCAGTGGCGATCTCTTGGCCGGCGTCTGCGTGGCTCTTGCGGCTCGTATGAAACGCGCCGATACCTTCGATAGCTACGTCTGCGCGACTTGCGCGGCTGCCTTACTCATTGAGGCGGCGCGTGGCGTCAAAGCCTTTGTTGACCCGCTTGACTTGGCCACACGTGTCGGACACGTCGCTGGCGCGGCATGGCTTGATACATAACGAGGAGTATATCTTTTATGGAAGAAATGAGGGAAATTCAGAGACCTTCAACGGCCATGTCGCCGGATAACGATGACGTGTGGGAGCTTTCAAGGCAGGGAAGCGCCGTGCCGCCAGAGACTGGGCCAACCTTCTATTACTCACGCGCACACAGGCTTGAACATTCATCGAAGGCGGTGCGGAAACTGCATGATCCTGATTCCGATAGCAAACGGGGACGCGGCTTTCATCTCTTCGGTAGGCTTGCTCGTCATCCGTCCCAGAAAGTGCTATTGGGTTCTATTATGATACTCTTTCTGTTTATTTCGTTTATCACCGTGTTTACCGAACGGATGGGCACCAAGTACCTCGGAGGCAACGTCATTACAGCCAAGGCACAGCGCTTCGATGGCATGACCCTCATTACTATAAACAAAACCTTTAAGGAAGAAGACGTTGGCAACGTATATAACGGCGTGGTTGATGTGGCGGTGGGGCCGTCGCCACGTCCTCAGCCTTCGATACGGCGTAATCCCTTTGCTGAAAAAGACGTGGTCGTCGATGAAAACCACCCCGTTGTTACCGAGTGGCTCGAATTCACCTTTGAACCAGAGGAAGTATACGAGTTGTTCCTGCCTTATGAGGCACCAGATTTTTTGTTACTCATGCAGATTAGCGAAGAAGAGCTTATTACCCTGCGGCTGAAGGCAAGTCGCCCATTCAGTCTTTTTGGTATAGAGTTATAGCGATGATCCAGTTTTACTTTTTATCAATAGTTTGTAATGCGCTTGCTGGTTATGCCTTGACCCGCAATACAGACGATCTTGACGACATTAAACCACAAGCCCCGTTCACGCTGTCGGCGCGTAACCCGAGCTTCCGCTTGTTACTCGGCTTGCTGTCGTCTGTTACAGGGCTGTTCAAGCTGCTATCCCCGACCGATCTCCCCTTTGCCGGCGATCTGATTCCGGCGCTGACTGGGATTGGCAGCGGCGTACTCTTGTTCTACGACTATTACGCTAAGACCACCACGCTCAAGATGGAGTCCAAGGTGGGGAACTTTCTGACTGAGAAGAAAACCAAAAAGGGCTTTGGCGTGTGGTCATGCGTGATTGCGGCGCTACACTTTCTCTTTCCACAAATGTTATTCTTCTAGCCGTGAATATGACAAAACGCTCGGTTGCGGGTATAGCAATAGAAAACAGCAGGCTCTTCATAGCAAAGCGCATCCCCGGCGGGGCTATGGGTGAAAAGTGGGAGTTTCCTGGGGGCAAGGTGGAGCATGGCGAAAACGATGCCAGCGCCCTGCGCCGTGAATACCTTGAAGAATTTGGCGTTGATGTTACGATAGGCGACCTGCTTGCCAGCGCTGTTTTTGAGTATAAGGGACAGCGCCAGCTTTGCGCCTACCGTGTTGCCTTTGTTTCAAGGCAATTCACCCTGACCGAACACACAACATGGCGCTGGGCAACGCTTGAAGAAATCGAAGCGCTGGACTTTGTGGATTCAGACCAAAAGCTATTGCCCGCACTCAAAAACGTACTTTGATGGAAAGACCAGCGTCCAAGACCGAGTAAGCCGAGCCGATGACGCCCGCATCTTGGGGCGTGCTGGCATCAGTACTGCTGCTTCCCTGCCATATTGAAACTGATGTACCCTTCAACGGACTTACGTGTCGGTAGCCAACACTTAACGCGACGCTCAGTTTGTTCAGCGGAGACCAGGTGAACTCGAAGCGGGGTTCAAGCAGAAGCCCGCCGCTCGCGGTATCGGTGTACTGGATTTTAGTGGTCAGGTGATCGTCCTGAGCGCTGTATGAAGCGACGGTTCCCAACTGCAACGCGGCTGACACACTGAATATATCAAGGAAGGGATAGCTCACCGCGATACCGACCGACACTATATGCCACATTTGGGAGAAATTGATGACCGCGCCTGAGAAGACCTGATGGCCGCTTGAATAATCGCCATACCCGTCCTGCCCATACCATGCAAAAAACATATAGGAATAGGCGAAGTAACCCTTGATCACAAGGAGCGAAGCTATAGGCATGGATACGCCAATGGAAGCATCCACCAGCATCGCTCCCCGTGTGTAGTTATCGTGCGCGGAAAAGTCCGTCAGCTCATCGCCTGCTCCCTGCCAGTCGCGGTCTTCCATGACGCCGGTTTTGCCGGGAAACCCAAATCGGAACGAAAGAGCGGCGAAAGCCCCCCCTCGTTGTATAGGCTTCAGAGGTGAAAGCTCAAGCACCGAGCCATAGTAGAAAAGTGGCTTCATATCCCAGAGTAACTGACTTAGCAGCGTTTCCGCATCTTTATAGACCTGTTCCTCACTCTGTCCGTATAAGAAGCCAAACGAGGCTGAACTTGACAGGGTATAAGCATCGGTCGCCGGACGGCTTGAGTCTTGCGGGGTTTGCGCGCCCAAGCCAGAGATACTGACCAAAAGGAGCAGAACAAGTATACTTCTCACACATGAAAGTTAGCCTATGGTTTTATAGTCGTCAAGTTTTACTGTTGCTGTTGCTCTTACTCTGTTCCTGTTCCCGCTCCAATGAAGAAGCTCCGGTCATCCCGCCCTTGACACATCCCCTGTCCAGTCCAGTTGTAGGGTATGGCGTTGTTAGAGTGTCCTATACCCATGTGGTTAACGAGCCAAACCCAAACGCACTTTCCGTGGACTATCTGCGGCAAGGCTCAATCGTACAGGTTATTGAGCGACGTTCAATAACAAACGCACAGGGACTTACAGAGCCATGGGTTTTGGTGGATGGCAATTATCAAGGCTGGCTACAGGAGCTTGTTATTGATATCTATGACAATGAAGCACAGGCGAGAACCGCCGCGGAGTCGTTAACGAAATGAAAACACTACTTATCTGGCTTGTCCCCCCGTTTATCGGGGCAATTATTGGCTATGTTACCAACGCGCTTGCCATCAAGATGCTGTTCCGGCCTCTCAAGGAGGTGCGACTCTGGGGTCTGCGCCTGCCGTTTACTCCAGGGATACTGCCCCGCCGACGGCACGAGCTTGCGGACAACATCGGGCGCATGGTTGAGCGGGAGTTACTGACGCCGGAAATCGTGCGTGAACGGCTCAACCGGCCTGACGTGCGGATGTCTATAAAAAACTCCATAGCTGGCTATACGCAAAACCTGCTTGATACCCCGATAGCCACGCTGATAGAGAAACCAGCGGACCCAGCGTTCAGCGCCTTTTTCGGGGACCTGCTACAAGGCTTTGGCAAGTCGCCAGCCTGTTCAGCGCTCATTGATTCCCTGCTCACGTTCTTAATCGAACAGCTTGGCAAGGACAATGGCCTACTCAGCCACAGTGTCCGTGAACTACTGGGTAATGAGGAAACCCAAAAACTTCAGGACAGCCTCAAACAGTATATCGAACAACGTCTCGACGCTCAGTCGGGCGCGCTCGTGGAACGCCTGTCGCCAGTGCTGAACAACGCCTATCCTTCAATCACGCGCCTCTTGCTTAGCTTCCTTCAGAAAGCCGAAGTTCACGCCCAGCTTGAGACTCAGGGACGTATCTTTTTATCACACGCTATTGGCAAACTGAATCCTGTTCAGCGTTTCTTTGTCTCTGCTGGACAGTACGAACATTCCCTTGCCGGAAAGATGCCGGAACTCATCGACGACCTGATTCAGCAGGTGGATAAGCTGCTGGCTGACAATGAGATACGGGAGCGTATCATCGCCTTTTTCTCAGCTTCGATGCGGAGCCTGATTGATGAGCAAGATTCCCGTGAGCGAGTGATCGGCTTTATTGTTGATTTCTTGTTCTCCCATGCAGACACGCCGCTCAGTACTCTGATACAGAACATCAGCCACAAGGACACGCAGGAACTGAGCTGGAAAGTCTTTGACTTTATCAAGAAACACCTTGGCGCCGGCGATCTTTCGTTTATACCTCATTTCTTCAAAGGCTTTATCCAAAGCCACCGCGACTTGACACTAGCCCTAGCCCTATCGCTGGATACGGCAAAGAAAGAAGCGCTTGACACTTTACTCTGCGACAAGCTCTTATCCATTGCGGATGAGCAGATCGGGGCGGCGCTGAGGTCTATCAACGTGCGGTCTCTGGTATCCGAGCGGATTGATTCCCTTGATATGCTGCGGGTTGAACACATTGTGCTTGATGTCATGGCGAACCAGCTCCAGTGGATCAACGTCTTCGGTGCGATACTTGGCGCACTCATCGGGATGTTTCAAGCCGGCTTCTCATGGTTCACCAGCGGATTGTAAGGGTCTCTGGCACCATACAGAGCGGTGGGTATTGCAGATTTTCCGTCGAATCGTATCATGGAAATAAATAAACGAACAAAGAAACAAGGAGTTAGCTATGGACTTTGTAAAAGAAATGCGAGAGAAGGCAAAGAAGCTGCAAAAGAAGCTGGTACTGCCGGAAGGTACGGAACTGCGCACGATTAAGGCCGCGCGGATACTCGTGGACGAAAGTCTTGCCGCCTCGGTAACGCTGGTGGGCGAGGAAGCTGAGGTGCGGAAGGTCGCCGGCAGCGGTGGTGTAAACCTGGAACGCATCCAGATCGTGAACCCCGCCACTTCGCCCTTACTTGAAAAGTATGCCCAGGAATACTACGCAATTGGTAAAAAGAAGGACGAGGCCAAGATAAAGAAGGGGGCTGAAGTAAAAGACCCCATGACCGAGGAGAAAGCGCGGAAAGACATTGTCGCGCCGTTATTCTGGGGCGCGATGATGGTGCATACGGGCGAAGCGGATGCCATGGTTTCGGGTGCGGAACACACCACTGGTGATGTGCTGGTCGCAGGCCTCACGATCATCGGAACTACGGTCAAGACAGCGTCCTCCTGCTTTGTGATGCAGACCCCTGACCCGACATGGGGCGCGGATGGCGCGCTGATCTTCTCGGATTGTGCCGTGATTCCTGATCCTACAGAGGAAC
This sequence comes from Treponema sp., assembly GCA_031279205.1. Lineage (GTDB taxonomy): Bacteria > Spirochaetota > Spirochaetia > Treponematales > Breznakiellaceae > JAIRMT01. The sequence continues at coordinate 620 of JAITIX010000056.1, read as the reverse complement.
AGCTTGCCGACATAGCCATAAGCGCAGCCCAGTCGTGCCGTGAGTTTCTTGGCGTGGAGCCGGCAGTGGCTTTACTGTCGTTCTCCAGCAAAGGTTCGGCATCTGCGAAGTTTGACGACGTTGGCCGGGTACAGAGAACTATCGAAGTCCTCAAGTCCCGCAATCCAGACTTTGTGTTTGATGGTGAGTTACAGGCTGACGCGGCCTTAGTGCCGTCAGTTACTGACAAGAAGGCGCCGGGCAGTCCTATACGCGGCAAGGTGAATACGCTGGTCTTCCCGAATCTCGCGTCCGGAAACATCGGCTATAAACTTGTACAGCGTCTCGGCAAGGCCGATGCCTTTGGCCCGTTTCTGCAAGGCTTTGCCAAACCCCTCAGCGACCTTTCCCGTGGCGCGTCAGTTGACGACATCGTTACGACCTGCGCTGTTACGCTTTCGCGGGTGAAGGAGTGATATACTAAACAAAAACGCACAAAAAGCCCGCCGGTGTGGTGGGCTTTTGTGCGTTTTTGGGGGTTGCTCTACCCAAACGTTTCTATCAGCGAGCCCAACGTTTGGGTCAACCTACCCAAACGTTTCTATCAGCGAGCCCAACGTTTGGGTCAACCTACCCAAACG
>JAITIX010000055.1 GCA_031279205.1 Treponema sp. | reverse complement strand
CTTCCTAGTTGGAAGCATCTGTTCTTCCTAGTTGGAAGCATCTGTTCTTCCTAGTTGGAAGCATCTGTTCTTCCTAGTTGGAAGCATCTGTTCTTCCTAGTTGGAAGCATCTGTTCTTAACTAACGTGAGTTCGACAATAGGGATATTATCTTCACTTCATCGAACTCACGTTAAGGAGAGCAGCGCGGTATTAAATGGGGCATCTGCGGCACGAAGGCGGCTTGTTGATAGCGTTGGGTTAAAACGTTCCAACACGGTCATGTCCAGTGTGGCAAAGTAGTCCTCGATGGTTTCGCTCCGCCGGATGGGTATGATAGAAGCGTCGCTCCGCAGAAGCAGTTCGCCGCAGCGAAGCTTGCCGTTATAGTTAAAGCCCATGGCTCTGCCGTGGGCTCCAGCGTCGTGGATAAGCACGAAGTCACCTAGGTCGATTGGAGGCAACTGGCGCTGTATAGCAAACTTGTCATTGTTTTCGCAGAGACTGCCAACTACGTCGTATGTTTCTGTGGCTGGCGTGGTTTCCTTACCTGAGATGCTAATGTGGTGATACGCGCCATAGAGCGCGGGACGCATGAGATCAGCCATGCAGGAATCGAGGCCAATGTATTCCCGGTAGATGCTTTTCCGGTGAATCGCTGTTGTTACCAGCCAGCCATAAGGCCCAGTTACCACGCGCCCCCATTCGGTGTGGATGCCTAGAGGGTCAAGGCCTGCGGGTGTAATGATTTTGTCGTAGGCCTTTTTGATGCCAGTGGCAAGCGCCTTGTAATCAAGCGCCTCGTCTTCAGGTCGGTAGGGAATGCCCACGCCACCACCCAAGTTCACGAACTCAAGGCGTATGTTGGTCTTGTCCCATATCTCAAGCGCAAGCTCAAAGAGGATGCGCGCTGTTTCAATATGGTAATCAAGGTTAAGCTCATTCGACGCAACCATTGTATGTAAGGCAAAACGCTGGACGCCTTTTGACTTGAGTTGTTTGAATCCTTCTATTATTTGTTCGCGGGTGAAGCCGTACTTTGCTTCCTCTGGCTTGCCGATGATGGTGTTGCCGCCTTTGAGTGGTCCTGGGTTATAGCGGCAGGAAAGCAGCTCAGGTATGCCTGCGTTTTGCTCAAGGAACTGGATGTGGCTGATGTCGTCGAGGTTAATGACTGCGCCTAGTTCCCGCGCCTTTTGGTACTCACGCGCTGGGGTTTCGTTTGACGTGAACATCATTGCCTCGCCTTTGATGCCAGCCATGTCTGCCAGAAGCAATTCTGGAAGGCTAGCGCAATCCGCGCCAAAGCCCTCGTCAGCAAGAATCTTCAGGATAAATGGATTAGGCAGGGCTTTCACCGCAAAGTGTTGCCGATACGCTGGAAACACCGAGAATGCCTGTGTGATACGGCGAGCATTCTCACGTATTGCTGCTTCGTCGTAGAGATAGAACGGCGTTGGATAGTGGCTCACAAGGTCTGTTAACCGCACCTTACTTAAAGGAAACTCTTTGATACTCATGCCGCACTATACCATTGCAAGTTGCGCGACAACAAGCTCAGTGGTGATATACTGGTTTGCATGAAAGATACACGCGACAAGTTTACGGTTATGACGGAAACGCCGGTAGAACGGCTTGTGTCCCGGCTTGCTGGGCCGTCCATCATGATTATGCTGATTTCTTCATTATATAATATGGCAGATACGTTTTTTGTCAGTTCATTAGGCACAAGCGTTGTGGCTGCAGTGGGCGTGGTTTTACCGCTCATGGCGATCATTCAGGCGCTGGGCTTTCTCTTTGGACAAGGGTCAGGGAACTATATCTCCCGCGAGCTTGGGGCGCAGCATATTGAGATGGCCTCGAAGATGGCGGCAACGGGCTTTTTCTCGGCACTGATTCTGGGCGAGGTGTTTTCCATTCTGGGGCTGGTTTTCTCCGCCCCGCTTGCGCTTGCGCTGGGTGCGACGCCAACGATACTGCCTTACGCGCGGGAGTATATGCGCTTCATTCTCATCGGAGCGCCGTGGATGGCTGGATCTCTGGTACTCAATAACCAGCTTCGCTTTCAGGGCAGTTCGTTCTATGGCATGATCGGTATGCTTTCGGGCGCTATCCTTAACATGATTCTTGACCCCGTCTTCATCTTTGTGCTGGGCTTGGGTGTCAAAGGCGCGTCCGCCGCCACGATGCTGAGTCAGGCAGTGGGCTGCATTGTTCTGCTGGTGGGCTGTTCGCGCAAGGGCAACATCGCTATACACCCGCGGAACTTCGCGCCGAGTCTTTCCCGCTATTACGAGATGTTCAGGGGCGGGTTCCCGTCGCTGTTGCGGCAGAGTCTTGCCAGTGTTATGACTATTCTCATCAACCACTTTGCCGCCACGTATGGGGATGCAGCCATTGCCGCGATCTCTATCGTGAACCGCGTGTGCATGTTCGCCAACTCCAGTGTGATGGGTTTTGGTCAGGGTTTTCAGCCAGTGTGCGGCTTTAACTATGGCGCAGGACGTTATGACCGTGTGAAAAAAGCCTTCTGGTTCTGCGTCCGACTGGTATCCATCATTCTACTGGTGGTGAGCGCGCTGCTTGCCATGTTTGCGCCTCAGATCATCGCCATCTTCCGCAAGGACGATCCTACTGTGCTTGCTATTGGAATCTTGTCGCTTCGCTTGCAGTGCATAGCCCTGCCGTTCATCGGCTGGATCATTCTCTGTAATATGATGATGCAGACCATGGGTAAATCGCTCTACGCCAGCATACTGGCGCTGGCGCGGCAAGGGCTGTTTCTGCTGCCTGCGTTGCTTATCTTCACGCCGCTCTGGGGACTTCTGGGCATACAGTTGAGTCAGCCTGTAGCAGCTATTGTATCCTTCTTCTTCTCCATTCCCTTTGCCGTTCATGTACTGGGGCAGCTTCAAATGCCGGAAAGAAATAATTGACAGCGCCGTACTTAAGTCATACTCTTAGCTATGCTTCATAAGACAAACGAGACGGGCTGGCTGTTCTTATGCGCCGGTCTGGTATTTTTTTCTTGTGCCTCAAACCAGTATCAGCGGGTTGATGAGCTTGTCCAAGATGATGATTACGCGCAGAGCGCCGCGCTTATCGAAAAGGACCGCAAGAGTATCTATCGTGATATAGACGCGATACTGTACTACCTCGACCGAGGAATGCTTACCCACTATGCCGCTGACTATGGCACGTCGATCTCACTCTTGCAGGATGGGGAGCGCGCCATAGAAGCGGCTTATACCAAAAGTATTACACAGGCGCTTGGTTCCTACCTCCTTAACGATACAACCATTGAGTATGGCGGCGAGGACTACGAGGACATCTACATAAACGTCTTCAACGCGCTCAACTATTACCACCAGAATAAGTTGGATGACGCGCTGGTTGAGATCAGGCAGATGAATAACAAACTGTCGTTTCTTTCAACGAAGTACGGGGAACTGACCACGAGTCTCCAGCAGCAGGCGCTTGCTGACGGCGCTAATGTGCCGCCCAATCCTGATGCGGTAACTCAGTTCTCTGATTCGGCGTTGGCGCGCTTCTTGGGGCTGCTCTTTTACCGGGCTATTGGCGAGGCGGATGACGCGCGGATTGATGGCGAGTTGCTGAGGGTAGCCTTTGCCAACGCGCCTCATGTTTACTCCTACCCATTGCCTGCTTCGCTTGCCGGGGATGAGGAGCTGGCGATTCCGCAGGGCAAGGCGCGGCTCAATGTGATTGGTTTCAGTGGGCTTTCCCCGATAAAGCAGGAGCAGACGCTCCGTATTCCCCTGCTTATCTCGTATAACTATATCAAAATTGCCCTGCCGGAAATGCTGTCGCGGCGTTCTGTTGTGAGCCGGATTCAGGTGGAGGTGAAGGGCGGACCGCGCTTTGAGCTTGAGCTGCTTGAAGACATTGACGCGGTTGCTAAAGAAACGTTTAAGCAAAAGCAGAATCTGATCTATCTGAAGTCGGTGATTCGCGCCACGGTGAAAGGGGTAGGCGCCGCAACGCTTGATGTTTTGGCGCGAGAAAGCGATGACGCCTCTACGGGGTTGATGCTTGGTATGCTCGGTCTTGGCGCGCAGATATTCGCAGAGGCGAGCGAGCAGGCTGACCTGCGTGTATCGCGGTACTTTCCGTCAAAGGCGCTTGTGGGCGGCGTGAATCTTGAGCCGGGTATCTATGACCTGAGAATAAACTATTACACTGCCAATGGCGGTTTAATTGCTTCGTTCAATAAAGAACAGGTGCCTGTTCTTGAAAATAAACTCAATCTAGTGGAGGTTGTATGTCTAAGGTAGTGTTTTGGGTAAAAGTGTCCTGTGCGACGCTTTGTGTTGCGCTGAGTCTGGCTTCGTGTGCCACGAGTGGGAGTGCGGCACGGGAACCGGCGTTGTCTCAGACTGGCGTTGCGTCGGAAAAAGAACCAATCTGGGTTGAAGCGCCTGACGCGCTCTACCCAAAGTTTGATTACATCACCGGTGTAGGCGTGGGTAATGATCGGAACCATGCGGAACAACAGGCGCTTGGCGCGCTTGTCGCCTATTTCGGGCAATCGGTGCAAGCCGACCTGCGTTCAATCGAGAGCTACTACGAGGCGGTTTCAAAGGGTGCGGTGGAGGTAAGCGGCAGTACGCAAGTGCAGAATAGCATCCGAACATCAGCATCGATTGATACGCTTATTGGAGCTGAGCTTAAGGAGCATTGGGATAATGGCCGGACGTTTTACGCGCTGGCGGCTCTGGAGAAATCTACTGCCATTCGTCTCTATTCAGACCTGCTGGAATCGAATCAAGGCATGATCGAGCGTCTGACTGCCTTATCCCCAGAAGAAAAGAACAGCCTTGATGGTTTTTCACGGTATCAGCTTGCCGCGACCATTGCCGACGCAAGCGCGGTGTACGCCAACATCCTTTCGTTGATAGACGGGCGTGCCAGAACTCTCAAAAAAGGCGATGACTACCGTCTGGAAGCGGTGAACATTACCAAAAGCATCCCTATCGCGGTGAGCATGAATGCCGCGCCTGCGGGAGACGAGGTTCGCTTTGACCGCATAAAGAGTGCTTTTGCAAGTGCGCTTAACAAACAAGGCTTTAGAAGCGGCGGGAACAATTCCCGTTATGTGCTGGAAGTCAGTTTTTCGCTCTCGCCGGACAATCGTCCGGGCAATGATAACCAGTTCATCCGCTATGTGGTTAATGCCTCACTGAAAGACACTAACGACGCCAGCGAACTGTTTCCTTACAGTATCAATAACCGCGAAGGCCATCTTTCTGCGGAGGCGGCGAAGGATCGTGCAGTGAGCGCTGCTGAGAAAAAGATCACTGACGAGTATAGCGCCCTCCTGTCGACCTACCTGTCTTCCTTATTGCCGGAATAGCTTGTGATTAACGCGGATAGTCTTGTTACTCATCCGCGTTAATCTATAACTTAAAAATCTTAACAATTTCCTCTTGACATGTTCAGCGAAGGGAATTAGAATGGTTTCATGCTTTTGAAAACGGGGCAGGTAAGAAGACAGACAGAACACGACCCACGACCCACGACCCACGACCCACGACCCACGACCCACGACCCACGACCCACGACCCACGACCCACGACCCACGACCCACAGTATACTCTACTAAGAAAACAGCGTGTCAAGTACCTGACACGGCAACCACGATTTAGTCAGCAAAATCCCTCATTTTTAGACAAACCGCCTCATCCGTTGGCAAAAATGACTCATCCGTAGGACAGAATGACTCATCCGTAGCTACGTTTGTCCTAGATGTAGCTACAGACGATTCAGATGTAGCTACGTTTGTCCTAGATGTAGCTACAGACGATTCAGATGTAGCTACGTTTGTCCTAGATGTAGCTACGGATGATTCATCTGTAGCTACGTTTGCCTCGGATATAACTACATCTACTCTATTCGTAGCTACGTCTATCCCATTAGTAAGTACTTTTGTCCGGCAGGTAACTACTGCTG
>JAITIX010000034.1 GCA_031279205.1 Treponema sp. | reverse complement strand
AGCCTCCTGATCCAGCTTCAGCGTTACCTCGCTTACCGCGGCAAGTTTCGTACCTTTCGCCGGAATGTCGGTCGGCGTGGCTTTTACCTCAGTCTTGGCGGTTGTTTTTGACCCACCGCTTGCGGTAACAGTGTACGTGTACTCGGTGTTGACTTTCAGCTCGTTGGTATCGCTTACCAAGTCTATGTAGCGGTACTTGCCCGTTGCCTGAATTTGGCTGAAGTTTCCGTTGAGTCTGACAGGCTCCTCGTTACCTGCGGTCGCCTTGCGCCATACGGCATAAGATGATGCGTCAAGAATGGGACTCCATTCCAGCAACACACCACCCTTTTTCACGGTCGCGGCAACCTTGGGCGCGTCCAGACTGGAAATACCAACCGTCCCTCCATCCGTCAGCGGACTTTCACAGGCGGTTAAAACTAATGCGAATGCCAGCAGGACAGCCGTCATTCCCGATAAAAAACGTTTGCTCGTCATCATTCATCTCCTAAATAAGTTGCTATATTAAGAAGAGATGGAACGTCGGGTAGAGAGATTCAGTGCCACCGGAAAATCCGCGCCCGCGTTCCGTCTCTTCTTTTAACACGTCGTTACGGCCGCCAACACAGCCGGTCTTGTTCCCTCCGCCAAGTTTGATATACGGAGCCGCGCCGGCGGACGCCGAAGCGGTTTCTTCCATCGGCCGCAACGCGGCGCGAATACAGTGGGAAAATAAAAGAGGCAGAGGCGTCTGCACACAGAGACACTCCGACTTTTGTAAGGAAAGAGAGAGAAAAGAAAAAGGTGGATTTACACTTGTTCGGGGCTTGACAAAGACTACGCGCGTCCCATAATCACTGGCGTACTGGCGTACTGGCGTACTGGCGTACTGGCGTACTGGCGTACTGGCGTACTGGCGTACTGGCGTACTGGCGTACTGGCGTACTGGCGTACTGGCGTACTGGCGTGGGGCGATAACTGTCTAAAAACCAACTTGCAACAACGCGTGGCTTTCTATCATTCATAACAACTTTACTATATCACAAGGAGCGTAGTTTGTCAAGGCGGATTGAAGATTAAGGCGACGCAGCGGCAAAAGATGGGATGGAAAACCTCTTGTTGCCATATAGATAAAGACGCCTAGTATACAAGCTCATACCCGCGCGGTACTCAAGTCAACTGGACTTTTCCAGTCAACTAGGAAACTTCTACAGTCAACTATAAAACTTCTACAGTTGACTGGAAAATCTCTGCAGTCAACTGTAAGACTTTTCCAGTCAACTAGGAAACTTCTACAGTCAGCTGGAAAATCTCTACAGTCAACTGTAAGACTTTCACAGTCAACTAGGAAACTTCTACAGTCAGCTGGAAAACTTTCACAGTCAACTAGGAAACTTCTACAGTCAACTAGGAAACTTTTACAGTCAGCTGGAAAATCTCTACAGTCAACCGCGAGGTCTGGAGCCACGTCTCAGCCCCCGCGTTTTGGTCATTTGTTTTCAGGCTGTTTCTAGTACCATAGAAGTAATGGAGGACATAAGATGTCAATAGTATACACCGAACTAACGCTTAAAAATGCCGGTGACGAGGCTATTGCTGCGGCTGGAATCGTCAAAGACTATGAGGTTCGGCAAACCACGGTTCAGGCGCTGGTTGATACTGGCGCGTGGACGCTGGTCATCAATGAAAACATCCGTGAGGAACTGGGCTTGCGGATAACAGGAACTGATTCAGGAACGCTTGCCGATGGGACGAAAGGCTCCTACGCTATGGCGGGTCCGTTGGAAGTAATATGGAAAGATCGTCGGACGATTTGTGAAGCCATTGTAGTGCCTAATGCTGAGGATGTTCTGCTGGGCGCTATCCCTCTTGAGGCATTGGATTTGATTGTTAATCCTCACGAAGAGAAAGTTATGGGCGCTCACGGCGATAAGGTGCTTCATTACATATACGGGATTCAAAGGCGGAACGCATAGGAGAGGATTTGAAATCATCAGCGAGCTGGGCGGGAACGGGCTTTGACTTTGGCTTTGTTGTGAAGTGGTGATTGGCTATGGTTTTTGAACGAAGCGGGGTCTGGAACAGGGTCTCAGACCCCACGCGTTTTGGTTAAGGCATCACGGACACCGGAGAGAGAGGGATTCGAACCCTCGGAACCCTTTAGGAGTTCACACGACTTCCAATCGTGCACCTTCGGCCGCTCGGTCATCTCTCCAAATCTACAACAATCGCACCGGAGAGAGAGGGATTCGAACCCTCGGAGCCGTAAGGCTCAACGGTTTTCGAGACCGCCCGATTCGACCGCTCTCGCATCTCTCCATTCAAGGCGCGCGCCTTGAACGCGCTGCCTTATGTTTAACACTATTCTTTTATACTCTGAAGCGTTTCAGTATGTCAAGCGATATTTCACTCTATATGTTTATACGGAGCGCGTATCATGGTTTTTGGGCTAACGCTTTTTTCTATAAACACGACACTCTGATACGCGCTCGTCATGGCTACCAGCGAGTTTTCTCAGCCCAGAGTCCGAGCGCGGGGTTGGGAACAAAGAAGGCGCGCTCTCCATCGGGCAAGGTATTCCAGCCATAGCTGAGGGTGTTGATGTCATAACGGGCAAAGGCGGCGTTAAGGTCGCCCCATTCGAAGCCGACGCTTTCGATTTCAGCGCGGCTGAGGCCGGGTCCTGGGCAATAGCGCACGGTGAAGCGGTCTTCGCTTGAGCCGTGAATCAGGTGGGCTGCCGCGCTGAGGCTATCGGCAAGTTCCGCGTCGTGCAGCACCTTGTCCTGTATAACCTTGGCGGGTCGGTAGCCATGTTTGCGGATAAGCGCGTCAATGCCCTTATCTTCGCCAAAGCGTTCAAGTCCGGGCGCGAGAATGAGCAGTTCCCCGCCGTCAGCCATTGCCATGCGGGTACGGTAGATTGCCTTGTTGCCCAGCCATGTTGTGCGGAACTCGTCGCTTTCAAGGTAGACCACGGCTTTTTTCACTGGCTCATCGAGAATATCCACGTTGACCTCACGCGCCAGCGCTGCAGCCTGCTCAAAACACTCGCGGCCAAAGCCCACAAACAGGCCACGCACTGCCAGTGAGCCGCGCGGTTTGCCGGCGGTGGAGGCTTCCGCGTCGTTGCGGGCGCTCACCACAGTCAATGCCCAGAGTATGGGCGGCAGGGCTTTGCTGAAACGCTTGACGCCTTCGTCGAACATAGCCCTGACTGGCGTATCGGTTCTGCCCATCATGCGTTCCATGCCATAAGACGCGCCAACGAAGTGGCTTTTGTCGATGGCTTCTTTGCCGCCTGTTCCTACGAAGATGTTTTTGGCATGGTTCGCCATGCCCACTACCTCATGCGGTACCACCTGTCCAACGGAAACAATGAGCGAAAAACCGCCGTCTCTGAGTGTTTTGTTCACCTGCACTGGCCAGTCATAACGCGCCGCGCCTTCAGACGCCTGTTCGACCCACTCGGCGGGCAGGCGTCCAAGTTCCACCACGTCATTGCGCCAGTCATGGACAAAAATTTTTTCAAGAGGCGTCTGCGGAAACATACGGCGCAGTTCCGCCTCGGTCATAGGCATGTGCGTACCCAGCGCTGGCAGAACCGCGCCCAGCCGCTCACCCAGCTCTCGCGCCGCGATGTCGGTCAAAAAGCCAGCCCGCGAATGAAAGCGGGTAATATCCGGCGGCAGAACCAGCACGGGTCCGGTTTTTGTCCCAGCCTCAAGCGCCTTTGCCAGCGCCTCTGCAAACAACTCGTCGATCTCCCTGTCAGACAGGTCTATCGCGGTTCCGCCCTTAGCGATATAAGTCATAGAACCCTCCTAATAGTATGGATACGTGCGTAGTATAGCATAATCTTTTCTATTTTTGTTGACAATCAATTTTCAGCGGATTAATCTGATTGTATCAAAATTTTAGGAGGATCTTTTATGAAAAGATTGGAAGTTACACTACTCATGCTGGCGGTCTGCATATTTGTGGGTTGTAGTAACAAAAGTAATCAGACCACGCAAAATGCTGTTTCAGGGGGGGGGGGGGTCGTTAGGACAGATGCAACTACGGCACAAAGTGGATTAAGTTTCACTGGTTACCCCATGAATGCGGCTGATCAGACCATTTCTTGGTTTGTCAGTGGGGGCTATTTGCCGAATACATCGTATGGATCGGCTAAAGAATCGCCATTTCACTCTGGATTGCAGGATATGCTCGGCGTGAAAATCGATTGGCAGTTCCCGGTTGCTGGCACTGATACCAATCAGTCGTTCAATCTCATCATGGCGAATGAGAAACTGCCGGATATTATCTACCATAGTGTTATGAAAGACGCGCAACGGTACATGGACGAAGGTACTATCTACGACTTGACCCCTTACATCCAGCAGTGGGCGCCAAACTACTACAAATGGCTCCAGACCAACCCCGAATACGACCGTACATTCAAAACCGACGAAGGCAAGTACTATGGTTTCGGCTTCTTCCGCGAAGCCGGCGGCTGGAATGACAGCTATCTGGGGCCGGTGGTGCGGAAGGACTGGCTCGATGAATGCGGTTTGCCCCTGCCGGCAAGCATCGACGACTGGGACAAGACCCTGCGGGCTTTCAAAGACCGCTATGGCGCGGTGCTGAGTTTCGCGCGTTCCCGCGTGGCTGACTATGGAAGCGGCATCTCCGGCGCGTTTGGGGCGTATACCATGCTTACCTTCAGGCTTTATGTTGACGATAACCGCCAGATTCAGTCGGCAACGTCCCAGCCCCAGTGGAGGGATTACCTGAGCAAGCTGAACGAATGGTGGCGCGAGGGTCTGCTGGATCAGGATTTCATGACCAACGATGACACCATGACGCGAACCAATGCCTTGAACGGCAAGATGGGTATATCCATTACCTCAATGGGACAGCTCTCCAACTGGGTGAAGGATGCCGAAAGCTCTGGTAACGGCGCTGAGTGGATCGGGCTTCAGTATCCCCGCGGCACGGACGGCGTCTTGAGCATGGTTCCGGGAGGCTATGGCATTGGAAGCAACGCCGCAGTCATTACCACAAGCTGCCCCCAAGAAAAGCTGGAACTCGTGATGAGAGCGCTCGACTACGCCTACAGCCCCGAAGGCAATCTGTACTGGAACTTTGGTAAGCAAGGCGTGTCGTGGGAGTACGACGCGAATGGACAGCCCGCCTATCTGCCACTCGTTACGAATGATCCTGATGGGTTAAACAACGCCATTGACAAGTACGGCGGCTCAACATGGAGCGGTAACTGCATTCAGGCAACGCTGTTGCTTTACCTCAAGAACACTCAGCAAGCCATTGACGCCAATGACCTGTGGTTCTACCCAAATGAGGCAGTAACCGCCAAGTGGACTGTGCCGCCGGGCGTTACCCTGACGCCGGACGAGAGTAGTCGCGCCGCTGAACTGCAAAACACCATCAGCACCTATTCCAACGAAATGGCGATCAAGTTCATCACCGGTCAGGAGCCGCTCAGTAACTTCGACAGCTTCGTCACACGGGTCAACCAGATGGGTCTGCCGGAACTGCTGAACATTAACCAAACCGCTTACAACCGGTATCTCTCCCGCTAAAGGTTGAGGTTCGATTAACAGCAATGAGGAGTAAGTTGTTCCAAATATAACGGCTTACTCCCTTTTACAGGAGGAACTATGGCTAAAGCAAAGGCCTCAACATTCCATGTGCCGTTAAAGACCATGCTGGCAAGAGACTTCGCGCTGAATAAGTGGAAGTACCTACTTATCCTGCCAGTGCTGCTGTACTTCGCGCTGTTCGTATACAAGCCGATGTATGGCCTTATCATCGCGTTCAAGGACTATCGCCCAAACCTAGGCTTTGATCGCAGTCGCTGGGTCGGACTTAAACACTTCATCGACTTCTTTAACGATGTGTATTTCTTCCGTTTGCTCAGGAATACACTATCAATCAGCCTTTTAAGCATATTGTTCGGCTTCCCAGCGCCTATACTACTGGCGCTCCTGCTCAACGAAATCCAGAACGTCAGCTTCAAAAAAACCGTGCAGACCATAACCTATATGCCCTACTTCATCTCAATGGTCGTAGTCGCGTCGCTGATTCGTACCTACAGCGCCAGTAACGGCATCTTCGCCCAGATTGCGATCCTGTTTGGCGGCGAGGGTAAAAACTACCTCATGCACAACCAGTATTTTTACCCAATCTACGTTATATCCGACATCTGGCAGGGCATTGGCTGGAACTCCATCATTTACCTCGCCGCGCTCACCAGCATTGATCAGGAACAGTACGAGGCAGCGCGTATTGATGGCGCAGGGCGTCTCCGGCGCATATTCAGCGTTACCCTGCCAAACCTTCTGCCCACCATCATGGTTCTGTTCATCCTGCGTATGGGCGGCATACTCAACGTAGGCTTTGAGAAGATCATCCTGCTATACAACGAAGGCATTTACGAGGTGGCTGATGTCATTTCAACCTATGTCTACCGGCGGGGCATTATTCAGGCGGCGTTCAGTTATGCTTCGGCAGTTGGCTTGTTCAACTCACTGGTGAACGTGGTGTTTCTGGTTACGGCGAACTCTCTCAGCAAGAAGTTCACCGAGTCAAGTCTGTTTTAGGAGGCCAAGATATGCTGTATAAAAAATCGCCCGGCGATATCGCCTTTGATGTCATTAACATGATCATTATGCTCTTTCTCGTGTTCGTTACGCTCTATCCCATGTACTACGTGGTGATTGCGTCGGTAACAGACAACATCGCCTTACTGGCAACGCCCGGTTTCCTGTGGTACCCAAAAGGTTTCACGCTCGGCGCATTCCGACTCGCCTTCACCCACCCGCTGCTGATAAGCGGTTACAAAAACATTCTCATCATTATGGTGGTGTCGCTGTTCATTAACATCTTTCTCTCTCTGTTCACAGCCTTTTTCCTTGCCTCCAAGAACATGCTGTTCAAGAAGCCAGTGTTGTTTATCATCCTCTTTACCATGTTCTTCCGCGGCGGCATGATTCCTGACTATCTCAACATCAGGAGTCTGCACCTGTATAACACGCTCTGGGCGCTGATACTGCCGGGCGCCATCAGCGTATACAACTGTATTATCTATCGCACGGCCATTGAAACTATCCCTGACAGCCTCTCGGAGTCGGCGCGCATTGACGGCGCGAATGACATAACGATACTGTTCCGCATCATCTTCCCGCTGATCAAGCCAACAACTGTTGTGCTGTTGCTCTACTATGGCATTGGACATTGGAACAGTTGGTTCCCCGCTTCGATCTATATGCAGGATAACTACAAACTACCGATTCAAAATGTGCTGCGGGCGATTCTGATAGCAAACTCAAGCATACTGAACTCTGCTGCGACGGAAACCGACCAGATCAACCAGTTCGCCGAGTCCATCAAGTACGCCGCTATCGTCATTACCACAGTGCCGATTCTGTTTGTGTACCCGTTCCTGCAACGCTACTTCGTGAAAGGCGTGATGCTTGGCGCGGTGAAGGGATGATCTCAGAGGCGCGGTATAAAGTTGGGGCAAAGATACCGCCTCAACTTTGCCACGCCCGTCCAGCAATGGTTTTACCGCCCTTTGGGATTGGGGATATAAGGCGGCATAGCGGCAAGAGGGAGACGCAAACGTTAAACGCCTTGACGGGAACATTGCCAGCATTGCCTACAACAAGAGGAACTCCCGTAAGACTAAGCCCCTCCGCGCTTTATCATAAACTCCCTGCGATTGTATCAAGCTCCTCTGCCATTTTATAAAGACTTACTGCGATTTTATTAAACTCCTCTGCGATTTTATCATAAACTCAGTGAGATTTGAGGTAAAACTCAGTGAGATTTGAGGTAAAACTCAGTGAGATTTGAGGTAAAACTCAGTGAGATTTGGGGAAGAACTCAGTGAGATTTGAGGTAAAACTCAGTGAGATTTGGGGAAGAACTCAGTGAGATTTGGGGAAGAACTCAGTGAGATTTGAGGTAAAACTCAGTGAGATTTGAGGTAAAACTCAGTGAGATTTGGGGAAGAACTCAGTGAGATTTGGGGAAGAACTCAGTGAGATTTGGGGAAGAACTCAGTGAGATTTGGGGAAGAATCTTGAGGGGGAACTTTGAAAGGCTGGGAACGGCGAAAAGCAGAAACGTTGGAGAGTAAGCCGAGCAAGCAGCCTAAACTATAAGCCCCCGTCTTTAGGCGGGGGCTTACTGACCGCGCTCCAACGCGATTTACACGCTGAACTGATTGACCATGAGGGGCGGCTGCTGAGTCGCGTCAAGCGTATCGCGCCAGAGCGTGCCTTCCGGGTTAACGCGATTGCGGTGCGACACTGCGGCCTTCATGGGGATATGCACGAACTCGTTGTTCACCAGACCTACGATGAGCTTGGTCTTGCCGGCCATTGCCGCGTGAACCGCCGCGTTACCCAGGCGCTCGCAGTATACCGAGTCAACCGGCGAGGCGGGCGCGGAACGGACAATGTAGCTGGGGTCGATGTACTTCAGGGTAATGTCCATCTTTTTTTCCGCGAAGTATTCGAGGATGCGGTCGCGCAAGTACGCGCCGGAGTCTGCCATTCTGAGGTTACCGCCGGCATCCATCTTACGTTCGGTCAGTAACTGCTCTTGCAATATGCCCTCAGCGATGATGACGACCGCGTGCCGCCGTCTCCGCAGGCGCTGTTCGAGGTGGTGGAAGAAGCCGTTTTCACCCTCAAGGTTGAATGGCACTTCGGGGATAAGCACGAAGTTGACCTCGTGGCTGGCAAGGGCAGTATGCACCGCGATAAAGCCGGATTCCCGCCCCATCAGCTTGACCAGTCCGATGCCGTTCATTTGGGAAGTGGCTTCCATGTGCGCCGACGCCACGACATCAACCGCCTTGGCAACGGCTGTATCAAAGCCAAACGACTTCTGGATAAAGGCGAAGTCATTATCAACAGTCTTGGGGACTCCGATCATGGCGATCTTCAGCTTACGCCGCTCGACCTCCTCAGCAATATCGAGAGAACCTCTCTGGGTTCCGTCGCCGCCAATGGTGAAGAGCATGTTGAGGTTAAGCTGCTCCATGGCGTCCACAATTTTCTCCACTTCTTTGCCGCCGCCGCGTGCGCTTCCCAAGAACGTTCCGCCGAGCTTGTGTATGCTATCAACGTTTTCGGGGTTCAGCTCCCGCGGCGGGTACTGATACTCTGGCAGGAAGCCCTTGTAGCCGTAGCGTATGCCGGTGATGCGATGAACGCCGTAACGGTGCCAGAGACAGCGGACTATGGCGCGGATTACGTCGTTAATGCCTGGGCAAAGGCCGCCGCAACTGATAATGCCGGCGTGAACATGCGCGGGCATGAAGTAGATCATCTCACGCGGTCCTGCACACTCAAGCACTTGACTGCGCTTGATTTCGTTTTGTTTCCCAAGACTCACGCTTGGGCTCATACAGATAAACTGGTCATCCGTAACATAGTTCGCCATCATATCGCCTTCCACGCGAGACATCTCGATGGGCGACTTATTGTTCCGTTTCCCCAGGTCTTCAATGGTAAAATCGAAGTCTTCCATAAACTTATTCTCCCTGTCGCTTAGATATAGCAATCATAATCCAGCATCGTCTATCAGTATATAGTCTTTTTTTGATCTATCTATAAGAATCCTGAACATGATTGAACTCATTGTGTTTCTGGGAAATCCGGGCGTTCAGTATGCGCGTAACCGGCACAACGCAGGGCGCCTCCTTGCCGAGTTCCTGCCATTTTCTTCATTGCCGGTCTGGGGGCGCAAGTACAAGGGACTATACACTGTCGCTGAAGGTAAGCATTTGCTCATGCCTGAAACTTTTATGAACCTGTCGGGCGAGTCTGTGGGTGCGGCGGCGGCATTCTTCAAGATTCCGCCGGAACACATTCTCGTGGTCCATGATGAGCTGGAACTGCCGTTAGGAACGGTCTCGCTCAAGTTCTCAGGCGGACTCGGCGGGCATAACGGGTTGCGCTCGATTAAGGCGTGTCTCAACACCGCTGATTTCTGGCGGCTTCGTATCGGCATAGGCCGCCCTGCGCACCGCGACATTGCGTCATGGGTACTCTCAGACTTCACTGTCGCCGAAACCGCCATACTCAAACAGGTATGGGAAGCCTGCGCGGGTGTTCTACTCCATGTTCTGCAAGAGGAGCCGGCCTCCCTTTTGCCGGAATGGAACAAGCGGAACTGTTGCCTTGAGGTATAGTATAGTTAATTCCTGGTAAAGCCATGCCTCAAAGACGCCGACTTTTTAAAAGATTGTTTTTAGAAAAGGAATTTCTGGGAACAACCGGGACGTGCGGTTCAACCGCACTGTTCCGCACACTTTTTTAGCAAGGATGCGTCTATGAAACATTCGAGACATTCTGTACCGTTTTTGAAACTCGTGATGCCGCTGGTGTTTATTACTTCCAGCTTCTCGCTTTATGCCCAGCCAATTCAGGAAGAACTTAATCCTGCCCCAGCCCCTCTGGAGGCGGCTCCAGCGTCGTCTGTGGCGCCAACAAGTGAGACAACCCCTTTTGTGTTGAATAAACTCGCGCTATTTTCTTCCGGGGTTGGTTTCTTTGAGCATAGTGGCGTCATGGCCAATGACGCGGAAATAGTTTTGGCATTCAGCGTGGAGGCGATAAATGACGTCTTAAAGTCATTGGCGGTGAGCGATCTGGGTTCCAGAGAGCGGGCTATTGTTTATCCAGTGGATCAGCCGCTAGACCGCGCTCTGCAAAGCCTCAAGATCGATCTTTCGGGCAACCCCAGCGTGGCGCGTATGCTTAATGGCTTGAAAGGGGAGGAAGTTGACGTATACGCTCCAAACCTTATCAGCGGGCGGCTCATCGCGGTTGAGGGCGAGGACGACCTGCTTCTGCGCTATGCCACTAACGCCACTGGCAATTATGGCATTGGCCCAGCAGTAACGCTCTACACAAACGTCGGCGTCAAAGTGGTTCGGCTCTCCGAAGTATTGGGTTTCTCGTTCAAGAATCAGGCGATTAACGATGACTTAAACCGCGCGCTTGATCTTATTATGGCATCGAGCAACACCAATACTCGCAATCTTACGATTCAACTCAAAGGGAATACCACCCGCAAGATTTCGATTAGCTATGTGATTCCTGCCGCAGTATGGAAAGCCTCTTACCGCCTAGACCTGGTTGAGGCGCCAAACGCCGCGTTCCAAGGCTGGGCTATTGTTGATAATGACAGCGACATGGACTGGAACAATATCCAGCTTTCTTTGGTTACCGGCCGTCCGGTTTCGTTCATTCAGGAACTGTACGCGCCTTACCATGTGAACCGGCCTATTGTCCCGCTCGCAATCGCGGGAACTGCGGAACCAGCTTCCTATGAGTCAGGGCGGAGTAGTTCTGTCCTCGCCGTGAATGATGAAGCAATAGCGTATGCTGAACGCGCGCCGGAGCCACAGGCGTCGCGGGCGTCCGGGGGGACTGCAGCAAAAGCCCTTTCCCTCAATGCCGCGATTGATCTCATCACGCCACAGGGAGAGGATGCCGCCGAACAGTTCGAATTCACCTTTCCCAATCTGGTGAGCATTCCCCGCCAGCAGAGCGCCATGCTTCCGCTTGTGGAAACGCGGCTTGAAGCAACAAAGACCCTGATCTTCCCAGCCACCGCGTTGAATAACCGTACCATCCATCCCTTAGTGGGCGCGGAACTCGTTAACAAAACACGGCTGACGCTCCCAGCCGGCCCCATCACGGTCTACGACGCCGGAACCTACGCAGGTGACGCGCTCGTTAGCTTCTTCCCACCCAATGAGAAGCGCCTCATCTCCTACGGGGAAGACCTCGCCGTGAACGGCAGCGTGTCTATGAATAACAGCAGTCCTATAACCACTGTTACCATAAGCCAAGGTGTTATGACCATCAACCGAAGTCAGGACTTCGTTAAGACCTACTCGTTCAAGAACGCCGGCGCTGAATCCAAACGCCTTGTACTGGAACACCCGATCACTTCAGGCGCGCGGCTCGTCTCACCCACATACACCGAGCGTACCGATACGGTCTATCGCTTTACGTTGACTCTGGCGCCCGGACAAGAATTCTCTTATGAGGTTAAGGAAGAACGACCCGCGTATGAGCGAATCACGCTGGGACGGCTTCAGCCTGAGACTTTGTTGAGCTATTCTACCAACGGTGAAATACCTGCTGACGCGCGCGCGAGCCTGCAAAAAGCTGTGGAATTACGACGGGTGCTTGATAATGCGAATGCAGCACTTGCTGCGCTGAAAACAGAGCGAGAGCGGATCGTTACCGAACAGCAGCGCGTCCGGGAAATACTGAGCGTCGTGGGGAACACAGGCCCGCAGGGAGAGGAATACCTCAAACGGCTGGTTTCTTACGAAGGCGAACTGGACTCGCTCAGTGAGCAGATTAAGGGCGCGGAAGAGACGCTGAGAACAGCGCAAACTGACTACAATACCTATCTCGCCAATCTTAACCTTTAATCCAACCCTTTTTCTAAAACAAGGGCTTGCTGATTGATTTCAGCAAGCCCTTATTACATCAAACCTCTGTTTAACGCTTACCCCAGATCGCCGGTCAAGCGCACGTAGAGGCCATTACGTTGCATAAGTTCCGCGTGGGTTCCCTGCTCTCCAATGCCCTGTTCCGTGAGTACGATGATACGTCCGGCGTTTCGGACTGTTGAAAGCCGGTGAGCAATGATGAATGTGGTGCGGTTTCTGGCCAAGTCTGTCAGCGCCTCATGTACGATGCGCTCGCTTTCGTTATCCAGCGCGCTGGTTGCCTCGTCAAAAATCAGGATAGGCGGGTTTTTGAGGAACACGCGGGCAATGCTGAGGCGCTGGCGCTGACCACCGGAAAGTTTCACGCCGCGTTGACCAATGTTACTGTTATAGCCATTGGGTAACGACATGATAAAATCATGGGCATTGGCCTTTTTTGCCATTGTAATGACTTCCGCATCATCCGCTTCAGGTTTCCCATAACGAATGTTGTCGAATACAGTTCCGGCAAAGAGATAAATGTCCTGCTGCACTACGCCGATATGCCGCCGCAGGGTTTGCAGGTCAAAGCTACGAATGTCAACGCCATCCACCAGAATCGTTCCGGCGTTCACCTCGTAAAAACGGGGAATTAACGCGCAGAGAGTTGTTTTACCAACGCCGGAATGACCAACGATTGCCACTGATTCACCGGCCTTTATATCCAGCGAAATATTCTCAAGCACGTTTTCCTGTCCCTCGTCATACTTAAAACTGACATTGACAAATTCCACATGTCCCTGAATCACCACTTCACTGTTTGTCAGACAGTTCGCTCCGTAACCTGTTTCAGGCGCTGTCTCCACGATGTCCATGAAGCGGTTAAAGCCAGCAAAGCCATCCTGATATTGTTGAATAACAAAGGCAATCCGGGAAATGGGAGCAGTAAGATAACCCACATAAAGCAGGAATGTGATAAGGTCAGCGACATCCAGCAACACACGGCTGATCCATAGACTGCCTGCGGCGGCTACTGCCGCCGTAATAAGCTGGGCAAAAAAATATTCCATGCCAGTGAAATAAAACGCCTCGCGTTTGTAAATAAACGCCCGCCCCCGGAAGAATTGCTCATCGACCCCCACAAATTTTTGCCGCTCACGTTCTTCGTTGGCGAATGATTTTACCGCGCGGATGCCTCCGATGCTGTCCTCCAGTTGAGCGTTAAGTTCCGCAAGGCGCTCGCGGTTATTCCGGTACGCATCCCGCATCTTGCCCTGAAAAAACAGGGAATAAGCCACCATCACCGGTAAAAAGGCGTATACCACCAGCGCAAGCCGGAGATTGATGCTCATCAGAATGATCAATGCGCCAATAAAACGCAGGCCGTAAATCAGCAGGTCTTCCGGCCCGTGATGATAGAGTTCCGCGAGATTCAGCAGATCATTGGTGATTCGGGACATGATCGCGCCAGTTTTGTTTTTGTCGAAAAAACTAAAGGGTAGTTTCTGGTAATGCGCGAAAAGCTCATTCCGCATATCTCGCTCCATCCTCCCGCCCATGTTGTGTCCCATATAATCATAGAACAGGGCGCAGGCGGTCTGGACGCTTATCAGCGCCAGCATCGTCAGAGCGCCTCTTGAGAAATCTTGCGTAACGCCGTCAAGCGCGTCCTGAGTAATATATCGGACGCAGAGCGGTAGCATGAGTGAAATTACCGACACCGCAAGAGCGCAGGTAATATCCGCAACAAACAGTAGTGTATACGGCTTGTAAAATGAAAAGAATTTTCTAATTCGGTTTCCCGATTGAGACATAAATTTCCTCCGCTAGTGTTTGGACAAGCGCAACACCGGAGGCAGGTTTTTATATTGTTGAAAGTTTGCTAGCCGGTTAGTGCGTTGTCCTCATAAGATTGAGAACCTTGTTTTGTGTGTTGTTTGTTTTCATTGTTTCGCTCCTTATGTTTGTGTGATACTATTCTACAATGTCAGAGACTTCGTGCATACCTACCGCCTGCAAGGGATTCCCGAACGAGCACTGGTTGCTTCAGAAGCTGCGCTGACAAGGCGCAATAAGCAGCCGGCGTAAGTCATTGGAGCGCCGGCGCTCAAGCACGTCTCGTGTCCACTGGTTGTGGTATATCTCACCAACAAAGAAATAGGCGGTCGCGGCGCCGCTACCCCGTTGAACCGCGTTAACGTAGCGTTGAAAGTATTCTGCCGGTTGATCAAGGTATTCTGCCGGTTGATCAAAGTATTCTGCCGGTTGATCAAAGTATTCTGCCGGTTGATCAAAGTATTCTGCCGGTTGATCAAAGTATTCTGCCGGTTGATCAAAGTATTCTGCCGGT
>JAITIX010000030.1 GCA_031279205.1 Treponema sp. | reverse complement strand
GCCGGCACGCTGGTACCCGTTCTCAAGCCTAATGTCCACGCGGTAATACCCAGGTGTAAGACCCGAACCGGCTTCCCCGTTGACGTACCCGGATGACGATGTTTTAAGGTTTACTGGATTGGCGATCTGAGTAAAGCCCCCGTCCCAACCATTTCCGTCGTACTGGCTGAGGGTAAGGGTCGCGGTATCAACCTTTGCGCCGGGGAACGTTACGTTGTAGTAAAAGTACCCGTTGTCGCCTCCCTGCTCCGCGCTGATTGGTATGTCGACAGCTTGGCTCTGCCCGGCAACTATGGTTACCGTTTTGCTGCCCTCCGCCGCCGCGTATTCTGTCCCATTAATGGTAACGTAACCCTTTGCGGTGATGGTCCATTCTCCCGCCGGAATATCGTTGAATACCTCGGAGGATGTTCCGGTAAGGGTTTTGGGATCGTAGGTCTTGCCCTCAGATGCAAAGGTCAGCACGTACTTGGTGAAAGCCGCGTTGGGGTAGAGGGTTCGCGCTCTGTTGCCCTGTCCGGCAATGCTCACCGAGAGGGAACCCGCCCCGGCTTGGGGCGCGCTGTCAATGGGATCAAGGGGGTTAAAGCAGCCTGCCAAGACAAGCGCGGCGGACAGCGCCAAAAGTAAAACGGTAACGGCTCTGTTTCGCGCCGTGTTTTTCTTTGTGTTTTCTTCCATGATTCATATCTCCTATTTGCTTACCTGGAATGTGAGCGTTTTGGAATAAGGTACGCCGTCTTTTACCACAACCGCGCTTAGGGTGTGTGGTCCCAGGGAAAAGCTGGATGCGTATACGAAATGCCCCTCGTCGGAGTTCCCTCTATATGACCCATCCTCATACCACATTATTGAGTCGTAGTTTTTAACGCCAGACAGGGAGACGGTCAAGTTGTCATAGTTGCTCTTTGAAAGCGTCAGCTCTCCCTCATGGCTCAGGTCGATTTGTTCATCCGCAAACCCGCTAAAGGTTACGGTGAAGGTTTTTGACTCTATCCACTTTGCGTACAGGGTGATGTTCGTGGTAATGGTCATGCTGGAGTTTGCGGGCGTGGTAAGCGCCTCATTCGTGTGCCAGCCGCCAAAGGTATAGTCTGCCATGGTTGTCTGATACTCAGACAGGGACACACTGCTGCCCTTCGCAACCACAGCTGGTGCGATAGCCGAGCCACCGTTGGTGTTAAAGGTTATAGTTACCGTCTCTGTCCACTTGGCGTAAAGCGTCATGTTCGCGGTAACCACGTCTGTGTCGAAGTTCCACAGGTTCGTTTTGGCCGCTTCCTTGTACCAGCCGTCAAAGGTATAGCCTGCCTTAGTGGGGTCTGTGGGCTTCGTAACCTTTCCACCCGACGCCACGCTTTGGCTTGCCGGAGCGGGAGAGCCGCCGTCCACGTCAAACGTTACCGTGTAGGCCGTCGTCTCCTCCCCGGTGGGGCATCCCGTGGCAAGTGTTATGAATACCAGCATAACGCCGAGTATTCCCAATACTGTTCTGTCCTTGAAAAACCATGCTTTCCTACGCATAATCTTTCCTCCATAAGTAAAAAAGTTGTGGAAGTGGCCGCCACCGCGCCGGACAACCCTGCCAGGCAGTGGCGCGTCCGGTAGTCCCTTCCCTCTATATCAACCGCAACGCGGCTGAAACCATAGTGAGCGTCATTCTTACGGAATGACGGCGCTGAAAATCTCGCTCCACCTCCCTTGCCGCACCGTTCTCCCAGCGCACCGCAAACCAGAGCCGCTTCCCCCGCTGATCCTCGTCAAACGTCATGTCCAGTGGGCTGCGGGTGGCAAACGACGAGTGGAGCAGCTTCTCGATTTTGGCCGGAGCCTTGCCCGCGATCAGCCACAGGCACTCAAGGCCATGGACGTGCAGCGGCTTACCCCAGCGTTTGGCGTTCTCCGCCCGGAACCGGATGCGTATGGTTCGAGGTGCGGACGTCTGCACCTCCACTTCGGGAATAGTGTCCGGCGCGGACTGGGATGTAGGCGTGGTATCGTGGATTGGAATCCGCAACGTGGCGCGTCCGTTGTCGGTCATGAGGTCGTTGTTCTGCAAGTTGTTACGGACAAAGACTTCCACGTGCTTCTCCATGTCCCTGCGCTTTTCAATCTTGGCCTGCATGTCCAGCTTGGTGTAAGAGGCGGTCTTG
Source organism: Treponema sp. (assembly GCA_031279205.1). Classification (GTDB taxonomy): domain Bacteria; phylum Spirochaetota; class Spirochaetia; order Treponematales; family Breznakiellaceae; genus JAIRMT01. The sequence continues at coordinate 5,477 of JAITIX010000030.1, read as the reverse complement.
CACTTTTCGTACAGCGCTTTGTAGACGGCGTACTCCGTCTCAAGCCCCGCGATCTGCTCGGCGCGCAGCCCCCAATCAGTGGCGTTTTCTTGGGAAAGTAATCCATGTAAACCTCCTGTAGGGATATTGTGGATATAATGAAACGCCGTGTTGAAAGAACCGGTGGTTTCGCCTGTATAACGAAGAGAACCCTGCTGAAGGGTGATGTTCTATGCGGTCTGATAAGGCTGCTATCCGAGAGCATAGCGACGCTATCCGACCTTATAAGGCTACTATTCGCTGGTATAGCGACGCTATCCGAGGCCATAGTGGCGCTATCCGACCGTATAGCGGACATAGTCTGAAGACCGGGTGCCGTAAACAGCGGCTGAAGTACGATGCCCGCAAGCATGGCGGACAGCACTGGAAAAGCGGACGCCACAATCAATGATAGAAGGGCGAAACCCACGAGAATAGTAGTTATTGCCTGAAAAATGAGCGCCGCAAACAACGATAGAAGAACGAGAAGCTCCTGTAAAAAGGGAAAATCAACAAACGCTGAGGGGGGATATACCCTAATAAACCTTTCAGGGGGGGGGGGGGGCGTTAGGAAATAAATAACGAGCTTCAAAATCGTGCAACCATACTGCCACACAGCCAAATTCGTGTGGTTATACAGCCTTGCATCCACGCTGAACAGAAAAAAAGTTGCAGATAAGAGGGAATAGTGGATAATTGTGGAGGATCCGGCATAGCGGAAGAACCCGGCAAGTGTGTTTGCGGTGGGTAATGCGAGGTTTGACGTGGCGTGGGCTGTCATGCTTCTCTCCTCCTTTCTCTATTTTCCGTCCATGGCGGACGCTGAAAACATAATAACACCACGCTTCTACTGGAAAGTCAAGATCATAAAAAAGAGGCTGAGCCAAATCTAGTCGTCGAGGCAGGGTAAAAATCATTTTTTGCCAAGCCCTGTAACGCCAAAGCGAAACTGATTGAGTAGTTCTGGTGGACGCCTCATGACCTATTCGATATATGGATGAATACCTACACTGAAATACCACGGACACTTCCGATGAAGCAAAGTCTAGCGGCAGAACATCAAGAAGATGAAGCTGAAGACCAGAGTCTGGCCGTTCACCACCTTGAGCATGGCCAGCTCTTCCAGTGCGCAGTTTTTCGCGGGGGTATTGGATTCCGCGTCGTATTCGGCTTTCTTCTTGTTGTACTTCTTAAGCAGTGTGTTCTTTTTCTTGTTTAGCCTGTTTTTTTTTAGCAATGTCTTCCTGTACATTCCCGCTATATTCCAAGCGGGTCGCGTCAAACAGCGGGATTTTTCCGGCAGGCCAAAGATATGGACGATTCCGGTTTCGCCTAAGCCGCGCCGTATTTCACCGGCGTTTACAAGAGCTGGACAATGATTTACAGAACCTTGAGGCTGAACTGGATGTTTTCCTGCGTGATTATGAAAAGCAACGCTCTATACACAATCTATCGCACAGAGTATACTGAATTATCATGATTTTCCCATTAGAAGAACTCATCGAATACGATAAAAACATGTATGAAATCACTTCCGCTGCTTCTCGCCGCGCCTACCAGCTTTCGAGGCTTGAAGATCCGGAGATTGAGCTTAATGATGGCAAGGTGGTTTCTCTCGCGGCTCGTCAGTTGTTTACTGAACAAATCGAATTTCGCATTGAAGATTAGTGTCATCGGCGTTTCCTATTCCAGTTTTCTTGCTCTTTGGGCCTACTGCCTCTGGTAAGACAGAGGTTCTTGAAACCTTGTTTACTGGCGTGGGGGTGCTTTCTCTGGCGGAGGTCGTTTCGGCTGATTCCATGCAGGTGTACCAAGGTATGGACATTGGAACGGCAAAGCCGTCGCAGGAATTGCGGGAGCGGCTTCCGCACCATCTCATTGATGTCAGAACGCCTGATGAATCGTTCAATGTTGGCGACTTTGTTCACTTGGCCGGCGAGCTTTGCGCGGACATCGCGGCGCGGGGTAAACTGCCGGTGCTTTCAGGCGGCGCGGGTTTTTATCTCAAGAACTTTGTTCAGGGATTGCCTGACGCTCCGCCGTCCGACGCGCTGATACGGAGGGAACTCAGAGAGGAGCTGAGTCTGCGCGGCGCGCCAGCCCTTGCCGAAGAACTTGCCAGTTGCGACCCAATAAGCGCGGCGCGTATCCACATCAATGACAAATACCGGCTGCTCAGGGCGCTTGAGGTTTTCCGGCTTACCGGCAAGCCATTAAGTTCTTTTGCTATGAGCGGGCAAGGCGCCTTGAGTCGCTACCGCTTCCTGCTTATTGGTCTTGAGAGGCCGCGTGAGGAGTTGTACCGGCGCATTAACGAGCGTTGCACTGCCATGTTCAAGGCCGGCCTTGTCAATGAAGTTCAGGGGCTGTTTGAGGCGGGTTACACCCCAAAAGATCCGGGGTTGCGGGCTATTGGCTATCACGAATTTTTTGAAGAAGATGCTACGGGCAACTTCACGCTTAAAACCAATCTTGACGAGGTAGAAGCGCTTGTTGCCCGCGACAGTCGTCATTATGCCAAACGCCAGATCACCTACTTTGCCTCGCTTGCCAATAACGATGGCCAGCCTGTTCATTGGGTTTCTGCAACAGACGCGCCTGTCAAGCGTATCCGTGTGGACATGGAAAAGCTACTTATGAAGCAGTGGCATGGCTTAATGCCCCTATAAGCCTTAATGCACTCCTCCGTTGGCTATGACTCTTGTCTTTATGGGCTTGCCGTCAATGAAGAGCGCCGTGCAGCCTGAAACTACGGTGTAGTCAGCTACAGCAAGCGGTACGGAGAAGAAAGTATCAATGTCTATCTCGGCAGGTGGCTCGCTGGCGATCCCTTCAAGCGTTACGCGGGTTCCAGTTGGCGCATCGCCTGCGTCAAGCGCTTCCACCGTTTCATTGCCGTCCGCATCCTTGAGCGAGGCTGCAAGCAACATGCCACGACTCTCAACACCGCGCAGTTTCGCTGACTTCAGGTTATACGCCACGATGATCTTTTTACCCAGAAGCTCTTTTTCTTTATAGAAGGGAACCAAACCCGACACGATCACTCGTTCCTCACCGGCGATTTCGAGTGTCTCGATATAGAGCTTGTCCGCCTTGGGGTGGCGCTCAATCTTGACGATCTGGGCAACGCGGAGGTCGAGGAGATGGGTGAACGGCGACAATGCTGGCGGCGTCGGCACATCTGATTTTTCAACGGCGCGTTCTTGCTGAGTACCGGCATAACGCTGACGCAAAGTATCGATAAAGTCGTCTTCCAGCCTAGAGAAAAGCACCTCGCTGCTAATGCGACTGAGACCGCTTGTTTCACCGAGCGAAGCCCAGGTAAGGGCGTCTTTGCCAATACGCTGTCCCAAGAAGGCTGCAATTTTTTCAGCAGCTCCGGGTATGTATGGGTGAATTAGTACCGCAAGGTCTTTTATGAGGTAACAAAGGTCGTGGATCAGGGCGGCGGCGGCAGGTGGGTTTTCCTTGCGCGCCTTCCACGGCTCACCATCCTGAAACGTTTTGTTAGCAAACGATGACAGCTCGAATATGGCGCGGAAGGCGTCGCGCAGTTCCGCCTTCTCAAGCTTGGCGCTAATGGCTGCCTCGAACTCACGCGCCTTATTCCAGAACATGGCGCTGGCAGACCCGCCGCTGTCCGGTATCACGCCGTCGTAGTAGCGGGTAACAAAAGACAGGGTGCGGTTGACCAGATTACCTAGGTTGCCGATGAGTTCACCATTCACCTTTTCCTGAAAATCCCTCCAAGTGAAGAGCGCGTCTGCCTTTTCTGGACGATTGTAAAAAATATAGAAACGCCAGATGTCAGCATCGATGCCAGTTTCCTTCGCATCCGTGCCAAACACACCAATGCCTTTGGACTTGGAGAACTTGCCACTCTCATAGTTTAGGTATTCGCTGCTGGACATGTGATGCAACATGGTCCACTGCTCGCCAGTTCCAAGCTGGCTACAAGGGAAGATCACCGTATGGAAGGGGATGTTGTCCTTGCCAATGAACTGGAACAGTTCCACGTCATCCGGCGCTTTCCACCAGTGATTAACAAAGTCATGCCAGTCTGCCGGAAACCCTGCTTCACCACTACGCTCTGCTCCCAGATTGCCGGTAATCGATATATAACCAATGGGCGCGTCGAACCAGACGTAAAAAACCTTGTTCTCATAACCTGCCTTTGGCACGGGTATGCCCCACTTGAGGTCACGGGTAATTGCCCGCTCACGCAAACCGTCGCGTATCCACGCCTGAGTCATCTGTACCGCGTTATTTGCCCAGTCGCCCTTTTCCGCCGCGACCGTGATCCATGCCTCAAGCCGGTCTTTGAGCTTGGGCAAGTCGATGTACAGATGCTTGGTTGATTGGAGCGTTGGCGTTAAGCCGCAGCTTGAGCAGCGCGGCTCCTTGAGTTCGGTAGGGTCAAGCAACTTGCCGCACGCCTCACACTGGTCGCCACGCGCGTCTGCGTAACCGCAGTGGGGACAGACACCACGTACATAGCGGTCAGCCAAAAAACGGTCGCACTTGGCGCAGTGTAACTGCTGGTCGGTATGTTCCACTATAAAACCATTGGCGTCCAGTTTAGTAAAGATGTCCTGAGTAGCTTCGGTCTGGATCGGGGTAGAGGTACGCCCGAACTTGTCAAAGGCGATATTGAACCAGCGGTAAATGTCAGCGTGGATTGCGTGATAGCGGTCGCAGAGTTTGCGTGGACTAACGCCCTCTTCAGCGGCGCGATTTTCCGTAGCTGTTCCATACTCGTCTGTTCCACACACATAGAGCGTCTCGTAGCCACGCAAACGGCAGAAGCGCGTAAAGGCATCGGCGGACAGAACCTGAATGAGATTCCCCAAATGGGGTACGTTGTTCACATACGGCAGCGCCGACGTGATGAGTCTTCGTTTCATAACTTTGTACTATATAAACTTGAGGGAAAAACGCCTATCCCTGTCAGCAGTGGCGAAGTGTCTCAGCCAGTGAAGTGTCTAGCCAAAGTGTCTCAGATACTTGAGTTAGCCACAAAGTGAGCCAAAGTGTCTGAGTGTAGCCAAAGTGTCTCAGATATATGTGGCGGTAGGAATGATTGCGGACAAGTACATGCAAAAAAAGTGTTTGAACCCGTATAGAGGGTATGCGAAAACACAGACAATTACTGGATAACGCCACCTACCATGTTACTTCCAAAATCGACCATGACGCAATGGCGCTCCAAAGTGCAAAAGTCAAACAACTGTTTCTTGACTTCGTTGAACAAGCGAAAAAGAAGTTCCGTTTCGAGCTTTGGAACTTCATGGTTATGGATAACCACATCCATTTTCTCATAAAGCCGGGTAAAGATGCCTCGTTATCCGAGATTATGCAGTGGATCAAGTGCAATTTCGCGAAGAAGTGGAACAAAATGCACGACACTCATGGGCATGTATGGGGAGAGCGCTTTTTCTCGAAGATTATCTGGAATAAAA
>JAITIX010000023.1 GCA_031279205.1 Treponema sp. | reverse complement strand
GGCGTAAACCACTACGGGTTTCTTTATAGTGCTGCCCAAACGCCGCAAACAGCCCGAACCTTACGCGCCGTTTTTCTAAGGTTCTTTGGAAATACCGGAACAAAGCCCGGCGCCCGAACTAGCGGGGTCAACCCCCGAAGCGCCGGGGTCAACCCCCGAACCAGCGGGGTCAACCCCCGAACCGCCGGGGTTAACCCCCGAACCGCCGGGGTCAACCCCCGAACCAGCGGGGTCAACCCCCGAACCAGCGGGGTCAACCCCCGAACCAGCGGGGTCAACCCCCGAACCGCCGGGGTCAACCCCCGAACCGCCGGGGTCAACCCCCGAACCAGCGGGGTTAACCCCCGAAGCGTGGGGGTCAACCCCCGAAGCGCCGGGGTCAACCCCGAACCACAGGAACAGGCGTGGGAGTATGTCATTCTTGATTTACGGAGGATTACCCAAAATCAAAGCGAGAGAAACTCATAGAAAGATATTTCTGGCGACCTCTTGACGAAATTTTTGGACTTCGTTAACCTCTCTGCATCATGGATAACAAAAGTGGTCTTTCTGCCAAAGTGTACTACTCAAGAAATTTCGGGAAGCGGGATGCATGACAGACACTAGCAGCTCAGGAATACTGAAAAGTGGCGTTTTATCACGAGAAGACTGTCTTGCAATACTGAATACGCCTGATGAAGAACTGGATAAACTGCTGGAAGCAGCCTTTGTTTTAAGAAGAAAACACAAGGGGCTTACTGTGGCTATTCAAATCCTTTCAAACGCGAAGAGCGGTAATTGCACTGAAGACTGCGCCTATTGCGCTCAATCCCGGATCGCGGATTCTGGCATAGAAACATATCCTTTAATTTCCTATGAGAAATTATTGGCAACAGGAAAACAGGCAAAGGAGCGCGGGTTGAGCCGTCATTGCATTGGGTTGAGCGGCATACGATTCAGCGACAAAGCTATTGATGCCTTTTCCGAATATGTGCGGAAATTAAAGGCTGAAACAAACACCGCTATCTGCTGTTCCATTGGGTTTTTAACTGAAGCTCAGGCGCGGAAATTAAAAGCGGCCGGACTTGACAGAATTAACCATAACCTAAACACAAGCCGCGCTTTTTATCCGAATATTTGTACAACACATACTTTTGAAGAGCGTGTGGCGAATATAAAAATGCTGCAGGCCATAGGATTTGAAATATGCTCTGGCGGAATAATCGGGCTTGGAGAAAGTAAAAGCGACGTAGTTGATATGCTGCTGGAACTGCGAAGCATAAACCCAGAATCTGTTCCTATTAATTTCCTGCTGCCCATTAAAGGAACCAGCCTTGAGAAAGCAGATACCGCGCATTTAACAACAGCATACTGCCTTAAAGTCTTATGTCTTGCGCGGTTTATGCTTGCGTCCGCCTCGATCCGCTGTGCGGCGGGAAGGGAAGTTTATTTTAAGGGAAATGAACGGGACTTATTTAAAGTTGCCGATTCTATTTTCACGTCAGGGTATTTAACCGCTGACGGGCAAACTATTGATGATACCATTAAATTGGTAAAGGAGTCTGGTTTTGAATATTGCATCGAATAGTGTTCAAACAAAAACGGTTCGCGCATCCTCTCGGCTGAGCGTTTTCATTCCCCTCTTTGCCGCACTAATCTGCGTGTCGAGTTTTTGGACTATTCCCCTGATACCGGGGTTGCCCATTGTTCTGAAAAACCTCGTCATTGTTTTGACTGGTGTGTTATTGGGAACATGGCGTGGCGCGGCGGCAACAGCGTTGTTTTTGCTGGCTGGCATTTTGGGTATCCCGGTTTTTGCTAACGCGGGCGGCATTGCGGCGTTTCTCTCGCCAGCCGGCGGGTACATGATAGGATATGTCGTGGGCGCGTTTGTCGCCGGCTTTATCGCGGGAAAGCCTTCGATAACGGACAAGAAGCCCACGGTTATTTATTCCATCAGAATTGTTGCCGCGCTGTTTATCGGCTTTACAGTAATACTGCTATTTGGATCGCTCTGGCTTATGTATCTTAACAGCAAAAGCGCGGATCCTAAAGCGGTGTCAGGCGTATTTTGGGGCGGTATTGTTCCGTTTATTCCAGGTGATGGGGTAAAATTCATTCTTTCTATACCTCTGGCCTTTGCGCTGCGTCCCATAGCAGCCCGTTACATAAATCCCAAAGCATGACGCACGTTAATTATGAAAGAAAAGACAGTCGTTTTCCGATATAGAAAAGGAAATAGTATTATCCATCGACTGCCGGCGCTGATAAAATTATTCGCACTTATATCATTGGCAGTAAACATCATGTTTTTGCCTTTATATGCTGTATGCGTGGGAATTATCTTACTGGTAATTCCCGCGTTTTTATGCGGTTTTTCTGTCAGAGAGCAGTTTACCGATATAAAGCCCGCGCTGTTCTACGCTTTTTTCCTCTACCTGATAAGCATCTTTACCAACCTTTCTTCCACAGGTTTTACGATTGTAAGCTCCACGGCTTTTATTAAGATATTACTCCCCAATGATGAATACGCTTTATATATTTTGCGGCTGCTCCTCGTGATGCAGCTTTCCGCCTTGCTGTTCCGCACGACAACTTCAATCGAAATAAAAGAAGTAATTTGTAGTGTAGAAATTGCTATTCGCGGGGTGTTAAGAAAATTGCCCTTTGCGCGAAACATTTCCCTCACGGCAAAATTTGGAACCAGCGCGGCGCTTACGATAAACTTCATACCCGCCCTGTTTGAACTGTGGGATAAGTTAAACCGCGCCTACCGCGCCCGCGGCGGCAAAGGCGGGTTAAAACAATTCCGCGTCCTCCTCGTCGCCCTGATTGCCCTCTCGTTCCATTATGCTGAAAGAAAAGCCCGCGCACTTTTGGCGCGGGAACTTGTTTAAAGATTGTACGCGAAATATCTGAAAAAGATGTGCCTAACATCATCTAGTATTGTCATTTAAGAATGTCCCGCGCTTATCAGGCGGCGGGATTTGGAACCGCTTGCGATGTCGTCAAGGGTTTTGGTTTCTTCCGCCAGCATGTCTTTGTGGTATTCCTTCTGGCGGCGTTCTCTCACGTTGGATAGGACTTTGCGATCACGGGATGCTTCGAGGTAGATGCCGCGGGCGTCCTCAACCCGCGCTGAGGCTTTTTCCGCCTCCAGCGCGAGCTGCGCTTTGGTCGCGTCAAGGCGCTGAACGTAATGGTCAAAGATGAGAATGTCGCTGACGCTGAAGCCAGCGGAAAAACGTTCAGCCGCAGCCATGCCTCGTTCCTCAGTGGTGGCGTCAATTGCCTGCTCAATCCGGGTGAGCGCACCTATGGCACGACCCAGGTCAATCTCGGTTTCTTTTTCGCGGTGTTCCCGTAGTTTAAGCGCTTTCTCAAGGTTGAACTTGAACCGCTTCACGGGGCAACACCCGCATCAGGCAAGACTTGGGGCAGCTTGTCATGGTCTTTCAGTTCTTCTTCTGGTATTTCACCATTGTTGGAAATTTCCGCCATACGCGCCAGGGTTTCCCGCACTGAGGAACGCTCATCAATTTCCTGAATAAGGAAACGCTCAATGTCTCCATGACGGGCAATGGCCTCGTCTATCAGGGGATTGGAACCGGTGTGATACGCGCCAACGTTGATGAGGTCTTCGTTTTCCGCGTACACAGCCATGAGCCGCCGTATCACGCCGGCGGACTTATTGGTAACCTGGCCGGACACAACAGGTGCCAGACGGGAAATGCTGGCAAGTACATCAATGGCTGGATAGTGATATGCCTGTGCAAGAGAACGCGATAGTACGATGTGGCCGTCGAGTATGCCACGCACGGTGTCAGACACTGGTTCGTCCATGTCATCACCATCCACTAGAATTGTGTAAAAGCCGGTGATGGTTCCCTTATCCGAAGTACCGCAACGCTCAAGGAGTTTAGGCATCTGGTCAAACATACTGGGGGTATAGCCACGGGTTGCGGGCGGCTCGCCAATAGCAAGGCCGATTTCACGCTGGGCGCGGGCAAAGCGCGTTATCGAGTCAAACAGTAACATCACGTCCAGCCCCTGATCGCGGAAATACTCGGCGACTGCTGTGGCTACATACGCGCCGCGCAGACGGGAAAGGGGCGGCGAATTGGACGGGCTGACGATGAGTACGCTCCGCTCAAGACCCGTTGAGCCTAAATCATTTTCGATAAAGTCATTAACTTCGCGCCCGCGCTCGCCAATAAGCGCGACCACGTTTACATCGGCGTTGGTATTGCGGGCAATCATGCCCAGTAAGGTTGACTTACCCACGCCGGAACCGGCGAAGATGCCGAGGCGTTGTCCCCGTCCCACGGCCAGCATACCGTCGATGGCGCGAACCCCGGTGCTGACCCGTTGTGTTACCCGCTTTCGTTTCAGCGGGTCGGGCGCGCTGGTCATTGCCGGATAGTAGACCGCGTTTTCAATTGGGCCTTTGTCATCAATGGGCTTGCCAAGAGCGTTTAGCACGCGGCCAAGCAGTTTTCGGGAAACCGCGATCTCAAGGCTTGAGCCGGAAGCGACCACTCGGTTACCCACCTCAATGCCGTCGGTTTCGTTGTAGGCCATAAGCTGAACCGTGTCGTCCCGCAGTCCCACCACTTCGGCCATTATCGGGGAACGCGCCTTTGGCGCTTCGATACGACAGATTTCCCCGATAATGGCCTGGGGACCGCGGCTTTCAATAAGCAGTCCCTGAACTTTGGAGATATAACCAACACACTTGATGGTATCCATCGTGGAGATGGTTTCAACATACTTATCAAGCAGAGTGTGCATCAGGAGTCCTGGCATTACCGGTTCTTTCCACAATCGGGGTGATTTCCAGAATCTTGGCTTCTAGTTCGGCCATCTGGCTGGAAATGCGGGCGTCAATTTCACCAAAGTCGGTCTCAATGATACATCCGCCAACGTCAACCGACCTGTCTTCCTGCACTTGGATCGTGTTTGTGCCTTCAAGAAGCTGGATAAATTCTCTGGTATGTTCAGTCGTAAGTTTCATATCCGCCGTGTTCACGCGGATAATCACTTCACCTTTTGCCTTCACCTTTTTCAACGCCTCAGACACATTGGCGATAAGCACGTCCTTCTGGTTTTCGGAGAGAATCTTGACCACCTTACGGGATATGAGCAAGGCAAGGTCGATGAGCTGATGTTCCGCTTCTGCGAGAATCTCGGCGCGTTTGTCCTGCGCCCGTTCAAGCACGACTTGGGTACGCTCAATGAGTCGCTCCACCTCAGCCTTGCCTTCGTTAAAGCCTACCTTATGACCCTCAAGAAAGCCGCGTTCCTCAGCCTCTTTTTGCCGGTTTATGGCGCTGACCTGCGCTGTTTCCTGCATTTCTTTGGCCTTCTGCGTGGCATTGGCAATAATTTTTTCAGCCTCGTCCTTCGCGGTCTGTTTCATGGCCTGTGCTTCGTCGGTACGGCGCTTTACTTCCTGAAAAGCCGCGTCCTCGGCGTTCTTGATGATGCCATCAGCTTCCACCTGGGCAGACCGAATCATAGCCTCGCGTTCAGTTCCCCATTGACTTTTGAAGAGTTCAGCTTCCTTCCGTAAATCCTCCGCCGTGGGACCTTCGTAGACCTCATGTTCCACACCGTCTTCGGCTGTTTTAGTTTCAAGGGACTTTTCCTCAGCAAAAGAAGGAGGCGCTTCGAGATACACTTTGATATTACCGATGGCAAGCTCTTCTGGTCTGAACACTGCTTTTATCATATCAGTTCGTCCTCACCAGCGCGGGCAACAACCACATCGCCTGAGTCTTCCAGTCGCCGGATAATGGCGACAATCCTCTGCTGGGCTTCTTCTGCGTCTTTCATGCGAATCGGCCCCATAAACTCAATGTCTTCCTTGAGCATACTGCCGGCGCGCTTACTCATGTTCTTGAAGACCTTTTCCTGAACCTCAGTATCGCAGGGTTTCAGCGCCTTTGACAGTTCGGCGTTGTCAACCTCGCGCAGTACGCGCTGTATGGACTTGTCGTCAAGCATAACAATGTCTTCAAACACGAACATACGTTTCTTGATTTCCTCGGCAAGTTCCGGATCGTCGCCTTCCAGTACTTCCATAATCTGCTTCTCAGAGGCGCGATCAACCATGTTGAGGATTTCAACAACGCTTTCAACGCCACCAGCAGCAGTGTAATCTTCACTGGACAGCGTGGAGAGCTTCTTTTCAAGCACCCGCTCCACTTCTCGCAAGACTTCGGGGCTGGTACGGTCCATCGTGGCAATACGGCGCGCAACATCGCTCTGCACCTCGTGGGGCAGGTTCTGGATGATGACCGACGCCTTGTTCGGTTCTAGATAGGCGAGAATCAGGGCAATGGTCTGGGGATGTTCCTGCTGGATAAAGTTCAGGAGATGCGCCGGATCAGTACGGCGGATAAAGTCAAAGGGACGAACCTGTAAGCTGGAGGTGAGTCGGTTGATAATATCAATAGCCTTCTGGTTGCCGACAGACTTTTCCAGCAGTTCCCGCGCATAGTCAATACCGCCCATGGAGATGAACTGATTGGCCTGCATGAGTTCCTGAAACTCGGTGAGTATGGCGTCCTTCTGGGCTGGCTCAACTGTTTCAAGACGAGCTATCTCAAACGTGAGGGTCTCAATCTCGTCTTCGCGCAGGTACTTAAAAATCTCCGAAGAGATTTCAGAGCCGATGGACACGAGGAACACAGCCGCTTTCTGTCTGCCGTTGACCTCACTAGCGTCTTTCTTCTTAACCGCAGCTTGTTGCACTTTTGCCATTTTGTTCTCCTACTCCTACTCTTCTAACAACCACGTTCTGATGAGTTGCGCCACATCTTCAGGGTGATCCTTTGACATATTGGCGATACTTTCCTGAAGTTCCATCCGCGTCCGCTCTTCGACAGACATAGATACTGATGCGCCTTCTTCCTCGGCCTGCATGATCGCACTTTCCCGTATAGCCGCTTCCCGCTGCGCTCGCTCGTCTTCCGCCAGACGTTTGCGCCGCTCAATCTCGCGTGATATGGCCTTAAACGCGATAAAGACAAGGAGTAAGAACACCAAGCTGCCAATAACGAGTAGTAGTATCAGTCTAAAACGTTGTTGCTCTCCAAGGCTGGCATCAGCCTTGGCAAACTCCTGTGTGCGATCAAAACCAATGTTCGTTACTGTAACAGAGTCGCCACGCGAAGCATTGTAGCCAATAGCGTTCTGTATCAAAGACTGGGTCGACCGCAGGTCTTCCGCTGATATTGGTGTGTATTCCCGGTCGGTTACCCCGTTATTTATAATGGGATTCCCCTTCTCGTCTTTTTTCACAACCCAGGTTCCATCAATGTTTACCGAAACCGTAATGCGGTCGATACTCGGACTCTTCTCTTCCTGAGTAATACTTTTGTTAATCTCATTGTTGGTAACAACGCTTTCCTCCGTTACCGTACCGTAGATGTTGGACATATCTCGGTACGCGGGCGTGGTCTGACCCTCAACACCAGCCGGCCCTTCAGGGGTATAGCCTGTGCCTGTGTAGGTTGTTTTGGTCGAGGTCTGGGAACGAACCACAGATTCAGCTATCTCGGAGTCGTCATAGGACGAACCTGGTGTTCGAGGTCTTATAGTAAAAGGCAGGAATTCCTCGGTGTTAACCACTTTTTTGGAAAGGTCCATGTCGATCTTGATGTTAAGATCGCGCACCCGATCAGCGGTGAAGGTCTGCTGTAACGCGGTCAGCACCTTGGCGCGGTACTGGGCTTCCAACTGCTGAATGATCTTGTTGCCCTGCTCAATACTCTTCAGCCGCTCGGAATCAACCATGCCCGCGAAGTTGTTCAGCACCATGCCGCTCCGGTCGGTGATAACGATGTTTTCATCCTTAAGACCAGTTATGGCGAACTTGAGTAGTTTCTGTATGCCCTCGATTTTCTTTGGGTTCTCGGTAATATCACTGCCCGGCCGCGGGGTAATGATAACACTCGCACTAACAGGACTCTGTTCAGAGACAAACAGCGCGTCTTTCGGGAAGGCAATCGTAACATTGACGTCATCAACTTCATTGAGCGACTTCACATGCTCGGTAACCATCTGGGTAATAGCCCGTTGGAGATTCACATTCCGTTCCATATCAGTGATAGTCCAGCGCGTAACGTCGAAGATAGCCCACGGGTCAGTGCCATTGGGAACCAGGTCTTCACGGATAAGAATCGCCCTCATTCTGCGGGCGGTTTCCTCATCACCCACCATAACTACGCCCGCTGGCGAGATATTCGTCCGCACTCCCTCGGTGTTGATCCGCGTTACCATACGATCCCGCATATCAAGGTCAGTAATAGGCGTATCAATAACCGGCACCATCATAGTAGGTGAAGCTGACACTGAAAATAGAACTACCACACCCGCAATCACCGCCACGCAGATACCCAGCAGAATCAGCTTTTGCAAAAGACTCCACGTACCCCACAGATTCTTTATCTGCCCTAAAACCTTCCTAAACCACTCACCCATAAACCCCTCCCCGGTTTTATTTTTCGTTTGATTATATTTATATCAAGCTTATCGGGTATTGATAATATCCTTCCAATCCTGTACCAAACGGTTAAGCACGGTTCGTGCGATATTCAGAGACATACTTGCCTCGGCCTGAGCAATCGTGATGTCATGGATATCCACCGCATCAGGGTTGATGATCGCGGTCTGTATCAGGCTTTCAGCTTTCTGCTGGTCCCCGGAAACCTTATCCAGCGCCTGAAGCATCGCGTCCGCAAAGTTGTCGCTCTGCAACACCGACTCCGCACCACTCTGCTGGGTCAAATCCGCAATATTCGCGCCGCTAGGAATGAACCCCGTGATATGCCTGGGATCGCTTACAGTCATAGGCAGGCTGGAACTTGCCGCTAGATTAGAAAGTGTCATAAAAAATCACGGCGTGGAAACCCACATCTTTAGACTGCAACCTAAAAGTCGTGGGACGAAACGCCGTCTACCGTTAGGCAGACCTCCTTTATAAAAAATAACTCGTTTATCCGCTTTACCTGATCCCTCACGGGATAAGTCCGGCTGACATTGCTGTCAAAAAGTTCGTCAGCAAGGGCTTGCCAAATCGCTCCGCCAAGCCCAACCCTGTTAGAATTGGGTTACTGACTTATTACTTCCCTCCAATATCCAGCGCGCGCTGGAACATAGTTTTAGCGCCATCAATAATCGAAGCGTTGGCTTCATAAGCCCGCGACGCGGCGATCATATCAGTCATTTCAGTAACAATATCCACATTAGGCATCTCAACATACCCCTCATTCGGACCAGAAGTGATGGCATCTGGATGAGTTGGGTCATAGACAAGCCGGTTTTCAGTGGCAGTGTCTTTTTCTATACCCACGACTCTGACACCCTGACCAGGGCCGCTGTCCAGCATATCCGGCAGAAACGGCGATCTCCATGACGGTCCCTCTGCTTTGGTTTCCAGAACCACACGACTTCTCCGGTATGGCCCACCTTCCGGCGTGCGGGTGGTTGAGACATTGGCAATGTTATCCGCGATCACATCTGAACGAAGCCGCTGGGCGCTCATGCCCGTGGCCGCAATGCTTATCGAATTCAAGATTCCCATAGTTTATTAACCTCGCAACACAGTGTTGATTTGACTGAACTCAAAGGTTTCGGCCTGAGCCAGCAGACTATACATCAACAGGTTCTGTACATAGTTCATAACTTCCTGCTCCATATCCACATTGTTTCCATTGTTTTGGGAAGAACTGGTAAAATCAAGCGTCTGCCTCGGCGTAACGTCGCGGTAGTCCCGCTCCTGCCAGTTAGCGATATGACTTGGGTTCGTGAGCGTAAGTTCCAGCGTGGGCTTTTGTTGCCCAGATTCCAGCGCCCGTTTCAGCTCACTTTCAAAGCTCAGGTCAGAACGTTTGAAGCCCGGCACCTCCGCATTGGCAAGGTTATTGGCGATGATGTCTTGGCGCATGGAACGAGCATCCATAGCGCGATGAACCAAATCAATCGTTTTAGAAAAACTATTATCGATATTCAAAACTCTAATCCCCTTTGATTAAACAGCGCCCTCACAGATAGATGCATATTTTCTATTCTATTCTACATCGGTAGGCTGAGAAAGGATATTAAGTACAAATTTAATCAGGCAGAGAAAAGCAATCCTTATCTAAGAGCCTGTTCCAAAACCCAAGCCAATAATCAGGAGGGGGAAGTCTCCCCCTCGCTCCAGCCCGCCTCCGGCGGTCTTCCGCTTCCCCCTCTGCGGGGCTTCCGCCCCGCAACGCCCCGCCTGCGTGTCTAAGACGAACCTGTAAGGTTCGCCCATCCCCCTTCCGCCAGATTTCCCGACCGGTAGGCAGAACGCGCCGACATGTCGGCACAACTTCCCTACACGTAGGCAGAATCTCCCGACATGTCGGGAACCCATACCTACATGTAGGAGGAACTTCCCGACATGTCGGCAGGGCTTCCCGACATGTCGGCAAAACGCACCTACATGTCGGAGGAACTTTCCGACATGTAGGCAGAACTTCCCTACCTACACCATTTCTGGCGCCAGCACGTCTCCGACGCCCACGTCTGTGGCGCCAACACGTCTGTGGCGCCCACGACTCAGCCTGAGTCTGGAAGCTGACCAAGCCTGAGTCTGGAAGCTGACCAAGCTTGAGTCTGAAGGCTGCGACCGAAGTCTCACAAGCTCAACAGGTAGGAGGTTTTGACATTGCTAACGAAGTCGGCGTATTAACATTGCTAGTCTGAAAAAGGGTATCAAGCGCCAATCTAATCAAGCTTTGTATATTAAATTCGCATCTTCTGATATATTTATAAGTCTATGAATTTTAACAAAGTTACGAAACAAGAGGGGGTCGCTGATCAGGTATACCATGCGCTTCATCAGGCGATCCTTAAGAAGCATCTTACTGCTGGAGAAAAGCTACCTTCGGAGAGCACTCTGTGTGAGCAGTTTGGGGTGAGTAAGGCGTCGATCAAAAGCGCCCTACATCGGCTTTCCACGCTGGGACTTATCGAAACCCGCGTTGGTCAGGGGAGTTTTGTTCTTGATCCTAACGATAGTCTGTTTTTAGTCATGCTCGGCGAGATTCCTCTGAGCGATTGCAATGTTTCCCACATTAACGAATACCGTCTCTACTTTGAGATGGATACGGTACGGCTTGCCATGAAACGGGCTAGCGATGAAGATTTCAGAAAATGTGAGAGTATACTCAGGCGAATGGACGATGCTATCGTGGCTGGCGACATCGTGATGCATGATAAGATGGATTATGAGTTTCATCTGGAAATCTGCAAGGCTACTAAAAACCGCGCCTTTGTATTTGCTTATGAAACTATTGGCAAACTGCTCCGTCGCCATGCTGCTCGCCTTAGTGAAGGCTATTTCAAAAAAATAATCGGGCAACAGCCTGGGGAGGACATACACTGGAGACTGCTCGACGCGATAAAGGCCAAAGACATCGACGCCTGTAGGAAATGCTACCTCATCTTGTTCTCAGTTTTTGAAACGCTGCAAGAGGCTGATTTCCTAGACTGCTGAATCTCTTTTTAATCTTTCTCACCGGGGTTTTAAGAAGCGCCATGAAAGCGCGAATGTCCAGTCGTCCGGGAAGGTGGGTGAGGCTATCTCAAGACTGAGACGGCCTGGTTTGCCCTGTATTGAGGCGCGGAAGCTGGTGTTCCAGACCGCGTCTTTGTCTTTTGGCAGGGTGTAGCCAAAGGTGGCGCTGAAACGGGTTATGCCCAAACCCCAGGAAAATACGCTGGCGACTTTGGCTGAGGCGAAGGTGGTGGAAGTGTTCGGCAGGGGGAAGAACGCGGGCTGTGTATCGACGACGGACAGAAAGACGGCGTTGCCTGATAAAGCGGTATGTACTGGACCAATATTCAGACCAAGGGACGCTTCGGCTTTGTCTTTAACTTTGTCCCAGTTTGTAGCGTCACGGCTGAAACCAAGTGAACAGTGGCTGGGGTTCAGCGCCACGGGACCGAGTTTGACGCTGAACTTTGTGGGAAAACGGTAGGCAATGAGGCTGGAACTACGGTCAAAGGGAACTCCGGTTTTTGGCGCACGAAAAGTGGCGCTTACGGTGATATGACTGCTTTGTTTCCAGAAATACTCAAACCGCGCTCCCAGTCTGAAACCCGCGCTATTTGTGCCGCCATCGCTACCCACATAACGTCCGCCAGCCCCATCTGCGGACAGGGATACGCGCCAAGGACGGGAGCCAAGTCCCAGAGACAGATTGCCGTAAACATCCTGTCCGTAGGCAAAGGTTTTGGATAAGGCCCAGTCCGAGGCAATGTCAAAAAACATGGAGGTATAAACCACGCTCAGGGCATAGAGTTCAAAGTCTCTCGCCGGCAGTGGAGGTGAACTGGAAAACCATGTTGCTGAGGAACGCGGCGGCAGTTCCTTTTTGGTATAAAAGCCTTCCAGTCGGAACGCGGTTTCCTTGTCAAAACGGATGTCAATGCCGCTGGAGAGAGCGGCGTTAAACGCTTCGTCCAGTACCAGCGATGCGAAGCCGGCCATGGTGCCAAAGCGGGGTGTGCTGAGAAAGAGCGTGGTACATGGGCTTTTGGTGGAAGAAGACTCGGTGGCAAGCTCAAGCGGGGAAGATTTATGGTTTTCGACAAAAGGCGTGGCGTGCGACCAGATTTTCCTCAGCCGCGCGGAAAGGCCGCTGTCGTCGAGAATTCCGTACAGCAGTCGGGAACCGCTTGCCTTATGGTAAAGGCCGCCTGAAAGGGCGGTGTTAGCAGCGTCTATGCTTTCACGACTATCGATAAGTTGCGCCCGTAACGAAAGTTCCCAGGGCAGAAACACGCTAAGGTCTTCCCGCGTAACGAGTTTCCCCTCATATTCCCAAGAACCGCTTGAGAGCAGGCTCCATTCCATGGCGGAAATGGAAACTGGTATTGCCGCCAGAGCTATAGTCCAAAGCAGGACACATAAACGCTTAAATAGATAACGCATACTCCTCTATAACGAGACAGAGGTAACGCATTGCTTCAAACGCGCCTAGATTTCCGCCTCTGGCGCAAGGTTTGCGTAATAGCGGATCGCATAAGGCTTAAAGTTATTTCGTAACAAGACTCGCGAGAAGCCCTCAGACTCAACAGGCAGATCGATACTTACCATGGTCGCATCATGGGGAGTGAGCTTCTCGATAAAACGGGAAAGCAGTTCTTCCCCAATACCCAAACTACGGTATTCGGTTTTAACCTCAAGAGCAGTTATGTGGAGGATTTCGTTGTTCTGGTCTCGATCCGCTGATATGTACGCGGCAAAGTCGCCGCTGCTGGTTTCCGCGATAAAGGCGATATACTCGGCTATGTTCTGCTCTGCTTGGAGGAGGGGGCGCTTGCCGTTTGCCTGATATTCCTGAAGGCAGAGTCGGTGGAGGAACGCGGCTTCGGCCATATCTTTTTCCTGAACAGAGCGAAAGATAAAGTCTTCGAGGATAAGGTCATCAGTTTCTTCCGGTTCAGTGCCTATGCGCTCCATGCCCCATTCGTCGCGGAGTGCATTGTACCACCTGATCACTTCCCGTTTCATCTCGCGTTCTTTGAACGAGAACCAGCGCTTTTCGATGGCGGGATAGGCGTGCAGGACGTTTTTGAAGGCGCGGAACACGCCTTTTCCGCGATTGAGCGCGGTAGAAAGTTCTTCCCGTACCAGCGGGTTTCTGACACCCACAGTAAAACGTTCCATAAGCCTGAAGCCATCGGAAGAGTCCCAGTCAGGCAGATTGATGTAACGGTTCCTGTTATCTTTAAGGTAAGCGCTTTCCACTATCACCGCATTTTGGGCGTCCATGTAGAATTCCCCTTCCTGATCTTCCATTGAAAACAAAAGGTCATTGATAAGCGCTTCAGTCAGTTCAAACGTATTCATCATAAAGAAAATATAGCAGAGATTCATGGTTTTGCCGATAAGAGAGGTATGGCGAGTGCAAAAAGTATAACAAGAGTAGTTGCGATCATCACAAGCGGTCTGATGATGGTTGCTTTGGGTAACGCGCAAACTCAGGGGAGCAATACCGGAACTTTGAGAGCTGGTGTTGGCACTGTTTTGCCGCAGAGTCAGCCTCTGAGACCGGTGGTTGAACAGCCGCAGCCAGAACCTGAGCCAATTGATACGAGTCCTACGGTGATAAAGCCGGGTATACCGCCCAAAGAAATGGGTGGAACCTACCGTATTCAGGTGGGGGCGTATACGGTTGTCCTCAACGCTGTGGCGGCGTTTGATAAGGTCATAGAAGCGGGGCTTTCCCCGCTCTATGAGCGGAACGGCGAGTACCTTCGGGTTGTGCTAACCAATGTGAGGCCTGAAGAAGTGTCGGCTATTGCGGAGAAGCTAGGCAAGGTGGGTTTCAGAACAGCCCTTATCCGCGCCGAAGGTGAAGAGTGGTAGATAAGGAGAACTATTGTGAAACGAATATGTGCGTTAACCGTAAGTGGTTTTTGTTTAACGCTGATATGTGCCGCTCAACAGATATCTGGCGGCGCTGCTGATGGGATATACCGGGAAGAAGGTATCGCCTCCTGGTATGGGCATGAATTTGATGGACGCCCCACGGCATCAGGAGAAATCTTTGACGCTTCTCTGTTTACCGCTGCTCATCCGACGCTGCCCTTTGGAACACTGCTTACGATAACCAATAAACAGAACAATAAACGGGTCATGGTTAGGGTTAATGATCGTGGTCCAAACAAGTCAGACAGGGTCATTGATGTTTCCCGCGCCGCTGCTGATCAGCTTGATATGATTGCTACTGGTACTGCGTCCGTACTGATTGAAAGCATTGGTACATTAGTGGTAACACCGTCAAGCGTACCGGCTGCTTCTGCACCGGCGACCGCAGCATTGATTCCGGTAACGCCGCCGGCAACTACCCAGACTGCACAAACGGTGGCGCCGACAACGTCAGCGGCGCCGGTAACGCCGCCAGCCTCCTACGTTATCCCCGCCGAGATCAAGCCGGCTATGCCGCCATCTGGAACCAACAAACGTTATCGACTCCAGGTCGGGGCCTATCGGGTTGATAAGAACGCGGTTGAGGCTTTTGACAAGCTGAAAAACGCGGGGCTTAATCCCAAGTATGAACGGGTTGGAGAATACTACCGCGTGGTACTTCCCGATGTGAAAGCTGAAGAAGTATCTGCTCTGGCGGAAAAACTGGGGGCGCTTGGATTCCGCGAGGCGCTCGTCCGCGAGGAACCATAGCCTGCTGCAACAAAAAAGCACACCCGAAGGTGTGCTTTTTTGTTGCCTGTTTTACACAAGCGACGTGCGGAGTAAGCGCCGATTATTACTTGCTTTGAGCGGTAGAAGCGACTTCGGTAACCTCACCTGCGGCTTCCGAGGATTCGGCCTTTTCAGCACGGGCGAACTTCACGATGGCCACAACCTGATCCGCGCCTGAAATAAGGCGAACATGCTCGCTCAGGGGAAGATCGCGTGCGTGGATCGACTGATTCACCCTGAGATCGCTTACGTCTACATCAAGCCGCGACGGTAGATACTGAGGCAAACACTCCACCTCAATTTCGCGCAGGGACGTTTCAAGAATACCGCCCTCACGGACACCGACCGGATTGCCCTGTACATAAACCTGAACCTTTGCCCGCAGAACAATATCCTTTTCAACTTCATAGAAGTCAACATGAAGGATATTTCCATCTTTGATATTCCGCTGCGTATCTTTTACAAAGGCATCGAATGAGCGGTCCTCAAGCTCAATCTTTACAATGGTACTTTCCGTGACATTCTTGACACTATTCGAGAATTCACGTGCGTCCAGATCAAGAGAAAACGCCTTCCCTGAACGTCCATACAAAACACCCGGAACGCGGCCTGCGCGCCGGAGCCGCCTCGCTGCAGCGGAACCTGCGCCCTCCCTGTTTCGGGCCTTTAAAACAACCTGACTCATAACTTCCTTCTCCCTTATTAGGTTTAATCTGGGACGACAGGACTCGAACCTGTGCATGCCGGAGCCAAAACCCGGTGGCTTACCACTTGCCTACGTCCCAAAGAAACTACTATATCTCAACAGAAAGATCATCGGGGCCATTACCGGAATCATACTGTTCCAAGATACGTTTCTGCAATTCCTGACGAAAGTCAGGGTGAATAGGGTGAGCCACGTCTTTGTATTCACCGGTGCGTGTTTTTCGGCTTGGCATAGCGATAAACACGCCGGTCTTTCCTTCAATGATCTTGATGTTGTGTACCACAAAGCAATCATCAAAGGTAATTGTTACATACGCCTTCAATTTCCCCTCACCAACAACCTTTCGTACTCTAATGTCGGTTATTTCCATGACGTACCTCCTATGGAGCCAAGAATATCTTATTCTAATACCCCTTTGTCGAATACGCAAGCAGAAATATTAAACAAATCAGTAACCTATACTTAAAAAACCAGGGCTTGTAGCTTTGGCCGATTGTTCAGCTCGCTCTACAAAGTTTCTGCTTCCTTCCCTTACCAGTCCCACGATAGTTTCACTCTTATCATCAAGAGCCAACACTATCATGTCTACAGACGTTTCGGACTTAAATCCATATTCCCCACACTGCACAGGTACGAGCTTGTATACTAAGCTATCTTTATCTCCATGTCAATAAGAGTCCCATCCCATCTTTGCCGTTGTGCCGCCTTATATCCCCATGCCTAAAGCCATCGGTTTTACGGCAGTTTTGAGAAAACCGCCACACCCACAAAACGCTTCTACCGCACGACTCGCCGCGTTCTCATCGGAAAAAATCCCGAAACAAGTGGAACCCGAACCCGACAAAGCAGCAAAATCCGCACCTAGCCGCCTCATTTCCTGCAGCACATCCCCGTATACCCCCATGCCAGCGGCCAGAAACACCGGTAAAAAATCATTGTAATACGGCCAATCAGCGGGTTTACCGCCTAAAGCCTGTATCAACTCCTCCCGTGATCGTGAAACATGCCGCTCATGGCCATCGGCGTCCAGCAAAGCAAACGCAAGCCGCGTGTTACTCACAAAACCAGGATACACCAACACGACACTCAAGCCTTCCGGTACAACAAGCGGTTCTATCCGCTCCCCGCGCCCACTTACAAAAGCCGCCCCGCCGCTGAGGAAGAACGGCACATCGCTTCCCAAATCCTCCGCCAGTTCCCGTAAAGCCGCCGGAGGAAGCTCCGCACCCGACAGTCGATTCAACGCCAACAAAGTAGCAGCCGCGTCCGATGAACCACCGCCCAGACCCGCGCCTAAGGGGATGCGCTTGTCCAGCCTGATACGCAACCCCTGCATAAAACCACTTCGCACCCTGAAAAGCGACACAGCCTTGAACACAATGTTCTCTTCAGGCTGAATCACAGCCCCCTCAATGGAAATGTCCCATGTAGTCTGTATGACGCACTGAGCCTCAGCACCGCCACAATCAAAACACAGGCTGTCTCCCCAATCAAGAGCCAGAAAGATGCTTTCCAGATCATGGAAACCATCAGGCCGCCTGCCCTTTACCGCAAGGTGCAAATTTATCTTTGCTGGCGCTTTAATGTTCAACATTTTATCTGCTTTCTTAAAAGACCTTACCGTTTATTGACTTGAGAGTCAAGGTAATACGCGACTAGACAGCGAAATGGAAAGCTCTTTATCATGCTAAAAAGGACGGTAATCATAGTGAAAGAACTCTTAACAGGGAACGAGGCCATAGCGCGGGGTGCGTGGGAAGCCGGAGTCTTGTTTGCCTCAGCATATCCGGGTACGCCAAGCACAGAGATCCTCGAAAACCTCGCAGGCTATAAAGAAATTGAGGCCGAATGGGCGCCTAATGAAAAAGTGGCGGTGGAAGCAGCGCTGGGAGCTTCAATTGCCGGCGCCAGAAGCATAGCTTCAATGAAGCATGTGGGGCTAAATGTCGCGGCAGACCCCCTCTTCACCTTCGCCTACACCGGTGTAAATGGCGGCATGGTATTGGTAAACGCAGACGAGCCAGGACAATACTCGTCCCAGAACGAGCAGGATAACCGCAACTACGCCAAGGCCATGCGAATACCTATGCTGGAACCAAGCGACAGTCAGGAATGTAAGGATATGGTCAGCATTGGCCTGGACATAAGTGAAGCATTCGACACGCCCGTTCTCATACGCACCACCACCAGGGTCAATCACTCCAAAAGCATTGTCGAATGTGGCGAGCCAAAAAAGGCCATTATCAAAGAATATAAAAAAAACGCAAGCAAATTCGTGTGCGTTCCGCTGAACGCAAGGCGTTTACGCGCCAAGCTCGAAGTGCGAACCACAGAACTGCGCGCCTATTCCGAGAACAGCCCCCTGAACCTGATCCAATGGCA
The DNA here is from genome assembly GCA_031279205.1 of Treponema sp. Classification (GTDB taxonomy): domain Bacteria; phylum Spirochaetota; class Spirochaetia; order Treponematales; family Breznakiellaceae; genus JAIRMT01. The sequence goes on along the minus strand of JAITIX010000023.1, from coordinate 16,070 downwards.
TAAAGACTGTCCAGTCGGAGTGATCGCATCGGGTATGTGTTACTGCTACGCGAAAGAGGTCTTCGGCGATGCCGCCTCCTACCTCAAGCTGGGCTTCACATGGCCTTTACCCGAAACCCTACTCCGGCGTTTCTGTGAGGCACACGAAACAGTTTATATAATAGAAGAAACCGATCCGTATATCGAGGAAGCAGTATGTATGCTGGGCTTTGGCAATAAGCTGCGCGGCAAAAACATCATGCCGCGCTTTGGGGAACTGACCCCCGACGTGATCCGCACAGCCTGCTTTGGCAAAAGCACCAGCACAGTGGATTGCAACAGCCGCAAGATCATCCCGCGCCCACCCGTGCTTTGCGCCGGATGCCCTCACCGAGGCTTCTTCTACGAGCTGGGTAAAACAAAAAACATCATGGTTTCAGGCGACATCGGTTGCTATACCCTCGCGTATGCCGAGCCTTACAACGCCATGGACATCACCATCTGCATGGGCGCTTCCTTCAGCGCGGGACATGGAGCGCAGAAGGTCTTTAAGCGGGGAAGCGGCAGACGCGTCGTGGCGGTTTTGGGCGACTCCACGTTCTTCCACACTGGTATCAATTCCCTCGTGGAAGTGGTCTACAACAACAGCAATACCGTTTGCGTGATTCTGGACAACGCCATCACCGGCATGACCGGACACCAGAACAACCCAGGCAATGGCCTCAACGCCCGTGGAGAAATCGCCAACCGCACTTCCATTGAGGCTGTGGCGCAGGCTATCGGCGTAAAACACATCGCCGTGCTTAATCCCAACAACCTCAAAGCCGTGCGGAAAACGCTGGACGCCATGCTGTCGCTGGATGAGCCGTCGCTGATTATCACGCGCTGGCCCTGCGTCCTGAAACGCATCACTCAAGCAGAAAAAGAGGAATTCAATAACCCCTTCACCACGTCCTGCAAGGTCGACAAGGAGCATTGCGTGGGTTGCAAGCTCTGTCTGAAATGCGGCTGTCCAGCACTTTCCTTTGACGCGACGCTGAAAAAGGCGCAGGCCGATCCAGCACACTGCGTGGGTTGCGCGGTCTGCATACAGATATGCCCCCAAAACGCTATCACCATTAATTAAGGAGAAGACTTTATGACTAAAAGCATTTTACTGGTAGGAGTCGGTGGTCAGGGAACCATTCTGGCAAGTAGGTTACTGACCATCGGCCTTATGGAAGCGGGTTTTGATGTGAAGATGAGTGAGATTCACGGCATGTCCCAGCGCGGCGGCTCGGTCTCGTCGCAGGTGCGCTATGGGGAAGCAGTGTACTCGCCAGTTATTGAGCGCGGAGGTGCGGATATACTGGTTTCGTTTGAGCTTATGGAGGCTCTGCGCTGGCTGGAATACCTCAAACCCCAGGGACAGGTCATCGTGAATGACTACCGCATCAACCCCATGCCAGTAGTATCCGCGCAAGCAGTCTACCCAGAAGGCATCGCCGAAGAACTCGCGGCAAAAGCCCCAACCATTGTGGTAAACGCGGCAGTTGAGGCGCTCAATCTTGGTAACGCAAAGGTTATGAACATCATCCTGCTTGGCGCAACCATCAAACGTATGGGCCTTGAGGCCATTAACTGGAATCGGATTATCACAGCCAATGTCAAAGCCGCGTTTGTCGATATCAACATACGCGCCCTGTCCAAGGGTCAGGAACTAGTCGCTTAAAAAGGAGTTTATATGCCCATAGCAAACACCATTCGGGAGGCGCTCAGTTCGTCCTCAATGATTAGAAAGATGTTTGAGGAAGGAAACCAGCTTAAAAAACAGTACGGCAATGATAAGGTCTTTGACTTTTCCATCGGCAACCCCGACATTGAGCCGCCTCCAGCCTTTCACGAAGTCTTATGCCGCCTCGCCACTGAAGACAAGAAAGGCTCGCATGGCTATATGCCCAACGCGGGTTACGCTGATGTGCGGACAGCGCTGGCGGAAAAGGCCGGACGCGAACACGGAGTAAGCCTCGACGCCACCCACCTTATCATGGCTGTTGGCGCGGCAGGCGGACTGAATGTCGTGTTAAAGGCGATTCTGAACCCAGGCGATGAGGCGCTTGTTTCCCGCCCCTACTTCATGGAATACAAAGCATATACGTCGAATCACGGCGGGTGTCTTGTCGAGGTGGATGCCCTGCCCGATTTCAGCCTTGATATACCGGCGCTTGTGGCAGCGCTTTCACCAAAAACAGCAGCGGTACTTATCAACTCCCCGCACAATCCCACAGGCCGCGTCTATCCAGCGGCAGATATAGCGCGACTCGCCGACGCCCTGCGTAAACATGGCGCAGCGTGCGGCCGCTATCCATACCTCGTTGCAGACGAACCCTACCGTGAAATCGCCTATAACATCGAAGTCCCGCCGGTTCTCTGCGCTTATGATGAATCCATCGTGGTAAACTCGTACTCCAAAAGTCTTTCTCTGCCCGGAGAGCGCATTGGCTACATTGTTGTCAGTCCCACTGCCAGCGACAAAGACGCGCTCATCAATGCGCTCATCTATGCTACCCGCGTTCTGGGCTTTGTGAACGCGCCTGCACTGATGCAGCGCATTGTGGCGGAACTCACCCACGCGCGGGTTGATGTTGCCGTGTACGAGCGCCGCCGCGACGCCTTCAAACAGGCGCTTGACGCTGCTGGCATCGCCTATTCTGAACCAGAAGGCGCGTTCTACCTGTTCTGCAAAGTCCCAGATAGCGCACCCTTTTATGGCAATGATCGCGCTTTTGTTGACGCGCTCAAGCAACAGCTCATCCTCGGTGTCCCGGGCAGCAGCTTTGGCAAACCCGGCTGGGTACGCTTTGCCTACTGCGTTGACGAAAAGCTGATTCACGCCTCCGCGCCAGCCTTCAAGAAAGTAATGACAAGCGGCCTCTGACACCACCAATTCGCGTCGGCCTTCATGGTGTCAGACACCGCAAGCGGTGAGTGCTGTAAGCGGCGCCACAAGCGAGCGGTGTCTGACACCGCAAGCAGTGCGCCGTGTCTGACACCACCGAAGTGGCGCGCCGTGCCAGACACTACAAGCGGTGCGCCGTGCCAAGCGGCGCCGGAAAGCCGCTTCCCCAGGGAGCGCCTCATTACCGGTAGGGAGCGACTCATTACCGGTAGGGAGCGACTCATTACCGGTAGGGAGCGACTCATTACCGGTAGGGAGCGACTCATTACCGGTAGGGAGCGCCTCATTACCGGTAGGGAGCGCCTCATTAATGGTAATGAGCGCCTCATTACCGGTAGGGAGCGCCTCATTAACAGTAGGGAGCGCCTCATTAACAGTAGGGAGCGCCTCATTAACAGTAGGGAGCGCCTCATTGGCTGTAAGCACGGCGCCTGCCGCGTTCAAAAATCTGCACGCAAAGGTGGCGAGTCCGGAGAAAAGCCCCATGCTCACCGAGGAAAAGAACGAGGCGCGGGACGCTTTCAAAATGAAAGTCCGCGCAATGGTGAAATTTCGCTTTGAGAATCCAGTGATCACCAACGCCGACCGGGTGCGCTGCGGACTGCACCCCCTGCGATTCGGTCAAAAGCCCTATCGGAGACCCCGCGACAGTACCGGTGATCGCGGAACTGCGCCCGCTGGGGAACAGCCGGGTGGAAATCCGCGCCCACGATGAGGCCACACCGGACTGCCGCGCCATTCCCTACGGCTGCAACGGCTGCCTGTTGAAGTACACGTGGTGGCCGGAGCGCGTTACCGACTACGCCGCGCTTACGCAAAGCACGCTGATGACGCGACTTCCCTTCACCCTCATCCTGCCGCCTGAAGTGTCGGGCGCGTACCTTACCTTTCCTGCACCGCCTTGTGGCAGAACGAACATGGCCATCTTGGTCAGCCCAGCGTGATACAAAGCGTGGTCCTACGGAACGTCGTTTCCGGCGTTTCCGTAGGAGACTGGCTCCGTTGCCTTAGTTCACGTCGAGTAGCTTGCTGTAGGCATCGAGCGCGGCATCGCCGGTGCTGCCACTGGCCTTTGCCGCCAGTACCTTCTTTGTCAGAACTTTGCCGAGTTGCACGCCTTCCTGGTCAAAACTGTTGAGGTTCCATATCAGGCCTTGAAACATTACCTTGTTCTCAAAATGCGCCAAAAGCGCTCCCAGCGTCTTAGGCGTCAGTTTCTTACCATAGATAAGGCTGGAAGGTCGGCCTCCGATGAACTCTTTGTTACCATTGGGGTCAGTCTTGCCTTTGGCAAAGGCCACTATCTGGGCGACAAGGTTCGCCTTGAGCTTGGTCTGACTGCTTGAGTCGTCAACAAGGACATCGTCTCCGCGCTGGCTTTCATCAAAGCCGATGAACTGAAGTGGTACAATATCCGTGCCTTGATGCAAAAGCTGGTAGAACGAGTGCTGGCCGTTGGTGCCGGGTTCACCGAAGACCACGGGGCCGGTGGAGTAGGCGACTGGTTCGCCGCGCCGGTTTACGCGCTTGCCGTTGGATTCCATATCAAGCTGTTGCAGGTGCGCTGGGAAACGGGCAAGCGCCTGACTATAGGGCAGGATCGCGGTGTAGGGATAGTCGAGGAAGTTGCGCTCCCATACGCCGATGAGGGCGTCAAGCAGAGCCGCGTTCTTGAGTGCGTTGGGTTCCAGCGCTTGTTTATCAGCCTCATGCGCGCCGGCAAGCAGGTCTCTAAACACAGGCGTCCCAAACGCTATGGACAGAACCACGCCGCCCACCGCTGATGTGGAGGAATAGCGCCCGCCGATGAAGTCGTCGATGTAGAACGAGTCAAGGTAAGCGGGGTTATGGGCAAGCGGGCTGGTTTCACTGGTAACCGCGACGATATGTTTGCTGGGGTCGAGTTTTGCTTTGGCGAGCTTGTCTTTGATGAACAGCTCGTTAGCCAGCGTTTCCTGCGTAACGCCGCTCTTGGACACCAGCACAAAGAGTGTTTCTTCCAGAGGCAGAGATGCCACTACTGCTGCGCCATCATCAGGATCAACGTTGGAGATGAACGCTGCAGTCAACTTTTTTTTACCCTCAGTGACTGCCCAGCTATCAAGGGCGATGTACAGTGCGCGGGGACCAAGGTCAGAACCGCCGATGCCGATTTGCGCCACGGCCTTAAACGGCTTGCCGGTACTGCCTTTAAGTTTGCCACTGTGTACTGATTCGGCAAACGCGCCGAAGCGTTCCAGTTCCCGCTTGTAGAAGATGCCGATGTCAACTGGAGTTCCATCGGGACTGTCGCGCGTTACCTCCTTGCCGAGCTGACCGCGCAGGAGGTGGTGTAGCACCTTGCGGTTTTCGCCGGTATTCATGGTCTCGCCGTCGAGGATGGCGCGGTACTTGGCGATAAGCTCCTGCTCATCAGCAAGCGCCTGTAACGCTGCCAGCGTGTTGCTGTCCACCGCCTTAGCAGCCCATGAGTAGCTCAGGCCTGCTGCCATCGGGATAACGCTTGCCTTAACCCGTTCTGCATTCAACATTGCTGCGAGATCAAACGCTTGAGCGTTTGCCGCCAATGCTGTCAGTGTCTGGAACGCCGACGTTTTGTCAAAATCCGTATAGTTCATTATAAGACTCCTTATCCGAGTAACTTTACGGAATTGTAACATAGAAGCGGGTAGAGCAAAAAGGCGAATTCACGCAGAGAGGTCGCCTTACGTTGCTTAGGAGCGGGAGCGCTTCTCGTTGGGAGAGATTAGGCTCAGGTTTCGAGTTCAGGGATGCTTTCCTTCATGCGGTTTACAAAGTCCTCGCCGCTGACGCCTTCGCGCAGGCAGACAAAAACCGTGTTGTCCCTTCCGGCGATGGTGCCAAGCACATCGTCAATGCCCAGGTTATCAACTGCCAGCGCTACTGAGTCGGAATGGCCGGAATAGGTTTTGATTACTACCATATTGCCTGACCATTCTATTGAAACATAGCCGCGTAGAAAGTCGTGAATGTATGTCCGCTCGGATTCCTGCCGTTCTTCTTCACCGGGCAGGGAATAGACATATCCCTTATGGCCATCGGAAATTTTACCCACCTTGAGGAGCTTCAGGTCTCGCGACAGAGTCGCCTGTGTAACGACAAAGCCTTCTTTGTACAAGTATCCCAGTAAAATTTCCTGAGACTCAATTCGGTAGGTCTGTATAAGTTTCTGAATAGTTTTTAAACGAATCAATCGTTCTTTCAAAGGTAGCTCCGGCGCACAATGCGCATAAATATCTGTAAATTTTGCATAAAGATACAATACTAATGTGTTTATGTCAATTCACTGCTTTCTTGACGACACATGGACTATGGTAGGCACAAGTCACAGATTATGTCTATGAAACAAACAGCGCGGAAAGGTCCGCGCTGTAGAGGAGGTATGATGCTCCAGAATTCTCGGTTTATGCAAGGGTAGGGTTAGATTTTTGTACCTGGATAGATAATCGCGTTTTTGGGAATGACAATGATACCGTCCACGATGTAGTAGTTACCGTAGTCGCCATCCTGCTGGTTTATATCGTCGATACCGATGCGGCAGGCTTCGCCGATACGGGCGTTTTTGTCGATGATTGCCCGATTAACGATAGTGCCTCTGCCAATACCTACGTTTGGGATACGCGCCTCGTGGTCCTGCTGTTTCTGACTTTCGTTTTCATAAAAGTCAGCGCCCATACATACCACTCCGTTGAGGCTTGCGCCACTTTCGATAAGGGTGCGCACACCAACGATGGAATTGGTGATGTTGGCATTGGTGATGATACAACCTTCTGCCGCGATAGACTGGTTCATGTTGCTAAAGTTCATCTTTGAGGGTGGCAGGTTACGCATGTGCGTATAGATGGGTGCTTTTTCATCGTGAATGTTAAACGGGGGGCGCAGGGTGGTGAGATCGAGGTTAGCCTCGTAGAAATTCTTGATGGTTCCGATGTCTTCCCAGTAGCCGTTGAAGACATAAGCGTTGACCTTGAGTCGTTTGATGGCTTCGGGGATGATCTCTTTGCCAAAGTCAGTCATCTCGTTGTTGAGACAGGTTTCCATATTTTGCGAGTTAAACACATAGATACCCATTGAACCTAGATAGCAGTCGCCTCTGGATTTATCTTGCCGTAGTTCAACTGGGACCTTGAAATCCGATATATCTTTGATGGGGCCGGGTTTTTCCAGAAATTCGGTGATTGTGTTGTTCTTGTCAACCTTGAGGATTCCGAGCTGGCTTGCGTTTTCTCTGTTGACCATGGTACAAGCGATGGTGATAGCCGCGCCAGATTCGGAGTGTTTTTTCAGCAGGTCTTTGAGGTCCATCCGGTAAAGCTGATCCCCGGACAGGATAAGGTAGTATTTGGGTTTCTGCGTTCTGAAATGGACGAAATTCTTTCGTACTGCGTCTGCGGTTCCCTCATACCAACCAGAATGTTCAAACGTCTGTTCTGCCGCCAGAATTTCAGCGAAACCCTTGGAAAAGGAGTCAAACAGATACGTTTGAGACAAATGAAGATGAAGTGATGCAGAGTTAAACTGGGTAAGAATGTATATCTGCCGCAGATCCGCGTTGATACAGTTTGACATAGGTATGTCAATTAGCCTGAATTTGCCCCCAAAAGGGACAGCCGGCTTTGCCCTATCTTTCGTAAGCGGTATAAGTCGGGTTCCCTTACCGCCTCCCAAGATGATAGACAAGACTTCCGCCATAATTCGCCTCCTGTTCGATGATTCGTCCACGCCTTTGCGGACGTGTACGCGCTGTCGCGCAATGTGATTTACAAAGCGCGGAGCTTTCTGTCCATAGGCTTAAAATTCCGCCACTGTAACAGTGGTATTTATTATATTATTATATTTACTTATTGGTCAAGTATATCATTTGCCCCTTTCTACAAGTGTGCCGGAACCTGCAACCTCCTGATAAACTATGGGTCTGAGTTAAATTAGAGGTATAACTATGATCGTTACATACACGCCATGGGTTTTTTTGGACGAATATCGAGGAAAGGCTTTTTCAGGTTTGTGGCCAACCCTGCCTGAGCTATTTCGGATTATGGTTTCCCGTTTCGGGGAGCGCCCCTGCTTCACTATTTACGAGCCGGATCGTATCAGCCTGAACTACCGTGAGTCCCTTGCCAAAATTGAGGCCGTGGCCAGATGGCTTTGCAGCAAGGGCGTTCGCAAGGGGGATCGGATCGCGGTAACGGGCAAGAATTCGCCGGAATGGACCGTGGCCTATCTGGGGATACTCTGCGCCGGAGCTATTGTTGTTCCCATTGATTACCAGCTTAAAGACGAGGAGACCGACCTTCTCCTCAACACCGCTGGGGTAACGATCCTTTTCGTGGATGAGGAAAAGCATAGCCGGTATAAGCAGAAACCAGGCCGGCTGACAGAACTGGTCTCGCTGAGAAAAGGTGTGGGCGCGTATATCTACGAGCTTGACGGGCCGGATCAGCCTATAGAACAGGCAAAGGAGCTGGACACCGCCGCCATTCTCTTTACCTCTGGCACAACCGGTATACCAAAAGGCGTCATGCTTTCGCACCAGAACCTTGTCTCTGACTGTTACTTGGCTCAGGGTAACCTCAAACTGTACCCGACCGATGTGTTTTACGCACTCTTACCCATACACCATGCCTATACCATGCTGGCTGTCTTTATTGAAGCGATTTCCTGCGGTGCGGAAGTGGTGTTCGGTAAACGTATGGTAACTAAGGCGATTCTGAAAGACTTGAAAGAGGCGAAGATCACCATGTTACTCGGTGTTCCTATGCTGTTTAACAAGGTGCTGGCGGGTATCCTCCGAGGCATCAAGGCAAAAGGCCCGCTTGTCTATGGACTCATTTCAGTCCTGCTTGGCATTTCCGGCCTGATTAAGAAAACTACCGGCAAGAATCCGGGTAAAAAGATGTTCCACTCAGTGTTAAGTCAGGCGTCCCTTTCCACCCTGCGTATCTGTATTTGTGGTGGCGGACCTCTGGCGCCGAGTGTATTCAGAAAGTATAACCAACTTGGCCTTGATTTCATTCAGGGTTATGGCCTTACCGAAACCTCGCCCATCCTTACCCTCAATCCAGTAGAGCATTACAAGGAAACGAGCGTCGGCAGAATCTCGCCACAGGTTGATATGAAGATACTGAACCCTGACGAGCGGGGTATTGGCGAAATTGCGGTCAAAGGTCCGATGGTCATGCAGGGCTATTATGAACTGCCCCAGGAAACCGCCGCCGCCTTTACTCAGGATGGCTACCTCAAAACGGGCGATCTTGGTTATATGGACAGCGAATCATATCTGTATCTCACCGGACGGGCCAAGAACCTGATTATTACCGAGGGTGGGAAGAACGTATACCCGGAGGAGATCGAGAATGAGTTCCAGCTTTTTGAAGAAATCGATCAGATTCTGGTACGTGGCTTTGTTCTCGACAAGAAGATGAAGACCGAAGGCATTGAAGCGCTTGTATATCCGGATCAGGAGTTCTTCAAGGCGAGCGCTCCAGCGCAAATCAAACAGCGTATTGAGGAAATTGTTTCGGAAGTGAACAAGCGGCTTCTTTCCTACCAGAAAATCGAGAAGACTATCATCGTGAACAAACGAATGGAAGAAACCACCACCAAGAAGATCAAGCGCGATGTAGTTTGAACAACGCGCATCTGAATAAAAAAGACCGCCAAGAGGCGGTCTTTTTTTCGTACCAAGGGCGAGAAGGCGGCAAGTCCGCCTCGTTAACGGTTTAGTAGTCCATACCACCCATACCGCCCATGCCGCCGCCGGGCATAGCGGGCGCTTCCTTCTTCTCAGGGATGTCCGTGATGGCACATTCTGTGGTGAGCAGGAGGCTGGCAATCGAAGCCGCGTTCTGCAACGCGGAACGGGTTACCTTAGCGGGATCGATGATACCGGCTTTCACCATATCGACCCATTCCATCTTTGCGGCGTCAAAGCCGATGCCGGCCTTTTCAGACTTGGCTTTATCAGCAATGACCGCGCCGTCAACCCCGGCGTTTTCCGCGATCTGGCGGATAGGCTCCTCAAGAGCACGTTTCACGATCTTGAAGCCTACCTTCTCGTCATCGGTGAGGCTCTCGGTATCAGCTTTGTCCAGCGCGATAGCCGCCTGAATCAGGGCAATCTCGCCGCCCGGTACTATGCCCTCCTCAATGGCCGCACGGGTCGCGGAAAGCGCGTCCTCAACGCGGTGCTTTTTCTCTTTAAGCTCAACCTCAGTAGCTGCGCCTACGTTGATGACTGCAACACCGCCTGCCAGTTTTGCGAGGCGTTCCTGCAATTTCTCGCGGTCATAGTCAGATGTGGTGTCCGCAATAAGCGCTTTGATCTGGCTAATCCGGTCCTTGATCTCGCTCTCTTTACCCGCGCCATTGATGATCGTGGTATTGTCTTTGTCGATCTTGATGGTCTTGGCCCGGCCAAGCTGGGATATGTCGGTGTTTTCGAGCTTGAGTCCCAGTTCTTCTGTGATGACCTCGCCACCAGTAAGGATGGCGATGTCTTCGAGCATAGCCTTGCGGCGGTCACCGAAACCAGGCGCCTTGACCGCGCAGGCTTTAAGTGTACCGCGCAGGCTGTTCAGGATCAGGGTGGAGAGGGCTTCGCTGTCCACATCCTCAGCGATAAGTACGAGCGGCTTGCCAGTCTGAGCAATTCGCTCCAACAGGGGAAGCATATCCTTCATGGCTGAAATCTTCTTGTCATGGATGAGGATATAGGCATCCTCGTAGACGCTGGTCATCGTATCGCGGTCAGTTACGAAATACGCGGAGATGTAGCCGCGGTCGAACTGCATACCCTCGACAAACTCAATGGTCGTGTCCATTGTCTTTGATTCTTCGACCGTGATCACGCCATCCTTACCGACTTTTTCCATAGCATCGGCGATGGTGTTGCCGATTTCGCTGTCATTGTTAGCGGAAACCGATGCAACGTGGGAGATTTCTTCCCTGTCCTTGATTTTCGTGGCGTTCTTCTTGATTTCCTCGACCGCGATCTCAACAGCTTTGTCGATACCACGCTTGAGTTCAATGGGGGTCATGCCTGCAGCCACGGACTTGAGGCCCTCTTTGACTAAGGAGTAAGCAAGTACGGTAGCGGTGGTGGTTCCATCACCCGCGACATCATTGGTTTTGGTGGCAACTTCTTTGAGAAGCTGTGCGCCCATGTTTTCATACGGGTCTTCCAGCTCAACTTCCTTTGCCACGGAAACGCCATCTTTGGTAACAGTTGGCGCACCAAATTTCTTGTCGAGCAGGACATTGCGTCCCTTTGGCCCAAGCGTTACCTTCACTGCTTTAGAAATCTGCTCCACACCGGACAGTAGCTTACGGCGGGCATCCTCATTGAACGTTAACTGTTTTGCCATATTTCTTCTTTCTCCTCTTCCTACCGACGGCCTTATCAGGGCTTTTCTACCTGAGACTCATCGATATAGTATAGATTTTGATTGTTACTCCCTGTTCAGGAAGCTTTCATGTATAAATTACTAAACAGGAATTAAAGTGGCAAGAGAGGATCGAAAGTATGATAAACATTTATACCGATGGCGGCTGTTCAGGGAATCCAGGACCGGGAGGCTGGGCTTACATCATCGAAGGCGATGGCAGGATCATCAGCGAGAAGTGGGGCGCGGAACGCGACACCACCAACAATCGCATGGAACTAAGCGCGGTGATCGTCGCACTTGAGGCGTTGAGTGCGCTCAATCCCCGCGGGCAACGGGTTACAATTTACACGGATTCGCAGTATGTGCAGAAAGGGATAAGCGAATGGATATATCGTTGGAAAAAGAACGGCTGGCGTAACAGCAACAAGGACCCGGTTAAGAACAAAGACCTCTGGCAACACCTTGAATTGCTTGACGAGGAGTTCTCTCCCTCATGGCGCTGGGTGCGGGGCCATGCTGGCAACCCCATGAACGAGCGTTGCGATCGCATGACCCGATGCGCCATCGAGTCGCTGTGGACATAAGCGGTGCTTACGCAAGCGGCCGCTCATCCAGCGATGATTCGTCCATGGCAATTGCCATGGACGACGCGAGCTTGGCCGCCTCCTCTGGCGTAAGGGTTATACCTTTGCCCATCTTCTCGTGATCAGGCGACCAGTCGCGGATATCGAGCTTGGCCTGCCGGCCATTCCACGAGACCAGATTGAGTTCTTTCTGCCAGCCGCTCTTCTCTGACGAAAGAACCGCATAAGTCTTTACGATGTCAAATGTTATTTCCGACATTCAGACCTCTCCTTGGGAGAGTAACTTGTCCATGCTCACTTTGTCCGCTTATATTTCTTAATCTCTTTTCTTATACGCTCGCCCAGTTCCGCGATAGGAATGCGGACCTGTTCCATGGAATCGCGGAAACGCAGGGTTACAGTGCGCTGTTCTTTTGATTCATAGTCCACCGTAACGCAGAAGGGTGTACCGGCTTCGTCCTGACGGCGATAGCGGCGACCAATGGCTCCACCTTGGTCATAGTCAACAGCGAAGTCTTCCTTCAATTCGTTCTTTATGTCCTGAGCAAGTTCAGCAAGACCGTCCTTCTTCATTAAAGGCAGGACAGCAACCGTAATGGGCGCGAGCTTGGGGTGGAAACGAAGCACGGTGCGCCAGTCATCATCGTTGCCCTTATCGGCGACCTTTTCCTCGTCATAAGCGTCACATAGTACCATGAGTAGGGTACGAGTGAGACCGGCTGAGGTTTCGATGATGTATGGAATATAGCGCTCCTTGTTGTCTTGATCGATGTACTGGAGGTCTTTGCTAGAGTAGTCGGCATGGCGCCTGAGATCGTAGTCGGAGCGGTGGTGGATGCCCTCCAGCTCCTGCCAGCCCATGGGGTAGAGGTACTGAATGTCGTAAGCGTCTTTGGCGTAGTGGGCAAGCTCGTCCACGCCGTGCTGGTGCCAGCGCAGGTACTCCAGCTTGACCCCGAGTCGTTCGTAATAGGCCCAGCGTCGTTTGCGCCATTCGTCAAACCATTCTAGGTCTGTACCAGGCTTAACAAAGAACTGCATCTCCATCTGCTCAAACTCACAGGTGCGGAAGATGAAGTGGCGGGTAACGATCTCGTTCCTAAACGCCTTGCCGATTTGGGCAATGCCAAAGGGCAGTTTCATGCGGTTACTCTGAATGATATTCTTGTAGTTGATATAGATGCCCTGCGCGGTTTCCGGCCGCAGATAGATGGTATTCGACGTGTCCTCTACAGGCCCTATGTGGGTCTTGAACATCATGTTGAACTTGCGCGTGTCGGTGAGTTCGCCACCGCAGTCCGGGCATTTCTTTGCCGCGAGGTTTTCCGGCGGTATCATATCGGCGCGGAAGCGAGCGTGGCACTTCTTACAGTCAACCAGCGGGTCAGTGAAGTTCTCAACGTGTCCCGACGCCTCCCACACCCGTGGGTGCATGAGTATTGCCGCGTCCAGTCCCACGATATTGTCATGCAACTGGGTCATTTCCTTCCACCAGTTACTGGCGATGCGGTTTTTCAGCTCAACGCCCAGGGGACCATAGTCCCACGCGCCATTCTGCCCGCCATAGATTTCCGACGATTGGAACACAAAGCCGCGCCGCTTTGCCAGTGAGACCAGCTTCTCCATGGTCGCCGAGCCTTTGTATTCAGTTAATTCTTCTAATTTTTCAGCCATAAGATTCATCCTTAATCTAAAATAACCTGAATATACGTCTAGTTAGTGAAAATGATTATTGATATTCACCACGACTTTGTCAAGTTGAACCAGATGGCGCTTGAAGGCGTCCATTGAACAGCAGCGTAGCGATATACTGGTAGCTACGGATGGATTTGAGCTTTCAAAAGGCTTAGAACCTGCATTTTGTTTCCGGGATATTCCGCTTGTCAAAAAGACGGCGCCTGACGCAGCCTTTCATATTATTAGGGCGGAGACTCCACAAATTTTAATCGCTGTTTTGATCTTCTTCGCCTGCGAATCTCCGGTTTGATTTGACTTCGCGGTTTTTAATTTTTTGTAGATAAGTAATGCCACCTGCCAGCGCGAAGACCGCCCCGCCATGCACGGTACACAGGCGGGGCGATGTGCGGCTATATCTCCGCTATCCGACGGCGCAGGCTCAGGATATACGATGGCTCTACCGAAAGCTCGTCCAGACCCATCTCGATGAAGGTCTTCGTAAGGTCTGGGTCTGCCCCCAGCATACCGCAGATACCCACCCAAATACCCGCGTTGTGGGCGTTTTCCACAGTCATGCGGATAAGGCGCAGGATCGCTTCATGGTGGACATCGCAGAATTCCCGGATGGATTCGTTCTGCCGGTCTACCGCCAGGGTGTACTGGGTCAGGTCGTTGGTCCCGATGCTGAAAAAATCTGATTCTTTGGCAAGAAGATCGCTGATAACCGCCGAGGCAGGAGTTTCGATCATGATACCAATAGGGGTTTCCGGGTTAAAGGGAATTTTTTCCGCAGCCAGAGACTCCCGCACCTGGTCGGCAATGCGTTTTGCCTGGCGCAGTTCCTCAAGATCGCTTATCATGGGGAACATGATCGCCGCGTTCCCGTGAGCCGAAGCCCGGTAGATAGCCCGCAACTGAGTTACAAACAACTGAGGCCGGGTAAGGCAGATGCGTATCGCCCGCATCCCCATAGCGGGATTCTCCTCGGTGGGAAGGTGAAAATAATCAACCTGTTTATCCGCGCCAATGTCCAGAGTACGGATAATAACCTGCTTACCCTTCATTTCCTCCACGACCTTCCGGTAGCTTTCGTACTGAATGTCCTCGCTGGGATAGTCTTCCCGCCCCAGGTAGAGAAACTCGCTGCGGAACAGCCCGATTCCTTCCGCGTCGCTGGCCAGTGTGGCCTCCACATCAGTTACCGAGCCGATGTTGGCAAAGAGCTTTATCCGCCGCCCGTCCTTGGTAAGAGTCGGTTTCCCCCGGAATTGTTCAAGCTCACGCCGTTCCTCACGGAGGCGATCTCGCTTCTTCTCAAGAAGCGCCATGGTCTCCGAATCTGGCTCAACGTATAAGACGCCAGTTTCGCCATCAAGCGCCACCTGCTTGCCCCCCAGACCAGGAGCAAGCGACGCGCCAAGCCCGATAACTGCGGGAATCCCCATGGTGCGGGCAAAGATGGCGGTGTGGGAATTCGCCGCCCCACGTTGCGCGGCCAGGGCTATCACGCTGGCACGATCAAACTGGGCGGTTTCACTGGGGCTAAAATCATCAGACGCCAGGATAACCGGCCCGCTTCCCCCGGCGAGGCTTTGCTGAGACCCAGAGAGGATGGCGATAACCCGCTTGGAAACATCGTCCACATCAGCGGCTCGCTCCCGCATATACCCATCGTCCATTTCCGCGAAATCACGGGCTAGTTGTTTCCCACACTCCAGCACCGCATATTCCGCGCAGACCCACTCAGTTTCGATCATCTTAATGATGGGGTCTATGTAATCCGAATCTTCCAGCATCATCCGGTGAATCTCGAAGAGCAGAGCATTCTCTTTGCCGATCTTCTCCGCCATTGTATTTGCCAACTCGTCCAACTGGTCTGCGGCAGTTTTCTTGGCGTCATAGAAACGCTGAATCTCACCGGCAGTATCGCTTATCAGTTTCTTTTCCACCACAAACGAAGACCGCTCAAAAAATGACAGAAGCCCTATGGCAATCCCAGCGCTTACACCTTTTCCTTGTAGAGTAATCATGGCAGCCTCCTTCTACAAATTGGCGGAAAGAAACGTTTTCGCCGCTTCAATGGCCGCATCTTCATCCGGACCATCGGCCTTTGCCACAATCGTCTCCCCCTGTTTGACCCGTAGTTTCATCAGGGAAAGCAACTTCTTGCCATCACAACTATCTTCCCCGCGGGAGATAGTTGTAGCGCAGGAAAACCGCGACAGCTCTTTTACCAGTAGCCCCGCAGGACGCGCGTGAATACCGACCGGGTCGGTAATCGTATAAGCAAATTCTCTCATACTATACTCCTTGTAATTTTTTCTTTCATATTATATTCCTGATATTCTTCAAAATAAAGCACAACAATTACAATTTTTCCCCGTTGCTCTCGATCACGCCCTTGTACCAATAAAACGACTTCTTGCGCGACCGCTCAAGCGTACCGTTGCCCTCGTCGTCCTTATCCACATAGATAAAGCCGTAGCG
>JAITIX010000016.1 GCA_031279205.1 Treponema sp. | reverse complement strand
TGTCTGATGATAGGCGGGAAACTCTGTTCTTGACGGGAAGTGGCGCGTCTCATGGCGCGGTGGTCTGAACATGGGAGAAAAAGCTCCCTGTAACCGAGTTATAAGGCGTCTTATCAATGTTATAAATTTTAAGAAATTTAGTAAGACCGCTGTTTGCATGTTTAGAAATTGAGCGTCTCTGCGGTTTGCCGCTGTCTGTTGTTCGGGGCGCGGTAGAAAGTTTCCTAAGTTCATAGCCCTAGATTAGTATGGCTTTTGAACCTATGTCAAGAAGATTTTCAAATTTTTTATAGATTTTGCAACTGATCGTTCTGTTGCACTTGGTCTTGATTATCAAGCAGCTCAGTTGTGATCGCGGGATATTCTTTCAGGATTTCCGGCGCGTATATCTGAAAGGGTGTACGTTTATCCAGTGGCTCGGTCTGTGCGCTATATTATCCTCACCAGCGTTGTGGGCTGTTCAGGGAATATAGCGCAAACAAGAAAATCTTGTGGGGCGAGTCTGGCGCTAAAGGCGGGGAGTTTATGGCGCTTTTGATAAACCGCAATTGCCCTTAGCTATTCTCGTCCTCCATCCCTTGAACTGGCGGTGATGAAACCCATAGCTGTTCCTGCTGAGGCTGAGGCAGTGGCTGCTCATGCGGGGTTTTGTCTGCCGCTTGAAGCGGCGGCAGTGCTGATGCCTTGAATGCCAGTTCCGCAGAGGAGAACTCTGTATTGGTCAGGGATTTCGGCGACTCACTCTCAAGTATCTCAAAGAGCGATTCAGCCAACGCCGCTGGTTCTACCAGTGGGGCTGGCTTCGTGGTTTCCTCTGGCAATACTGATAACGTCTCTTCAGGCGTCCACGCAGGACCGGCGCTCGGCGGAACTGGTGGTACGGCAACGACCATCTGCGGCACGGGAACGATCTTCGGCTCTGACGCGGGCGAGGATTCCATCTTGAACAGCTTGATTCCTTCGTCTGGGAACTGCTGTTTAACCGCGGCTACGGAGCGTTCTATGCCCTCTACCTCGTCTTTTTCGCACCAGACCACGATGCTGAAGTTCTCCTCCGGCCATATTGCGTCGCCCATACGCGGTCCTGATGAACCTACGCCAAAGATTGAGTTAAACTTAGTATAATATTTGGCAACACCCTCAGCCTGAAACGCCTCTAGGATGTTCTCTTCAACCGAATGGTTTGCGATAATTTCAACACGGATCATAACCCGCCTCCCTTTCAAGAATGTCGCCGTCAGCAAACGGCGCTTTTTTCGTCGCTGACTCTGCTATTTTTGCTGTAACCCCCGAAGTTGCGCTGGTTTGTCGCTCCTGCGCCTGCTTACGGGTGAGTCCAGCGGCAATACGCTCACGCCTTGCGTTCTGTTTTGCCTTCCGCTTGTCAGTGCCACGGTTCATAATAAAGTAAATCGTTGGCATAAGGAATAGTGTCATCAGTGTGCCAAAGGAAAGGCCGCCAAGCACTGTCTTACCAATGGGTGCGGTCATTTCCGAACCTTCACCGGGGAAGAAGGCCATTGGCACGAGGCCGAGTATCGTGGTGAGGGTGGACATGAGTATGGGACGCAGGCGGTTACCAGCGGCTTCTACGCAGGCGTCATGCAGGGAATAGCCGCGCTTGCGGAGCATGTTCGTATAGTCCACCAGTACAATGCCGTTGTTTACAATGACGCCGACCAGTACCAGCAGGCCTACGGCGGATAGAATGTTCAGCGGCTCGTTTGAGATGAGGTAAATCGCTATAATGCCAATAACCGATAGCGGAATCGTAAAGATGACGATGAATGGGTCTCTGAAAGACTCGAAGAGACTGGCCATAACCCCGAAGACTAGGAGAATGGCGACTGTCATAATAAGGGCGAAGCGCTGCATATACTTCATCAACTCGGCATAGTCGCCTGCATACTCGATGATTACATCGTCTTCCGCTGGAATCGCCGCTGTTATCGCGGCTTGTACCTTGTTTTGCAGCTCATTGAGCCTTACACCGGGAAGTGTGCCGGCGCTTACGTGAATTACGCGGCTTTGATTCTCACGCTGTATGGAGATGGGGCCGGTGCCTTTGGTGTATGACGCGAAGTTTGACAAAGGCACCCGTCCTGCGATCTGGCTGTTTACAAAAATCTGGTCAAGATCGGGAAGTTCATCGCGGTCGGCCTCTGCCAGAATCAGCACCACGTCATACTCAATGCCGTTGTCCTTATAACGAGTGGCTGTGAGTCCGTCAACCGCGGCCTTAATCTCATTACCAACTGTGTAGGTGTTGAGTCCCAGGGCGTAGAGGCGCTCGCGATCGAGCTGCAGTTCAATTTGAGGTAAACCGTCGTCAAGGCCAATGTCTGGCTCGGTTACTTCTGGGAATACGGTCTTATCGCGCAGTATGTTGGCAATCTGCTCTGCAATGGCTTTGCCCTTAGTCAAATCATCGACCCTGATGATGATGTCAATGGGATTACCGCCCATACCCATATTCATGCTGCTGCTGCCGAGGTTGAAAGAGACGCCAGCAAAATCATTGAAGTGGTTGCGCAGCTTTGCCTGAATGATCTCATCAGTGTCGATTCGCTCCTCAAAAGGAGGCAGGTTGATCTGCAAGGAGCCGGTATTGGTAGACCCGCTGCCGCCAAACATTGCTGCCATGCCGCCACCGCCCACTGTTACGGTGATGCGCTCATAGCCCTGCACTTCCTTTTGAACAATAGCCTCAAGTTGTTTTAAGACTGCTTCGGTATCGGAGAGTGGCGAACCAACTGGCAGAGTAACTGACACTGACACTGAATCAGAGGCCTGTGTTGGCATAAACACTAGTCCAACAGTGGGGATCATGGCGAGGCTGCCGATGAACAGCAAAGCAATTGCTGTAACTGTGATGGCTTTGTGTCTCAGTACCCAGCTCACGGCTCGTTTATACCCGCGCCCTAGGCTGTCGAAGAAACCCTCGAAGGCTTTATCAATGCCTATGAGAGAGGCGTTGCTGAGTGGCTTTTGTTTACGGGTTACCAGCGGCAGATAATGGCTGGACAAGACTGGCACTAGTACCATGGCTACGAACAGCGACATAGCCAGTGAAATGACAACGGTGAAGGCAAGTCCGAAGAAGAGTTCGCCGATCATCTCAAGCAGGTTCTGAAACATGACCAGCGGCGCAAACACGCAGATTGTTGTCAGCGTGGAACCAATGATCGCAAGCAGCATCTCTTGAGTGCCAATAACCGACGCGGTTGAGAGCTTCGCGCCTTTTTCGCGGTAATGATAAATGTTTTCAAGAATGACGATGGAGTTATCCACGAGCATACCAACGCCGAGGCAGAGACCCGCCAGTGTCATAATGTTGAGCGTGAGTCCTGCGAAGTACATCAGCATAATTGTAATGATCACTGAAACCGGAATACTGACGCCAATGATCAGGGTTGGCTTGAGCGAGCGCAGGAAGATAAAGACCACGATGATGGCTAGTAGCGCGCCGGAAATGGCGGCGTTTGCCACTTGGTTAATTGAATTCTCGATCTGGTCGGTGGTGTTATAGATTTCTGTTATTTTAATGTCGTTTGGTATTTCACGGGCGATCTGCACGAGCCGTGTTCGCAGGTCTCTGGCGGTTTGCACTGAGTTTTTGCCGCTCTGCTTCTGCACTGTGATCTGAATGGCGGGAACGCCGTTTACATAGACTACGCTGTTTTCGTCGCGGAAGCCCTCGAACACATCGGCAATGTCGCGTAGGCGTATAGTTTTCGGCAGTTCCACCTGTCCGTTCACCATGCCGCCGCCCTTGTACGCGATCACTGTGTCCTTGATCTGGTCTAGCGAGGTGTATTCGCCCATGGTGGTCAGTATGTACGACAGGCCGTTATCGGTGATGGAGCCGGCGGCAATCTGCATGTTTTGGCTGGAGAGCATGGCCTGAAGTTGGGTTACGGTTAGCCCATACGCCTCAAGTCGTGTTTGCGGTATCTCCACGCGGATGATCTTTTCGCGTCCGCCTGATACTGAACCAGTAGCGACGCCTGGGGTCTGCTCAATGCGTGGCAGGATTGTGTTTTCAGACACTTCGCGTAGTTCATCGGGGGTACGGTTTGCCGACGTTACCATCAGCCCCATGATGGGGATCATCGACGGGTTATACTTGATGAGCAGCGGGGAGCCTGCTCCGCTTGGCAGATAGCTCTTAATCATATCAATGTTATCGCGTACGGAAGCGGAGGCATCGGCGAGGTCGGTCTTATAGGCGAACTGCATGATGATCATGCTTGTGCCTTTGGATGATGTTGAGGTGAGCTTTTCGAGGTTTGACACATTTGATAAAGAGCCTTCAATTGGGCGGGTTATGCTGCGCTCGACCTCTTCAGGTCCCGCGCCTGTGTAGGTGGTTACAACCACGAGGTAGGGTGGGTTGATCTCTGGCGTGAGGTCAATGGGCAGGTTTGCCAGCGCGAAGACCCCCAGACAGAGCAAGAGAACGAAGACGATAAAGATAGTAGTAGGTCGTGATACGGCTGTTTTAGCAAAACTCATTTTGGCTCCTAATTTGTCGCAGCCAGAGGCGCGACACGCTCGACTACATTGATCCGGGAGCCGTCCTCAAGGAGGCTCTGTCCCCGAACCACGATTTCCTCATTTGGGGAAAGTCCGCTCTGTATCTCCTGCACGCCGTCAACCAGTATGCCCTTGGTAACAACCCTTCGCCGCGCCACGCGGAACGCTGGGTCTGTGGGGTCAGTGGCGACTGTGAAGACATAGGTTTCGCCAAACCGTTCGATTAAAGCCGCGTAAGGTATTTTGACGATGCCGCTTTTCTGCTCAGTTACGATTCGTGTTTTGGCGAACATACCGGCTTTGAGCTTGTTATCCACGTTATCAACGTTGATCTTGACCTCCATGGTGCGCGAGGCGGGATCAAGCACAGGGCTGACCTCGGAGATACTGCCCTTGAACACCTCGCTTGGGTAGGCGTCCAGTATGATTTCACAGGGCAAGTGGGGGCTGATTTTCGAGACGAAGCGCTCGGCGACATAGACCTTGATTTCCAGCCCGCTACTGCCGCTGCTGGAGATGCGGGCAACTGGTATTGCCTGACTAAGGGTCTGACCCGGTTGGGCATTGAGCGACACAATTGTACCAGCGACTGGCGCTTTAACCACGCCTGGAATGTAGTTCATGCCTGGGCGGGAAGGGTCAACCTCGACGAGCTGTGCATCTTTGGAGACTCTGCTCCCGACAGTGGTATAGACCCGCGTTACTTTGCCAGCCACGTCGGAATAGACATCGACTGTTGAGCCGGCAACAATGTCGCCAGCCAGGGCGATATAGTCGCTGATCTGTCCCTGCACCGCCGTAGTAGTGTTTACCGCGAATACCGGCACGGACTCTGCCACCGGCGCAACAGTGGCGCTTTCCGCCTCCTCGCGGTTACACGCGCCCAGCGTGATAGCGATAAACAGCGCCACCATCCCACTCATCACCCGCTTAGGGGCAATGGTTTCACCACAAGTTTTAAGAAAAATCATTGGATACTCCCTGACAGGGTTCCAAAGGGAACCCCAATGGCATATTCAAGGTCAAGAAGACCCTGTAGATAGGTGAAGTTCTGCACCAATACGCCAACCTTTGCTTGATTAAGCTGTTGCTCTGCGTTCTGCACTTGGAGCAAATCCTGAAAGCCTGCTCGGTAAGCCTGCTCGGTAAGCTCATAGCTGCGCTGTGCCAGTTCCACGGTCTTCTGCAAAGCCGCAATCTGGGTCTGGGCTTTTTGCAGGGAAAGCACGGTGTTATAAATCTCAAGCTCAGTTCCCCGTATTGCCTGTGCGAGGCCGATGTTGAGGCTCTGCATATTGTCATCAATGTCCTTCACGGTTTGGCGGCTGGAAGTCCAAGGAAGCAGGTTATGAAGCTGAATACCTAGCGAAATGGTAAGGGAGCCGGATTGGTTCCAGTTATCCCCATTGAACCAGTTATCTTTCCACGGGTCTTGAGTAAAGGCATTGGTGAGACCCCAGCTTATGCTTAACGCCGGATACATTGACTGAACCTGAGCTTTTCTGGCGCTTTGCAGCAACAAAATGTTCTGCCTGATTTCCTGTATATCCGGCTTACTGTTAGACGCCTGAGAGATGAGTTCCCGCACATCAAGCGGCACAAAGGAAATATCTGTTGCCAGTGGCTCAAACTCGAAGCTGGTGTCATAGGGCAGACCGAGGTTCATGGCGAACTGCGCCATAAGCAGTTTAAAGTTATTCTCTGCCTCTTCAATCGTGGGTCTAAGGTTTTCTTTGGAGACCTGCGCCTGCAAGAGACTGAGTTCCGGCGCAAGTCCAGCCTGATAATTCGCCCGCGCCGTTGCCTCCTGACGCTCGGCAGTAACGAGGCTTTCCCTTTGGAGCTTGATGTTTTCCTGCACCAGCAGCATCTGGTAGTACGACTTACGCACATCCCGCTCAAGCTGGGACACGGCTTTGTCATAGGAAAGCAGTCCACTCTCGTAATCAAGGCGCAGGCGGTTCATCGACTCGATCATGGCAATGCTCAAATTCAGCGAAATCTGAATGGATGTGGCAATGTGCCATTGGGGAAGCGTTACGGAATAGGGAACTGCCGCCACACCAAAGACAGGACTATCCTGTAATTCTGGCGGTAAGTTTGGTATAGACGTGTAAGTACCCGACTGGAAGATACCGGCAGGAACCAGTGTTGTCCCTGATTGCGTGGTTGCCTTATTGTCCAGTATGAGACTTCCCCCCACTGTTACCGACGGTATAAACTGGTTCCACGAGTAATCCGACTTGCGCTTCTTGGTTTCGTTTGCTATTCGCGTTGACTCAAGGCTGAGATTGTTCGCTATGGCAAGCTCCACCGCCATACTCGGTGTCAACCGCATGGTGTCAGGCACCGCATCCTGTGCAACGGCGACAGCGCCCGCCATGATGAAGAGCAGCATTGCTGAGGCACGGTAGGCAAAACCCCAAGCCATGCGCCGGCGAGAGATCTGCTCACCGCGTCTCCCACTCCGCTCACCGTAAAAAAAACGTATCATAAAACTCTCCTTGCTCCGGTCATTGGGGAACGTGTTCTCACCAAATCCCTCAGAAACAGCGGCTTCTTAGCACTGTTTCCAAAGTCCGGCAGCATTGTTGCGGCATAACGCCGCTCTATTCAGCCCGTATACACGCGACTGTTCGACAATATCGCTTGCTGCGGTTGTTGTCGTTTTTTATATTTAATGCACTGCAACGCCAGCGCTTCATTGCTTAAAGCCTCCCAAGCCGCAGGTGAGGGCGCGGTACAAGAGCCGTACATTCTCATCTGACACATCGACGAAGTTCATGTCTATCGGACGGTATATCAGGGTATTCACAATAAGAAACACTATCCATTGAGGAATATGGTAGCGCCCTTCATCATTGTTAGTTTCTTCAATTACATGGGAAAAACGATCCTCGTCAAAGTGGAACTCAGCGAAGATACGGTAGAGGCGCGACGGTACTGAAAAGTCCATCTTAAGCGGGCGTGTGCGAACCCAGTCCATAGCGATCAGTATCTCTGGGTGTGAGCGCAGGTAATCCGCGATGCTGATGATGACCATGTAGAGCTTTTCCTCAACTGTGTCAACGAGTCGCATAGCAGCCTCAGCGCGGACAAAAATTCGGTCAAACTCCCTGAGAAAAAGCTGGGTGAGCATATCCTGCTTGTTCCTGAAATGCGCGTAAAGCCCGCTCTTGGACATGCCCGCTCTCTGGGCAACCATGTCCATTGAGGCGTCCCACGGACCCACCTCCGCGACCACACTTGCCACAGCCTTGAGCAGACGCTCACCGATGTTAGACACTGCACTGCCGTCGCCAGACACCAGCGGCGTCAACTTCACGCTTTGCCGTGCCAGCGCCTCAAGCCGCTCGTAGTCCAACCGCGCCACAGTCGCCCACTCATAACCAAGTCCTTTCGTAACGTTTTCTTCTATATATACGATAAGTTTATTGACCTGCTCGTCATCCGGTTTCGTGTCCAGACAGGCGCAACTTCGGTGGAACTGCGCCAGCCAATACGTCGTGCTTGCCAGCAGGAGTTGTATCTGCGTCGGATAGACCTGATTCTGCGTAAACATAGTGCGCAGTTTCGGTATATCAATACCTCGCTCATGAAGCTGTTTCATCACATTTATTGCGTTGCGCTTGCTATATACCTGAAACAGTGAAAAGAGGAAAACATCAATATCGCGGGCATAGTAAGCAACCATTGCCCGGAGAAGGATAAGCAGAGCGGAGTCGCCGTCAGCGCTACTGAGCGCCTTGTCATAGCACGGCTTGAGGAAGGCAGCATACTCGTCATAGTACATTTCGTACATGGCGTTTTCCAGCGCCTCCTTGCGGTCAAAGTGCCGGTAGAGCGCAGACTTGGTAACCCGCAGGTCGCGGGCAAGCTGGGTGAGACTGGTAGACTGGTAAAACTGCCGCCCCCAAACCCGGAACGCGGCGCGTACTATATCTGTTTTCGTCATAAGAATCCACGCCGGTCGTGCCGAGCATGGTAGCGCCATACACAGCATGTTACCGACCGGTCGGTAACTAAACCATAATAAGAGAGGGTAAAGAAGGCAAGCGATGCAACAATTCGCAATTTCGGTGTTGGTATCAAGAACGGCGTACGACGCTTTGAAAAGGTCTCTGGCACCCGTGTCAAAACCTGAAGAGGAGTGTTAGGCCACAACAATTCATACTCCAGTCATACATGTCGATATTTTATAAGTATGAAAAAAATTGCCCTCAAAGCCGCGCTCGT
>JAITIX010000012.1 GCA_031279205.1 Treponema sp. | reverse complement strand
TATATCAGAATGATGTCGCGGTTGCCGATGGAGGCAACGAACTCTATGTCTTTGTTGTTGCTTGTCTGCACATGGGGCAGTATCGAGACAGCGCCCTCCTCTGGATTCCGTTCCACTGGAAGCAGCCTCTCCGCTGCCACTCAGGTATAAACGTAGTCTTGGGAAACGCCTCTGGCGTCAGACTGCGCCTCTTTTTCCCATAAGGTTCAGAGACGAAAGGACTTGTCCGTGTAGAAGTAGCCTCGACGCTGAAAGTCATACGCAATAGGCGCTTTGAAATTATGCCGCGGCGAAGCAATGTCCAACGCAATGGTTGCGGGGCAACCGTGTCCCCAAACTGAAGGTGTCTGGTACCGCTGCGTGTCTGGCGAAGGACGCGGTCGAACTCGCGTTTCTCGTAAAGCGTACCGCAGGGCGATTTGACATGTTCAGCGTGAGGAATTATAATAATTGTATGCTTTTGAAAACAGCAGGTAAGAAGATAGAATATACCCACGACCCACTCTACTAAAAAACAGCATGTCAAGTACCTGACACTGCACATCCAGAATAAGACACTCCTGTCTTTTCATGTCGTTTATGCTATACTGTTTTTATATCTACATGCCTGATAAGGGCATTTAAGATAAGTACGTTCTGTTTGGAGAAAACTATGAAAATGAAGTTAAACCGGATAACAACGAGCCTTGTAAGCGCGTTGTTTGTTTTTGTCATGGTGTCGTGCGATCTGGGCAATCTACAGGTGCCAAGCTCGGTGAGGATTAAGAGTTCGCCGGGCTTATACGTCTCCCTGGGCAGTCCTTTCGATGCAGGAGAGGGAATGTCTCTCAACCAGTATCTGTCTGTAGACGGACTTAAGGAGCAACTAGGCGGCGAGAACAAGCAGAACCTCGATATCATTGAGTATATTGTTCCCTCTGATGAGAAAATGCAGGCGTACCGTGTACGCTATCCAGTCGCAGACATTAACATAAACCTGTCGGAGTATGTCGAGCAGATGGATGTGGCTTCCAATTTATCAGATGCAGAGGGGCAATGGATACCTGGTACTGGTTCTGAAATTGAGATTCCTCTTCCGCTGGACTCCATGTCGTTTGCCCATGATGTTACAGAGGTGGAGATAAGCGTAACACTGAAATTCTACACGCCCACGACGCCCACGGAGCCTCCTCCTAAAGGTGAACAGGGAAACGATGTTGTACCGACGAATGGTGTTAAGGTAACGTTCAAGGGTGCGGTATTCAATAATTCTGGCGATCCTGAGCCAGAAGGAAACAAATGGACCAGCCCGGAGATTGCCGAGTTTCAACCGGCAACTGACAAGGTAAGCATAGGCGTTACGGTGCCGCTGGGGACATGGTTCTCGCCGCAGCTTAGTTTTGATTGGGAGCAAGCAGCCATTAGTCTCGGTGAAGCGAAGGAGGAGGGCACGGAGGACACGCAGGAAGGAATGTATGAGCTTGACTTCTCCGGCTTTGGGGAGTTTATGGGTAACGGCGTTTCGTTTAAGGAAATTAGCGGGTATATGTATCTAGCGACACCAGACACCAACGACCTTAAAGCGGAGGCGGAATATAGGCTGACATGGGATAAAGGGACGGAAAAAACAGAGGTTGCCGTTACTCCAGTTGAGGAGGCGCTTTCAGGCTGGAAACAAAATTTTACTGCCCCGGCTGATACGTATAAGATAGACCTTACCAATTTGTTTAAGTATCCTCTGGAGTTCAGTTATGAGTTGAAGCTGACGCGGGTAACGATAAAGAAAGAGGACAATAAAGCCGGAAAGATCAGCGTTGACATGGTTATCCTGCTCCCGCTGGAGTTCACGCTGGACGATACGCTGGTATCCTCGAATTTTAAGGATGCTACCAATACGCCGTACAAAAAGCTGGAACTCGGAATGCTGCAAGATTCAGTCGGCGACGGAGGAGACTTATTCGGCAGAACAGGCTCTGATGAAGATGATGTGTTCAAAAACCTGGAGTCGGTAACCATTTACTTCTCTAACTATACCAATGGCATGATTGAGGGTTTAGCGTTTGGAGTTTTGCTCAAGGATGGTGAAAATGAACTCCTAACAGAAGAAAGGCTGAAGGATGGCGATGGCAAACTTACCCTTGATGCGGACGACATAGCCTATCCTTTCAGTCCCAAGTTTGAACTACTCGTTAAAAATGAGGAGACCTTAAAGATTCTCAAAGACGAGGCTGGGAAGGGCATTGACCTTTCCATCGCGGTGGAAGTCAAGACTGATCTGGACTATCAGGTCGAATTCTAAAAGGAGCTTATGATGAAAAGAGCAAGAACACTGATAACGCTTCTGTGTGTAGCGCTGGCTGGAGCGCCGCTATTCGCTCAGGACGCGCTGGAGTCTGAGATGGAGCAGATTGCGGAGGACGCGCGCGCTCAAGCGGCGGCGGCTCAGTCTCCTGGAGTGGCGACAACGCCTGCGGCTGAGCCGAAACAGCCGACAAAAGTCATGCCCATGTCTGAGAAGCCGAAACGCTTCTTTGAAATTGGTGCTGACATTGACACCGGCATAGCGAACAACGCGCTTGTCGTCAACGAATTGTTCCGCGAGGAACTCATTCTCGACATTCCCAAAATACGGAAAAAGGTTGGGGCAAACGGCATGAACATGGCGCTTTCTCCCTCTTCAATGAATACCTTCTTGAACATCAACATTGGGGATTTCTTCGGAGTGGGTGTGTTTTCCAAGGTTGAGGGAGAATTGACGTTTACCTTGGGTTCAGCCCTGCTGGATTTTCTCGCTGACGGCAATATCAACAGCCATGACCTAGCCGGAGATGCGGTTAGTGTAGCTGGTGGCATCTTCATGGAGGCTGGTTTGAACGCCTTCCTGCATCTGGATCGCTGGACATTCACCGCTTCGCCCGCTACTTTTATGCCTCTTATCTACATCCCCAAATCAACACTGGCCTATTACCTGAACACCAGCGGTGAAACCTTTAATTTCCGTGTTAATGGTGAGATTAAGGTGTATACCCCTTTTCCCATGGACGACGGGATGGATATTATCTCGAGTATAAATGGCGACATGGGCTTTGATCTCACTGTTGGCGCGGAGTATGGACTTTTCGACTGGCTCTACGTTGGCGGCACGGCAAACCATATCCCTATTATCCCGTCCAGGCTGTATAACTTGATGAGCATAAGGGGAGACGATCTTGGTATAGAGGTAAAGGACCCGCTCTCCAATCCTACGATAGAGACAACTACGGAGGTTAAGCAAGAATACTCTGACAATGAGAACAAGACCGTAATCCGTCCTCTCACGTTTGATGTATACGCCAAGTGGAAGTTGCTTGACATGAGCCTCCTGAAGTTTACCCTCAAGCCGAACCTGGGCATCACCGTGATCACGGCTTCGGACGAGCCGACCTTCAACTGGGGTATACAGGCGGATTTGAACCTGCTCTCTTTCCTGTCTTTCCATCTGGGAACTGGGTTGAATCAAGGCGTCTGGAAGCATCGCGCTGGCATTGGCATCAACCTTCGTATACTTGAGATTTTGGCTGAAGCCTCGATCCAGTCAACCGACTTCAACAGCAGCTTTAACACGAGTGGCGCTGGCATTGGCATTGGATTCCGTTTTGGCTTCTAAGGTGCGCCCATAACGCGGCGTCATTGGCGGCGGCTACCCAGATGGGTAGCCGCTTTTTTCACTATGAAGGCAAGGGGCTCAACGCTATGCGGTGATAGGGCGGCGGCGCGTGCCACGCAAAGTGTCTGGCACACCGCTGAGTGGTCGGCACGAGCGACAGGTTGACGCGAGACCCTGATGCGGAGTATAAAAAGATACGTTTTTTATAAAAGGAAAAAGGAAAAAGATGTACGCACTAATGGAATTAAAAGGCAAACAGTACAAGGCTGAGAAAGGCGCTCGCCTGAAGGTTGATCTGCTTGACGCGGAACCTGGTTCCGCTCTGAACATTGATTCGGTTCTCATGGTTTCAGGGGATACGGTGCAGGTAGGTGCGCCGTATCTGGCCGGTGTTTCGGTGTCTGCAACAGTGGAATCCCACGAAAAGGCAAAGAAGATCATTGTCTTCAAGTACATACCCAAGAAGGATCATCGCAAGAAGCAGGGACACCGGCAGCGGTATTCAGTAATCAAGATCGATGATATTCAGGGAGCGTAGCTTGAATGATCATGATTGACGTGGTTTTGGACTCAGCGGAGATACTCACATCCTGCCGAGTTTCAGGACACGCCCACGCGGGGCTTAAAGGCGGCGATGTTGTCTGCGCTGCTGTCTCGATACTGACGAGAACAGCCCTGCAAATCCTTTCCCTTGCGGAAGGGATCGTTGTTCGGGGCGGCCCGTTTGAGCGGGGCGTTTTTCTTATGGAAATTGAGTATACCGCGGCTGGAAAGGATACGCTTTTTGTGGCGGGCGCTTTTTTGATCGAAGGTCTTCACTCGGTTTCTGAGGAATACCCTGACTATTGCACAATGACTATACGGAGGAACTAATATGGCTCGAAAACGAGGCGGTAGCGGCGCTAAAAATGGACGGGATTCTAATCCCCAGTACCTTGGTATCAAGGCTGGAGAAGGGAAGCGGGTAAAGGCTGGAACAATCATCGCGCGTCAGCGTGGGACGAAGATTCATCCGGGATCGCATGTTGGGTGCGGTGGTGATTACACGCTCTTTGCGCTGGTTGATGGAACAGTTGCGTTCACCGAGCGTCGGGGGCGGAAGCTGGCGACGGTGATTCCCGCTACAGTGGCGGTGGAATAGACAGATGGTCGTGGGGTTCTGTCTTGACCAGTCTTTGCCGCAGGTAAACGTAACATGACGAAATTTGCCGATGAAGCGTTGATTGAGGTTGTCTCTGGCTCAGGGGGGAACGGGTGTGTGGCATTCCGGCGGGAAAAGTATGTCCCGCGCGGAGGGCCATCTGGTGGCGATGGGGGGCGCGGCGGGGATGTGGTCTTTGTGGTGCGCCGGAACTTGCGAACCCTGGCTCACCTGCGCTATAAGCAGTTGTTTAAGGCTGAAAATGGGCATGACGGTGAAAGTGCGGCTCGTTACGGCAAGAACGGCGCGGATATCATCATCCCCCTGCCGCCCGGCTCACTGATACGGGACGCGGATACTGGGGAACTGGTTCGGGACTTTGGTAAGCACGGGGAACAGTTCGTGTTTCTCAAGGGCGGGAATGGCGGTTGGGGTAATATCCACTTCAAGTCGTCGGTGAATCAGGCGCCGCGCAAAGCCCTTCCCGGTAAGAGTGGCGCGGGGGCGCGGCTCAAGGTGGAGCTTCAACTCATGGCGGACATTGGTTTGGTGGGCTTCCCCAACGCGGGCAAGTCGTCGCTCCTTAACCGCTATACTAACGCCCGCCCCAAGATCGCGTCGTATCCCTTTACCACTAAAATTCCCAACCTGGGAATACTCACCATTGATGATCAAGACATTATTCTGGCTGACATACCGGGTCTTATCGAAGGCGCGTCGAGCGGGCAGGGTCTGGGTATCCACTTTCTCAAGCACATTTCCCGCACTACTGCGCTTGCCTTTCTTATTGACTTGTCTGAAGACAATTATCTTGACGCCTTTGACGTGCTGTACAGGGAACTTGCCTCATTTTCAGACGCGCTTGTTCAAAAGCCGCGCCTGCTGATTGGGACTAAGTTGGACATTGAGGGAACAACCGAGCGTTTTGAGCGGCTTAAAGCAAAATACGTTACGGAAGAAACACTGGGCATCTCAGTCTTTTCAGGGGAAGGTATAGCGGCGCTTGGCGGACGCCTTGCGCGGCTTGCTGACAGCGGGCATGACGAAGTTGCGGAATAAGTGGAGTCATAAATGAAGCTTGCGATACTGGGCGGAAGTTTTAATCCAGTGCATGTGGGTCATCTGTACCTCGCAGACACGGTACTTGCGGCGTATGATTATGACCGCGTGATTCTGGTGCCGACGTATCAATCACCGTTTAAGCTGTGCGCTGAGGGCGCTAGTCCTGCCGAGCGCATGGATATGCTTGTCGCCTCAATAGCGGGTGATTCGCGCCTTGTCATTGACGACTGCGAGCTTAGGCGCAAAGGCATCTCGTATACGGCTGATACCATCGCCGACATCGTGCGGCGCTACCGTCCTACCGGCAAACCTGCACTGGTGCTGGGCGACGACCTTGCGCAGGACTTCCACAAATGGCGACGCGCCGATGATATTGTTAAAAGCGCCGACATCATCATAGCGCAACGCCACCTTTCAACAGATATGCCGTTTCCTTACCCATACACCCAACTGCATAACGAGGTTATAAACATCTCCTCAGCCGAGGTACGGGAACGCATTCACAACAACGGTAACTGGCGCTACCTTGTGCCACACGGGGCGCGTGTGATCATAGAAGATCGTGGCCTCTACCGGTTCCCACTACGCGCCTTTGAGGATTCGCCCTCGCTGGCGCTTCTCGTGCGTGTTGAAGAGGCGGCGCGTTCTCTGACAAGCCAGTCCCGTTTCACTCACAGTCGCGCCGTGGCGCTTCTCTGTTCCGACCTTTGCCGCCGCTTTGGGCTTGATCCCCGCAAGGGTTATCTTGCCGGCATTAGCCATGATATGTGCAAATCATTGCCTGAGCAGGCGCTGATAGCCATGGCTAAACGCGATGGCAACGGGATAAGCAAGCTGGAACAGAAGAAACCCAGCCTACTCCACGCCCGCGCCGCGGCGGTGCTGCTCGTGGAACGCTTTGGCGCGTTGCCAGTAGCGTTTCCAGAGGATGTACTGGAGGCTGTTCGTCTGCATATTGGCGGCGGTATGGGCATGGGCGGTCTTGCGAAGATACTTTTCATTGCCGATAAGATCGAAGTAACGCGGGAAGAGATTAATCCAGCGTTGAGGGACTTGAGCGAAACCGGTAGCCTTGACCAGCTTTTCACTGCTGTGCTTGATAACAATGTGGCTTACCTTCGTTCATGCCAAGTCGATATTTCAGAAGGTACGTTGCGTCTCCTTGACGCGATGCATAAGAGGGATTCGTTTTAACAATGAGGAAGAAAACGCTAACACCGAACAACACCCGCTTTGACGCAAGCATGGTGCTACTTGTCGCTATTATCGTGTTTTTGGGAGCTGGTGTTTTTGTTACGGTTCAGACCCTGCGCTCTGACCCGCTTGAGGGGATTATTGCTGGAGAGCGGGCTATCAACACGCTGTTTGTGCTTGAGGGTAATGATGGTAAGCCCCTGGGGACGTATGTACTCATGTACTATCCAGCAACAAGACGGGCTTCGATATTCGACATACCGGGTGAGCTTGGTCTCATCCTGCAGAAGGTAAATCGGGTTGATCGCATTGACACAGTGTATGATCCGCAGAAAATAGCTGCCTTTGAGACCGAGGTGGCGCGGCTTCTGGGGGTTCCCATAACGTATTCGTTTGTGCTGGATACCACAAGTCTTGGTAATGTGGTTGATCTCATTGAAGGCGTGGAGATTCTTATCCCAACGCGGGTGGAAATCTACAATGAAGAGCCACCGATTCTCTTCCCTTCCGGCAAAACACGGCTTGATGGGGACAAAGCGCGGCTCTACGTCTCGTATGAACTGCCGGAAGAAGATGGCGAACTCATCAGCTTCCGCAGACAGCGCTTCTTCCTTGGCTTGATTAAACGCCTGGGAGAACGGCACGATTTCCTCAAGAACCCGGAAGTTACCCGTATCTACCAGTCTATGATCCGCACCAACATGAACCTGCGCCTACGGGAACGGCTTTTTGACGAATATGCTGGCATCAACATAGATCGGGTGAGCATTCAGTCTGTCGGCGGTACAGCCCGCCAAGTTTCTGGTCAAACCCTTCTTCTTCCCTATTACGACGGGAGCTTGATTAAAGACATCGTGCGCCAGACCCAGCAAGGATTGACTCGACCTGCTGAAGGTGCTGCCACTGACCGCGTCTTCACGGTGGAAGTGCTGAACGGAACCGATGTCAATGGCCTTGCCGCCAGAACCGCCGAGCTGTTGCGTGGCTTTGGCTATGACGTTACCGAGATCAAGAACTCGGAACAGAAACGGCGGGACACTGTTATCATTGATTATTCTGGTAACGAAAACATGGCGCGTATCTTTGGAAGTGTGATTCAATGCAACAATATCGAATTTGAAGCGACTGTAAGCGAGGACACCCTTGGACTGGAACTGCTTATACCCACGTTTGAGCAGAGAACTGATTTTACTCTTATTCTAGGAAGTGATTTTAATGGACGATACGTTATCTCAAATTGACCTAAGTAGGGCTTTATGCGCGCTTCTTGAAGAACATCGCGGTATGGACGTGGTAGGGCTAGACCTGCGCGGGCTTAACGCATGGACAGACTTCTTCGTGATAGCCACTGTAAATAGCAACACCCACCAGCAAGGGCTTGAACGGCATATCAAAGATTTTTGCTATGAAAAGGGCATTGATATCCTGCGCGTCTCGCCCCGACCCCGTGAGCAACGGCGCGGCGCTGAACGCCTTATCATGGATGACGAATGGCGCCTCATTGATTTGGGCGCCATTGTTATCCACCTTATGACAGAAAAAGCCCGCTCTTTTTATGAGCTGGAGCGTCTATGGGGAGCCGCCGACGTTGTTTACAAGTCGTCTTCGTCGTCGAGGTCGTCTTCG
Source organism: Treponema sp. (assembly GCA_031279205.1). GTDB lineage: Bacteria > Spirochaetota > Spirochaetia > Treponematales > Breznakiellaceae > JAIRMT01. The sequence goes on along the minus strand of JAITIX010000012.1, from coordinate 44,963 downwards.
TCGTCCTCGTCAAAGTCGTCCTCGTAGTCCTCGTAATCGTCATCCTCTTCATCATCATAGTCATCCTCATAGTCGTCAAACTCTTCTTCGTCATCATCTTCGTCATCAAGGGCGAACGAGGGGTGGGGGAAGACGCTTGCGCATCTCTTGCGCGCATCATTTGGCAACAAGGTAAGCTCATCGGACGAGTTCCGCCTGTCTTTAGAAAACCGCATGGTTTTTATCATCATATAATTCTCCATATTGATAGGGATTTAATTTCTCTTGAAACATAAGAGAGAGATTCTATATCTGTCAACTGGTTTTTCTTCAACAAGCCCCTGCCTAAAAGCAGGGGCTTGTTGCTTGAGCTGCTCACTCGGCTTGTTCTACAAGCTTCCAGCTTCTTGCCGTTACTGGTCTGTCCACGAACAGAAAACGCAGCAGCCATAGGAGCGGGCGTTCACCTCGTTAAGATATGGCCTCTGCCATGATATAGGATGACGCTTGCCTAAAGGGTTCGAGGTAAGAAATCTGTGGGGTAAGTGTAGGCTCTAGGGCGGGGTTTTACGGCGGATTTGAAAACGAGCAACGTCTGAGTCATGATAGCTGGTCTAATCGGGCAGGATCGTTGTGTTTCAAGCGCTGTTTATGATATGGTTTCTTATGCGTATTTTTAACGATTGGTTCAGACCTATGATGGTTCTTGGGAACTCTGTGTTGCTGTTTATGGTCAACAGCGTCGTGTTTGCCGCGCCGGGGGATACCGCGCTGGGAAATGGCCTTTTCGCCCGAATGAGTACCAGTCGGGGAGACATTGTGGTACGGCTTGAGTACCAGAAAACCCCACTCACGGTGTGTAACTTTGTGGCACTGGCCGAGGGTAAAATGAACAACACCACAGGCAAGCCTTTTTACGATGGGCTTACCTTTCACCGCGTCATCACGGACTTCATGATTCAGGGCGGCGACCCACTCGGTAATGGCACAGGCGGTCCTGGATACCGTTTCCCTGATGAGATCGATGCCAGTCTTAAACACGACAGTCCGGGCGTTTTGTCCATGGCCAATGCTGGTCCCGGCACCAATGGGAGTCAATTCTTCATCACCCACGTTGCCACCCCTTGGCTGGATGGTCAGCACACAGTGTTCGGCAAGGTAGTCGAGGGGCAGTCAGTGGTAAACGCCATCAGGCAGGGCGACCGTATCACCCACGTCGAGATTATCCGCAATGGCCCGGAGGCACAGGCGTTCAAGGCGGATCAGGTTACATTTGACACGCTGTTACGGAACGTGAATATGGCAGTAGCGGCGCGAGCTCGGGTACAGCGGGAAGCCACTATCGCCGAGATTCAGCGTAAGTACCCCACCGCTACGGTCAGCGTTTCTGGCATCTATTTCATCATCCAACGGGAAGGGCGCGGTGCAAAGCCAGTCGCTGGTAAAACCGTGTCGATCAATTACAAGATGATGTTGCTTTCAGGCCAGACCCTCGATAACTCAGACCTGCACGGCGGCCCCCAGGATTTTCCGCTTGGACAGGGCCGTTTGAGTATAGCCGGCTGGGAGGAGACCCTGCTGGACATGAAGGTTGGTGAGAAACGCCTTGTGGTCATCCCGCCAGAGCTTGCCTTTGGCGCCACAGCCACGGGCCCGGTTCCAGCAAACAGCTTTCTGGTGTTTGAGATGGAACTAGTCGCCATAAAGTAACGTGAGTTCGACAACAAAGAAAAAAGTCCGCGAATTACCCCGGCTGGACGTGTTAAGCTGGTAATAAAGAATCCCAGTCGTAGAGCGGTGGGGTGCTGAAGATTTCGCCGTGAAAGGGCTGTGTGGCGCTCCATGCGGGCGCGTGGATTGAAAAGAAGCAGACCGGAGGGAACATGATCTATACCTGCGTCATTGATACCCCTGTTGGCGCTATGCGGGCGGCGGCAAAACACAATGCGCTCATCAGGCTCGACTTTACCGAGCAACAGCGTTTCGCACCAGATACGGCGGGTTGGAGCGACGCGCCACAGGAGCCGGTGTTTGAGCGGCTCCACGAGTGGCTGGCGACCTACTTTTCAGGCAAAGCCCCTACTATAACGCCACCGCTCAATCCACACGGCACCGCGTTCAGGCACGCCGTGTGGGACCTTTTACTGCAAATCCCCTATGGCGAAACCACAAGCTATGGTGCGCTTGCCCACAAACTCGGCAGCAGCAAGGGTTGCTCGGCGAGGGCTGTAGGCGGCGCGGTCGGACACAACCCTATCAGCATCATCATTCCCTGCCACCGCGTCATTGGCGCGGATGGCAATCTCACCGGCTATGGCGGTGGCCTTGACCGTAAGCGGGCATTACTGTCGCTGGAGAGGGTTCGCTTATCAGACACCTAAAGGAACAGGTCTTATTTAAGCAAGAATGCACAGAGCGTGCGTATTCCGCACATTCTGTGGCGTGATATTACTGCTGATGCTCGGCAATAAAGGCGTCAGGATCAATCGTTGCGTAAAATGCTGGTTTTGCCCTGAACGAGCGGTCAAAGAGCGTTGGACTCCGGTCAGCCCGCCAGCTTGAACCGTCATCAAGCCCCCAAATAGTTACACGCCCGATGTTTTCTTTATATTGCCTGAAAATGCTGAACAAGCGTGCGTACAAGAGCGCCTGCTGGAGACTGGCATCGTTGCTTAAACGTCCGTCTGTGCCGGCGCTTATATCCAATTCAGTAATGCTGACCTCAACGCCAAGCGAAATAAATTGCTGTATAGACCGCTCAACATCAGCGGGATTGGTATTGAGATCGTAATGCCCCTGCATACCAATGCCATCAATAAGTCCTGGGTATTTCTCGTTAAGCTCTTTCACCATGTTATAGACAGCAGTCGCCTTGTTCTGGTTGTTAAGGTTGTAATCGTTGTAATAGAGCTTCGCGTCCGGGTCAGCCTCCTGCGCCGCGAGGAACACCGCCTCGATATAGTCATCGCCAATGGCCTGTAACCAGGGACTGCTCCGCAGAGACGCCCGCCAGTCAGTAGCTACTTCAGTCGTAAGCCCGTCATTTATCGCCTCATTGAGTACATCCCACGAAACAACCCTGTCCTTGAAATGCTCGACCACGGTTTTCGCGTGCGTGGCGAGGTTTTCAAGCGCCTCCTCGCGAGACAGTGGCAGACTGTCCGAGCCAGTATACATCCACGCGCCAGTCTGCTGATGCCACGCCAGCGTATGGCCGTGCATAGCCAGGCCGTTTTCCAGCATTGTGTTGACAATGGCGTCGGCGGCGCTGAAGTTAAACTCCCCTTTACGCGGCTGCAACTCCCCAGGCTTCATGGCATTTTCAGCAGTAACGATATTGAAATGCCTGGTCAGCAACTCAAGGCGCAGACCACTTAAGTCCTTGCCAGATGCGATGCTCCCGATGGGGAAAAAATCGGTGTAAGCATCTTTGAGTGGCGTTATGTCCTCCACAACAGCCGGCTGGCTATTTTCTTCTTCTATTATATTGACGTTATCAATGTAGAACGACGCGGTGGCAACAGCGCTTTCCACATAGACGCTCACGAAGTCCGTGGAGAGGTAGCGATAGGTTCCCCGCAGTTCGATCCAGTAGTTGCCTTGCGAGACTTGCTTGCTTTGCAGGTTGTTATACGACGCGCCGCTTCCACTGCCGATTTGGGTTGACAGGGTGATCTGCGCCTGCTCCGGCTCAATGAGTTTTACCCATACTGATACGGTGTATTCTTTTCCCGCGCTGATCTTCTGGGTAATGTCCAGCGACGGCCCGTGCCATGACGAAGTTCGTCCTTGGACCTTGAGTGCGTGAGCGCCGGACTGCGCCGCTTCATCACTTACGGTTAAAACTTCGTTCCCGCTTCTGCCAACAAAGCCATTGGCAGAGGCCTCAAAGTCCGCCGCAAACAGCGCGCTACTCCCTGTTGGAGCCTCGATAAGTGCGGCTGGAATAGCGGTTTCTAGTGCGTCAGTCTCAGACACCGGCGTGGCGCTTCCAGTGGCTATGCCTTTTCCCCACGTCTCATAAAGCGCGCGACAGGCTACATCCCTACTTGGTACATACACTGCCAAAAAGAGTAGCAGGAAAACTCCGCCACAGGCACGAGAAATCACTAGTTTAAGATTCATATTTACCTCCAAACCTAACCTCTAAAGATGAATATAAGAATACTCTATCAGTCTTTTTCTTACTTTGTCAAATATCAATCTTACAGCTTCTGGTTCCAGTAATTGACATATAGCTTTCTTATATTATACGCTTATTCAAATTTAAGCGGACTTGGTAACAAAGTCCGACGGTAAGGGGTAACAAATGAGTTGGATTCTGTATATAATCCTTCCTCTTGCTGGGCTCGCCTTAGGCTGGATTATTCGATGGCTGTATGCCAGATTTCAAGTAAGCGCGTCTGAACAACAGGCCAAACGCATCGAACAGGACGCGATAAAAGAAGCTGAAGCCAAAAAGAAAGAGTTACTTCTTGAAGCAAAAGAACAAATTATTCGCGATAAAAACCAGCAGGAGAAAGAGACCCGGGAGCGTAGGGCAGAACTGCAACGATACGAGCGTCGTATCGTGCAAAAAGAGGAGGGAATTGAGAAAAAGACAAGCCAGATCGAGAGAACGGAACAGATGCTTGCCGAAAAGGAACGGCGGGCTCTGGAACGGGAAGAAGCGCTGTCAAAGGAAGAAGAACGATACCGCGAAGAACTGGAACGCATCTCCGGTCTGAGCAGTGAGCAGGCCAAGGGGCTTATCATTCAGAGCCTAGAGAATGAGGCAAAGCATGACGCCCAGTCCTTGATCAACAAGATCGAGCAGGAAGCCAATGTTACTGCTGAAAAAAAAGCGCGGAACATACTGCTTGCCACGATTCAGCGGATATCGACAGAGGTAACGAGCGAGATCACCGTAACTTCGGTTTCATTGCCGAATGATGAAATGAAGGGACGGATCATAGGCCGTGAGGGGCGAAACATTCGCACACTCGAAACGCTTACCGGCGTAGATATCATCATTGACGATACGCCTGACTCAGTGGTTATCTCCTGTTTCGACCCGGTACGCAGGGAAATCGCCAAACTAGCTATGGAACGGCTCATCGTTGACGGACGGATCCATCCGGCTCGCATCGAGGAAATCGTTTCAAAAGTAACCAAAGACATTTCCCAGAAAATCTTTGAGGAAGGAGAAAAGGTACTCTTTGACCTGGGCGTTCATAACATCAAGCAGGACACAATCCGCGCTCTTGGCCGACTCTACTTCCGTACGAGTTATGGCCAGAACGTGCTTTACCATTCCAAAGAAGTGGCGATTATCGCTGGCATACTGGCCGCTGAGATAGGCGCAAACCGCGAGATCGCTAAACGCGCGGCTCTGCTCCATGACATTGGCAAAGGCGTTGAGTCTGATTCCGAACTGAACCACGCCGAGATCGGTATGGACATGGCGCGGAAGATGGGGGAAGACCCACGCGTCATCAACGCCATTGGGAGTCATCATAACGATATTCCTCCAACCTGCATTGAGTCGGTACTCGTGCAGATCGCCGACGCCATTTCCGCCGCCCGCCCCGGCGCACGACGGGAAACCATCGACAACTACATCAAGCGGCTTGAAAACTTGGAAAACGTAGCCGAAGGGTTTCAGGGTGTGGAAAAGGCTTACGCGATACAGGCTGGTCGTGAACTGCGAATCATGGCAAACAGCGAGGTGGTCAATGACGATCAGGCACGCGACCTTGCCAAGCAGATCGCCAAGAAGATCGAAAGCGACTTGCGCTATCCGGGAAGGATCAGGGTAACGATTATCCGCGAACTGCGGGTTGTCGAGTACGCGCGATAGAGGGCTAAAGGATAAAGGATAAATCTCCCTTATCCTTTAGAGTCTCTCTAACCCAGTGCTTAGAGACGCTCCACCACATAGTATGGAGACGCTCCACCACATAGTATGAGGGAGACACACCGCATAGGTGGGAGAAGCTCACACGCGCACCGGTGAGAATATCTTTCATCTGAGAGACGTGAGGCAGAGAAAGAACTTTCACATCTATGAAGATACGTGTAATCTGTGGATACATTCTTAGGAGCGTATAATATGAGTTATAAGAAGCAAATCGTAATCATGATTGGTGATGTGGTGGGTGAACCGGGACTTCTGGCGCTTGAGGCACTATTGCCACCGCTTATCGAGGAACACAAGGCCACTTTTGTGGTGGTTAACGGAGAAAATGTCGCCGAAGGATTCGGCATAACCGCGGTTACCCTGAACCGTATTCTGGGCGCTGGCGCAGACGTTGTTACCTCTGGCAACCATATCTGGGAGAAGCGCGAGTTTTACCCTACGCTGGATGCCGAGTCCCGGATACTGCGGCCTGCCAACTATCCAGCGGGAAACGCTGGTCATGGCTCAGTTATGATTGAGAAAGCTGGTCTGAACTGGCTCGTGGTGAATCTTCAAGGCCGTGAACTGATGACGCCCATTGACTGCCCCTTTAAAACGTTTGACGCCATCAAACAAACAGCCCAGACCCCGCTTATCCTCGTTGACTTTCACGCTGAAGTCGCCAAAGAAAAAGAAGCGCTGGCCCGTTACCTTGACGGCAGGGCAAGTCTTGTGGTGGGAACTCATACTCATGTGCAGACCGCTGACGAGCGCATCCTCAGCAAAGGCACCGGCTGCATCACTGACTTGGGCATGACCGGCGTCATGGAAAGCGTGATTGGCATGGACAAGCAAATCTGCCTTGACCGCGCCCGTACTCAGATACTTTTTCGCATGGAGTGCGCCCAAGGCATTGGCGCGGTGCAGGGCATTGTCGCTGGCATTGACCCCGAAACTGGCAAGACCCTCGCCATACAACGATTGAGCCAAAAAGCATGAGCGCGTTTTTCACGATTCAGCACAAGGACATCTCATGCGGAGCGCGAAGCGGCGTTATGGCGCTTCCGCACGGGCTGGTATCAACGCCGGTGTTTATGCCGGTGGGTACTAACGCTACGGTTAAGGCGCTCACCGTTGATGATCTCAGCGAAATAGGCTTTGAGATCATCTTGTCAAACACTTATCACCTCTACCTGCGTCCGGGAACCAGCGTAATCGCGGGCGCAGGTGGTCTGCACGAGTTCATGCACTGGAACCACAACATTCTCACCGACTCCGGCGGGTTTCAGGTCTTCTCTCTGGCGCCCTTCAGGAAGATTAGCGATGAGGGCGTGAAGTTCCGCTCCCACATCGACGGCTCGTACCATGTGCTAACCCCGGAAAAGGTTGTGGAGATTCAGGCGATACTCAACAGCGATATCCAGATGCAGCTCGATGTCTGTACGCCGTGGGGCGCTGAATACAAAAAGGCTGTCAAAGACTTGAAGGTAACCACCGGCTGGCTGGAACGGGCAAAGCAGACTTGGGACGAAAAGGCCGCCGCAGGCTATTCAGGCAAACTCTTTGCTATTGTACAGGGCAACTTCTACAAAGACCTGCGGGAACAAAGCGCCGCTTCCTGCGTCAACGCCAATACGCCCGGCATTGCCATAGGCGGACTTTCAGTGGGAGAGCCAGCGGACGTGTTTACCGAATACCTCGCGTACACAACAGCCCTGCTGCCTGCGGAAAAACCCCGCTATGTTATGGGCATCGGGACACCGCGATACATTCTCACGGCCATTGAATGCGGTATCGATATGTTCGACTGTGTGCTTCCCACAAGAAGCGGTAGAATCGGCCATGTGTTTACCCGAAACGGCCTGCTCACGCTCAAAAAGAGCGAACATGAACTGAGTCTTACGCCGATAGATGAAATGTGCGGCTGCAAAGTCTGCCAAAACTATACCCGTGCCTATCTACGGCATCTTTTTAAGGCTCAGGAGATTCTGTGTTCCATGCTGTGCAGTTACCATAACCTCTATTTCCTGCATAAGCTGGTTAAAGACGCTCGCAAAGCCATTGAGGAAGACCGGTTTGTGTCCTTCAAGACTGAGTTTCTGCGGCGCTTTGAAGGTAAAGGAGACTAAACGTGAAAAAGTTCTTGTATTGGGCAATCCTACTGTGCGCCAGCGTGGTTTATGCGGCTGAGTCGGAGTCATCTGCGGCGGATACCGCACAGGCTGAGGAAGCGCAGCGGCTTGATACCATACGCTATGGCACTGAGGCGGAGATTGCCACCCTGATCCAGACCCTGAAGAGCGAAACTAACGCTGATATTGGCGGCGTTCTTGATGACGCGCTTATCGCCGTAACCCAGAACACCCGCAATCAGAACATTCTCTCCGGCGTTCTCTCGTTTTTTGGCGAACGGGGTAAGCAGGGACTTGAGGAACGGGCTGTCCGCGCCATTGAGGAACGTGATGAGGAGGCCAACGCCACAGTGATTGCCGCGCTTGATTACCTGGGCAAGATTAAGGCCGCATCTGCCATACCCACGCTCAAGGCGATTCTTGACGCGGGAGAGGCGCGTTTCACCAATTCGGCTATCCGCGCTCTGGGACGCGCCGCAAGCGATGGCGGCACAACCGGGGATGACGCAACTGAGTACCTTGTTGATTATTATGAATACCAGGACCCTACGGATGAAAGCCGCCGTGAAATTGTCGTGGCTATAGGCGAGACTGGTTCCAAAACAGCTTTGCCTCTCTTAATCAGTATTGTCGAAAACGATGCGGAACGCCCGGCTGTACGCATGGCCGCACTGGACGCTCTTGCCAAGCTCAAGGACGACTCGGCATTGGACGCGATCCTGAGCGCAACCGGCGCCTCTGACACCAATGTCCGCGCTTCAGCCATAGCAGCCCTTGGTCCCTTTTCCGGCGCTCAGGTTGAGGACGCCATTCTTGAGGGATTCCGCGATTCCTACTACCGCACCCGCATTGGCGCGGCCAAAGCCGCCGGTGAACGCAAGCTCGCCAGCGCGGTTCCCTACCTGCGCTTCCGCGCCGAACGAGACGATGTGGCGACAGTCAAAGATGAGGCAATTCGCGCGCTCGGCGCTGTTGGAAACAGCGAAGCAATGGGCGTACTCGGCGACTTTTTCTTAAACCGCAAAACCGCCGAGCGGACGCGGCTACTCTCCGCTGAGATGCTGATTAAGAATGACGCCGACGCTTACGCTGAACAACTCATCACCGAGATGGAAGAGGCGAATAGACTGCACTACACCTCCCTCTACAACGGTTTCCTGCGTGTGCTTGGCATGGCAAAGACTCCAAAGATAGAAGAAACCACCCGCCGCTTCCTCAATTCAGGCAGCGTTCTCGAAAAGTCTTACGCCCTGGACATAGCCGTGAACAACAACTTTACTTCCCTTGCCGAACTCATACGCACCACTGCTGGCGATGCGAAAAATAGCGGACTCTCGCGCAAGGCAAAGACCACGCTGACAAAGCTTGGACTGGAATAGAACGCTGCAAAAAAGCATACTGAGGCAATTGGAGGCTCCATGATTACAAGAATTGCTCACACCGCAATTCGGACGCGGGATATTGAAGCCAGCGTCCGTTTTTATAGGGAAACTTTAGGCATGAAAGAAGCGTTTCGTATGCAAAATCCCACGGGTAATAAGCTAGGGTGTATTTATATGTACGTCGCGCCCAGTCAGTTTATCGAACTCTTTCCAGACGGCGTCGAGGAAGCGCCGCGCTCGAACAAAACCATCGGCCACGCCCATATATGCTTCGAGGTCGATAACGCGGCAGCCTTTCTTGAGGAGATTCGCAGCCGGGGCGCGCCCATTGACACTGAACTCAAGCGCGGGTATTCCCGCTGTATCCAGTTCTGGACTCACGATCCAGATGGTAACAGCATTGAGATTATGGAACTGCCGCCCGATTCATTACAGGCGCAGGCAAATGAGCGCATTGTTCAAGAGAACTGCTAAACAAACCCCATGTTAAGAAGGAGAAGCCACGACAACATTGCGGTCGGGCGTTCGCACGTGCTGCAAATGAGCGTTCGTAAGTGCTGCGGCAATGCATTCGCACGTGCCGCGGTCGGGCGTTCGTACGTACTGCGGCTACCCGCTGAAGTGTCTGACACCCGACACGTAGGCGCATTTTCCCGACATGTCGGCGCGTTTTCCCTACATGTCGGCGCGTTTTCCCTACATGTAGGCGCATTTCCCCGACACGTCGGGAAGTTCTGCCGACATGTAGGCGCGTTTTCCTGACACGTCGGCGCATTCCCCCGACGTGTCGGGAAGTTCTGCCTACGTGTCGGGAAGTTCTGCCGACCGGTTGGGAAATCGGGAGGAAGGGTTTGGGGATGGGCGAACCAGCGGGGCGTTGCGTCTATGATAAATGTCAAGCAGGTTTTTTCAAATTTCCCTCATTTTTTCTCGTCCTCATCAGTCCGGCTCTCTTGTCTGCTGACAACCGGTCATACCAGAAATCTGTTCACCTCAATACTATCCGCGATGATGGCCGTGGCAATAAAAACGCTGACACAACCGGCATCTGTTCTTCCGAATACCTGTACCATCCCAGATAACCGCATGTCTTTATCATAACTTCGGGGCGGAAGCGGAAAAGCCGGAGGCTTTGAAGCGTGGGGGAGACTTTTCCCTCCTGTATTGACTCTATTGCGCGCGATCGAGGGATAGGTTGAGCAGCAGACGCGGGATATTGACGATTGCTCTTTGAAATCATAGCGTAGGCGTGTATAAACCCTGTGAAGAAGGGGGCGCGCTCCATGTGAGCGTGGAGAAAGCTAATGAGGAGAAAAGAATGCAGATGACGATGCGCTGGTTTGGAACCGGCTATGACTCTGTTACTCTAGCCCAGATTCGGCAGATTCCGTGCGTAAGCGGGGTTATCACTACCCTGTACGGAACTCGTCCTGGAGATGTCTGGGAAAAGGACGCGATTCTTGCGATGAAAAACGAGGTGGAAAGGGCTGGACTTTCCATTGCGGGCGTTGAAAGCGTGAATATCCATGATTCCATCAAGGTTGGGGTGCCTGAGCGGGACAGGTACATTGATAATTACATCACGACCCTTGAGCGTTTGGGTGAGGCGGGTTTCCGCCTGGTCTGTTACAACTTCATGATTATCTTTGACTGGACCCGCTCTGACCTTGCCAAAGTCCGCAGCGACGGCAGTACTGTGATGAGCTACAATCAGGCGCTCATCGACCAGATCAACCCTGAGTCCATGTTTGACGCCATGAGCGTCAAGTCAAACGGCTTTGCCCTTGCTGGCTGGGAGCCGGAGCGCCTTGCCCACCTGAAAGAGCTTTTCACCTTGTATGAAGGCATCACTGAGGAAGCGCTTTTTGCTAATTTAAGCTATTTCCTTGAACGCATCATGCCCACCTGCGAGAAGTACGGCATCAGGATGGCGATTCACCCCGATGATCCGGCGTGGTCGGTCTTTGGCCTTCCCCGTATCGTGAAGAATAAGGCAGACCTCCAGCGCGTTATCACGATGGTGGATAATCCCCTGAACGGCGTTACGCTCTGTACAGGCAGTCTTGGCACAAACCCCAAGAACGACATTCTTGACATTATCGCCTCGCTCAAGGGCCGGATACACTTTGCCCATGTGCGGAACCTGCGTCATAACGCTCCGGGCGACTTTGAGGAATGCGCTCATCTTTCCGCTGATGGATCGCTGGACATTTGCGCAATCATGAAGGCGCTCTACGACATTGGCTTTGACGGCCCCATTCGCCCTGACCATGGCCGCGCCATTTGGGGTGAGGTTTCCATGCCGGGCTATGGTCTTTACGACCGCGCTCTGGGCGCGTCCTATCTCTCCGGTCTGTGGGAAGCCATTGCGTGGCAGGCTAATGAGCTAATCAACGTTTAGAAAAGCGCCCTCAATGCAGCGTGTACCGTTGCTGGCGGCGATATAGTAGGCGAGCAAAACACGGTTGTCTTTGAGTTGAACCGCGTGGGTATAGCCGAGATCGCTGTTGGGGGCGTCAGCAACGACGACAAATTCTGGCGCGCTGTCAAGGTTGCTCAACTCGGTGTCGCAGAGCTTGGCGCGTATGCCGAAAGGGGTACGGCGATAACCGTAGCTTACAAAGACTTTGCCATTACGGAGCTGGAGCGCGTGGAAAGGGTTACTGCCGAAGACGCTGGGGATTTCACGGGCTGGACTGAAGGTATTGCCATTGTCAATGGAAACTGAAATGTGCAGGTTGAGGTAGCTTGACTCGAAGTTAACGCCAGGTTTTAAGAAATCGCTTTGGGTGCGAAAGAGGCTGATGAGCCGTCCGCTTTGGGTGCGGAACAGCGCGGGTTCTAGGAAGTTTTTTTCACGGTTAAAGGCTGTTTCGCTCAGGAAGCGCCAGCTTTCTCCCTGATCCAGTGATTCCATAAGGCCGCAGCTTGCTAGCCAGCCGATTTTCTTTACCCCGTAGAATGGGAGGAGCAATCTGCTGTCTGGCAGTTCCACTATGTTGCCGCGCACTGCTGAACCCGGCACATAGCCTTCTGGCTGAATCACTGGCAGGTGTCGCCATGTTTTGCCCTTGTCGTCGGATACGCTGACACTGAAACCGATATTAAAGGTGTCAGCGGCGGGAAGATCGCCGGTACTGGCACGACTCCTGCCGTAGCGCTTGAACAGCGCCTGACCCCAGACTCTGGCGCCCTCGCCCTTTGGCGCGAACTGCCAACGGAAGCAGGTCATCAGGGTCCGCCCGCTGGCCAGCACTGTTACACAGGGGTCTTGTTCGCTCATGTTGTCATCCAGCACTGTATATGGCTTGGTCGAGAAAGTTGCGCCGCTGTCTTTTGACACGATGAACACGTTCTTTGCCGTAGGGTCGATATGCGTAAGCGCGCCGCCGTCTTTCTGCCGGTCTTTGGCGTGTCTGAAGAAGCAGGCAAGCGTGTCATTATCCAGCCACGCGAGGTTGGGGAAAGACACATATTCCCCATCGCAATAGATTGTCTTTCGCTCAAGTAGTTCCATAGCGGTCTCCTTCATGCTCACAATGGCGAGTTGTGAGCGGGTGTTTTGGTATTGTATTCATGGCTTGAGTATGGCGCAACGCGATGCTTTGGGTAAGTCCGCTGGTCATGTCCAGTATACAGACAATATTTCCAAAGGAGGTTCCTATGAACTTTATCGGCATCGACCTGCATACCAACCGGTTCACCTGTTGTTACCGGAACGAGCGGTCTTCGGTAGCTAATTCCAGGGACAAACGGATTGAGACATTCGACCTCAATGACTTTAGGGGGAACAGTTGGTATCGCCGGTAACTATCCAGCCGAAAGAGATACAAGACCTTCGGCGCTTTTCTCAACCTGCCGGCTGTACCAGAAGCAGAATACCCAGAGATCAAGAACCGGATACATGCACTGTTGAGGCGGATGTGGAAGCGCTCAAAGGGCAGACCGGAGCCAGAGCCGCGCGCACACTCAGACACACACCGGAGCCAGAGCCGCGCGCACACTCGACATACCCGGAGCCAGAGCCGCGGGCGCGTGTCTGGCACCCAGGTCTGACGGGTGTGTGGGCGGCGCCACAGTATTCTTCGCGCCTAGTTTTTAAGAACGGTTCCAGGTATGCTATCAGGCGTTATGGCTCCGCTGTTAAAAAAGACCGGTCTTTTTCTCATCTTAGCGATTACGCTTATCCTGCTTAACTCCTGCTCCAAACTTCTGGGCTGGGGCGTTCTCTTATGGGCATCGGAAGAACCAGCGATTCCTTCGGGAACCGTACTGCCGGTGTATATTAAGTCTAACCTCAACAAAATGTGGGTCGCTGGTATCCCTGAACAGTATCGCAACGCCGAATCTGACATGGACAAGTTTGAAATTCCACTGCCACTGCTGGAACTGGTAGGATCGCGAACAGCCGCTGAGAAACGCGCTGATGAGTTCGCAAGCATGGCACGAGTCTATGCCGAAACATTGCAGGACGGACTTCCGGTCAGGCAGAGTCCTGACAATGTGGCACGGCGGGTATACCGGCTCAAAATGGGTGAAATCGTCAAGCTCATGGCCAAAGTTGAGGGGCAAGCGCCCGTCGGCGCTACTGGAGAATCGCTCTCCGGCGAGTGGTATCAGGTGATGACCGAGGATGGAACCACTGGCTATTGTTTTTCACTCCGTCTGCGGCTTTTTGAGCATACTGGCGGACCGCTTTCAGTAGCAAAAAATGAAAATGACGAAGACGACCCTGACCTTGACCGCCTGCTCCTGCGTACATGGTCGCCAGAGTCTTACTCAATCATGGTGAATTCAAAGCGGATAGACATTGATGAGCTTGCGAAGCATTGGGAGTTTATGCCGGGAATCGATACCGGGATTGCCCGTATATACCTGTCCCATGTGGATAAGAGTTTCTCTTACACTGGTATTCGCGCTGAGGGCGCGCGCACATGGCGTTTTGAGGGCAGCCGCCTCCGCATGAGCCTGCGCTCGGATACCACACTCGCGGTACAATACTACGATGAAGGTGGGGCATTGAAAACCGAACTGTTTGTAGCCCTTGCATCGGATATAGACGACCTTATTATGCAGGAACTCGCCCGTCGGGACGAGCTGTTTTATAACCTATACAACACTGGACCAATCTTCAGCAGCACCAACTATGGCCGACTTGCATTCTCCGAGGATGGGCGTTTCATTTGGTCAGGCTACCGGCTTCTCGTGCCACAGGTGATCAGCGCCCTGGCTTTGGGAACCGGTACTATCGATATGGGCGTGTTTCTGGGATCGGCTGTGTCGAGTTTGTACGATGGCGCTTTTGCTCTTAACTTTGAGGAAACCGGAGACAGAACCAGAGCAGTGTACTTCATGTATACGCTTGAAAGCCAGGGTATGCGCATCGAGTATGTGCCGCCAAGTAGTATGGATGGGCTTCTTGTTGCGCGGCGGGCTAGCGCGCCTACAGTGATCTACTTCTTCAAGACAGCCACGCTCGAACAGCCCTCGGTAGACTTGCCGTCATCAGACCTGCCTTATGGACAAACGCCGTCCACTGATACGACACTGTTTTACGAGCTGCCGCCACCGTCAATCGATGTGCCATCGCTGAACTTACCAGCGCCTGAGCCGCAGTTTGATGAGCAGCCGCTTGATGAGTCGTGGCTTGATGAACAGCCGCTTAATGAGCCTGTGCCATTTGACTTCAATCCCCGCGCCTTGACGCCGGAGGATACGCTGCCAAATGATTTCCTCTTTGACTTTTGAGAGATTGTTAAACTATGGCGTTTGTTCAATTTACCAAAGTATCCCTCGCGTTTGGGGACAGAGACTTACTCAAAGAGGTGAGCCTCAACCTTGCCGCTGGCTCCAGAGCAGCCCTAACCGGCGCGAATGGCTCAGGGAAAACAACGCTCATGCAGGTTATCGCCGGCAAACGCGTCGCTGATTCTGGCGAGCGGGCTGTTGAAAAGGGTTGCCGCGTGTCCTATCTCCCACAGTCCGGTATTGTTCACCAGGGCAAAACCCTGCGCGACGAGGCAGAGACCGCCTATGCCGAGATACACGCCCTGCTTGTCCGGCTTGAAAATATAGGCGGACAACTGCAAAGCGCTGATGAGCGCCGCGCCGCGCCTCTGCTTGATGAATACCACCGGCTTGAAGAGCGCGTGGCAAATTCAGGCTTTTACACGCGGGAGGCAAGCGTCAACATGGTGTTTACTGGACTGGGCTTTTCACGCCATGACTTCAAGCGGCCTACTGAGGAGTTTTCCGGTGGCTGGCAGATGCGGATCGCCCTTGCCAAAATACTGCTTGAAAAACCTGACATACTTCTGCTTGATGAGCCAACCAACTACCTTGATATCGAGGCAAGAGCTTGGCTTGAAGACTGGCTCCGCTCCTTCAACGGCGGCTATCTACTCGTGTCCCACGACCGTTACTTCCTTGACATCTGCGTGAACGAAGTCTACGAGCTTTTTCAGGGAAACCTCAAACGCTACGCCGGAAACTACACCACGTATCAGCAGGTGCGTCAGATCGAAATCGAAAGCCTGATGAAGCGTTACGCTGAACAGCAGGAAGAGATCGCCAAAGCCGAAAACCTGATTCGCCGCTTCAGGTATAAGGCAAGCAAGGCCGCTATGGTGCAGGAACGCATAAAACGCCTTGAGAAGATTGAGCGCATTGAGATACCTGAATCGCTCAAGAAGATCAGCATCCGCTTCCCGCCGCCGCCCCACGCAGGCCGAATCGCCCTTACGCTGGATAAAGTCGGGAAAAGCTACGGCGATCACCGGGTACTGTCAGGCCTTGACCTCACACTTGAAAGCGGCGAAAAGCTGGTAGTGGTGGGCAAAAATGGCGCGGGTAAAACCACGCTCCTGCGCATACTTGCTAATATCGATCGCAATCATGAGGGCAGCGTGCGCTATGGCGCTGGCATTGCAGTCGGCTACTTTTCGCAGGACGTGGCAGAGACGCTTACCGGGACAGAATCAGTGCTGGGTTTCATGGAAAGCGACGCCCCAAGCGCGCTGATGCCCCGCATACGAGATATGCTGGGTGCGTTCCTTTTTCGGGGCGACGATGTGTACAAGAGCCTGTCCGTGCTTTCAGGTGGGGAGAAAAGCCGCCTTGCCCTTTTGAAAATGCTCCTCAAACCCATGAACCTCCTTATCCTCGACGAACCCACCAACCATCTCGACCTTCAATCCAAAGACATCTTGCTTGACACCCTCCGCGCCTATACCGGAACCATCGTCTTCGTGTCTCACGACCGTGCCTTCATGGAGGCGCTTTCCACCAAAACGCTGGAGCTTTCCTCGCGCGGTGCGCGTCTTTTTTACGGCAACTACGCCTATTATCTGGATCGCGTGGCAACGTCAAGCGCAACTGCGCTGAATGACAAAAGACAGGACGCCGCCAGTCCTGACGCTCAAACCGCACGGAATGTCGTGGTGGAACGGGAAGCTGGGAAACAGCGGCAGACCTTGCTCAAGCGGCTTGAACGCCATGAGGCGGAAATCCTCGCCCACATTGAGGAACTGGAAACCCAAAAGGCGCGGCTTGAGGCCGAGCTTGCAAGGCCAGACGTATACTCAAGCGGGGAAAAGGCCAGAGCGGTGAAGACGCAGCTTGACGAAACCACCGCGCGCCTCGAAGCAAAAACCGCTGAGTGGGAAGTGAAAACCGCTGAACTGGAAACAGCCCGAAACCGTGTCTGAAATCCTTACGCGGCTTATCGCCAAGGACAGTTTTTACCATCAGTTTTGTGCTGAGCCGGAGCGCATTTGGTCTAAATAGCAGCCGTGAGGTTTTCTGGTTTAAGATGGCCTAAGCCTCATGCACTGCTTCTCTTTCATTGGCTTTCGCATCGAAAGGCAGGAAGTCCTTATCGTGGGTATCGTTCTTTTAGCGAGCTTTACCATCTCTTGACATTCAAGTTGAAAATCAACAGTATACTACCGTCGACAAGCGTTAATAGTAAGGAGTGTTTCTCATGAAAATAGGCGTAAAATTCTTTCTTATGATTGCTGGGCTGACTTTGGTAGGAACCGTTGTACCGCTGGGAATCATTATTAATCTGAACCATAAACGTACCACGGAACTGGTGCGTAATGAGATCAGTAATCTGAGCGCTGAACATGCCCTCATAATTAAAAACTGGATGGATGGCCACCTTTCTGCGGTCAGTGCCTTGGGACAGGTTATGCATCATGCCGATCAGATCCCCCTGGCAGAGCGGCGGGAGTTCTTCTCCCTTATGGTTACGTCTACCGTTGAGGCTGAGGCCGAGGTCATTGGTGCGGCTATGATCTGGGAACCTAATGCCTTGGACGGCCTTGACGCGGAAATGGCGGATACGCCCGGTGCTGACCATACTGGCCGCTTCACCCCTTACTGGTCAAAGACAAGGCAGGGGTTGCAGGTGGAACCTCTTGTCGGCTATGACACTCCCGGAGATGGTGAGTATTACCTTATCCCCAAACAAACTGGGGAAGAACTCCTCACCGGGCCTTTTTTGTACCCCATTGACGGGGTGGAGATGTTTATGGCCACAGTGAGTACGCCTATCATTGTGCAAGGGCGCTTTGCAGGCGTGCTTACCCGTGATATTGGGGTTGATGTTATTCAAGAGCAGGTCGAGAAGATACAGCCCTACCCTGGCTCTGTGGCTGCGGTGTACAGCAACAGCGGCATTATATGTGGGCATTTTGATACGAGCCGACTCGGTAAGCGCATCCAAGACACCGAAGCGAGCTTCGCAGGTTCCTATTTGCCAGCCTTTATAAGCGCCATTCAACAGGGTGAGGAGTTCGAGTTTACCAACTATGATCCCAACCTTAAAAAAGAGATGCAGTTTATCTGTGTCCCCTTCTCGGTGGGGGATGATATTGCGCCCTGGTCTCTTATGGTGGGGATTCCCACCTCGGTTATCACTGCTCCCCTCTACCGAAGTCTTTTGGTGAGCTCCATCATTTGCGCGGCCATGCTGGTTCTGGTATTCATCGGGGCCTTTCTGATGGCTCGCTCCATGAGCCGCCCTATTGCCTATATCATGGAGGTTCTCAAAAACATAGCCGGAGGCGACCTCACCCAGCACGTGAATGTTACCTCCAAGGATGAATTGGGGGACCTTGCCCGCTATGTAAACTTCACCGTAGACCAGATACAGGGATTGATTACCTCAATTAAGGAAAATGCGACAAACCTTTCCCAAACTGGCACAGAGCTTTCGGTGAATATGACCCAAACAGCAGTTTCCGTCGATCAGATCGCCTCAACCATTCAAAACATCCGTTCCCAGACTGGGAAGCAAATGGAGAGCGTCAAAAGTACCGATGTGGTGATCGGGCATGTGCTGAAGAACATCGAGCTTTTAAACGAGCAGATTGAAAAGCAGGGTGATCGCGTAGGCCAATCCTCATCGGCGGTGGAACAGATGCTGGCGAATATCCGCAGTGTAACAGAGTCCCTTATCGCCAGCGAGGAAAGCATGAAGCGCCTCTCCGAAGCCTCCTCAAGAGGACGTGCTGGTTTGGGGGAAGTTTCTACGAATATTCAGGAGATAGCCAGGGAATCCACTGGTATCTTGGAGATAAACGCGGTGATGGAAAACATTGCCAGCCAGACGAACCTCTTGAGTATGAACGCCGCGATAGAGGCGGCGCACGCGGGCGAGGCCGGGAAGGGCTTCGCGGTAGTGGCTGGCGAGATACGGAAACTGGCGGAGTCCTCTTCAAAGCAGTCCAAGACCATAAGCGGGGTGCTGAAAAAGATACGGGACTCTATTGAGCATATAACAATGTCCACCGAAAAGACGCTGAAGAACTTCGAGGCCATAAGCGATGGGGTGCAGCAGGTAAGCGATCAAGAAAGCAATGTCCGCAGCGCTATGGAAGAGCAGGGGACAGGAAGCGCCTATATTCTTGAATCCATAAACGGACTGAAGGAGATAAGCGGTGAAGTGCAAAGGAGCGCCCATGAGATGTGGGAAGAGAGCCGTAAGGTGTTGCAGGAAAGCCGTAAGCTAGGCCAGATAAGCGGGGAGATAAGCGATGGTGTGCAGGAAATAGCTACCGGCGCGGAGCAGATCGACACCGCGGTGAACCATGTGAATGACATAAGCGAGGAGAACAAGCACAAGATAGATACGCTTATGGATGAGGTGGCGCGGTTCAAGGTAGGCTAAGCGGGAGAGGAGCGGTCGCCCGCTTTACGACGCCGTAACGGATCAGAAGACGGGCGTCCGCAGCGCCATGGCAGAAAACTGAAAGCAGCCATATATTTTGGAATGATATACACACTTCTACGTCTGTAAGATTTTTTCTTACGGACGTTTGATTTTTTCTACCTCCATACGCGCCTCGTCTTACCCATGTCCGAGACTTGTCGGTCTAGGGGCAGATGCTTTCCGTTCAACGGCAAGATTTCCGCCTGAGTGCTGTGTGTGAGACGCAGTTCAAAGCTGGCAGGCGCTGTTATGAGGCGGGTGCTAAACGCAAACTTAAGCTGGGAAAAGGTAAGTGCCGTCAGGACAAACACCTATAACTTGTATGATTTGCAGGCAAGCCCACGCGCCAGCCGGCATAGCTTTGCTTGACAGCCAGGGGCCAATAAGCGCTCTGCTATAATCCCGCATGTCTTACGCGCCAAAGATTTTTTGCCGGAGCGCCATGCCGGTTGGCGTTACAGCGAGTCCGCCTGTGCCGGTTTCGCGCAGGGTTTGAGGTATGGTCTGGCCTACCTCTTGCATAGCGGAAATGACCTCGTCAATGGGGATCACACTTTTGATGCCGGCAAGCGCCATATCCGCCGAAGTGATGGCGCACATGATGGCGGCGGCATTGCGTTTAACGCAGGGGATCTCGACAAGGCCGGCAACTGGATCACAGACCAGACCGAGTTGGTTTTTCAGCGCGATTGCCGCGGCGTGCGCTGCTATATCAGGAGCGCCGCCAGCCATTTCAACCAGTGCAGCGGCGGCAAGCGCGGCGGCGCTCCCGCACTCAGCCTGACAGCCACCTTCGGCTCCCAGAACACTCGCCTCGTTCATAATCACCATGCCAAACGCGCCTGCTGTAAACAACGCCATCACTGCGTTCTTTTCACTTGCTCCGTGTTCTATCATCGTGAGAATCGCGGCGGGTAATATGCCGCAGGAACCAGCGGTGGGCGCAGCTACAATCTTTCCCATTGCCGCGTTGTATTCGGCTATGGCGATAGCCTGCGTAATGGCGCTGACACAGAACGCGCCGCTGAGCGTCGCGCCTTTCCGCGCGTACTCATTCATACGCCAGCCATCGCCGCCTGTGAGTCCGCTCATGGAACGAAGGTCTTGCGCCACACCTTTTTTCGCTGCTTCTCGCATGATGTCAAGGTTTTTTTTCATTATGCCAAAAAGCTCTTCCTGACTCTTGCCCATAAACTCCGCCTGGTCAGCAATAATCAGCGTGGAAATTGCCACGCCCTGTTCTATCGCCTGTTTTACCAGTAACGCGATTGAATGATACTCAAGCATTGAGGCTCTCGTTCTGATTTGCCCGTAGGAACACGACACTGTTAATACGGGGAAGTTCGCGCAGTTTATCCACAAATTTTCTTTCAATAGCGCCGTCAACTTCCAGTGTCATAACTGCCTCAAACCCCTTATGCGGACGATTGAGTTTGAAGTTCCCGATGTTAATGTCATACCAGCTCATAAGCGACGTTACCTCGGCGATAACGCCGGGTATATCCTTATGGGCAATGATGAACGTGTCTGAATTACCGGTAAACGCGGTTTCCATCTCATTAACGCTTGTGATGAGAATGTTCCCGCCCCCCACAGAGGCACCCTGAGCCATACATTCTTTGCCGCTCCTACCAATGAGATGGAGTCGGGCTGTGTTGGGGTGCGCGTGAGGTATCTTTACTTCGTTAAACGAAAACGCCATTCCCGCATCTCTGGCAATGGTGAAACTGTCGCGGATACGCTCATCATCGGGGAGCATACCCAGCAGGCCGGCCACGAGCGCCTTGTCCGTGCCGTGTCCCCGGTAGGTCTGGGCAAAGGAACCGACAAGCCCTATCTCAGCCTTAGCCACGTCTTCCCCCAGTATTTTCCAGCTTACCCTGCCGATTCGCGCCGCGCCAGCCGTGTGTGAGCTGGATGGTCCAATCATCACCGGCCCGATAATATCAAAAACATTCATAACACAAGTTTATTATTATGATACAAAAGTCGCAAGTGTTCCCCAAAGAAAACATTGGGCGCTTTCTCAATTCAGAGGTAGGTGATAAAGTAGCTATCATGGAAGTGTTGATTGCACCGGATTCATTTAAGGGTAACATGAGTGCGCCGGAGGTCTGCGACGCTATTGCGGAAGGTGTTTTGTGGGTTGACACGGGCGCTGCGGTGCGTAAAGTCCCTCTGGCGGATGGCGGCGAGGGAACCGCGTGGGCTATAACGAGCGCGACTGGCGGACGTTTTGTCAGTACGCGGGTCAGCGGTCCGCTGGGGAAGCCTGTTGATGCTGTGTTTGGCCTTATCGACAATGGCCGTGTTGCGGCGCTTGATATGGCAAGCGCGTCCGGCATCGAACTGCTCAGACGCGAAGAGCTTAACCCTATGAAAACCACGTCTTATGGAACTGGTCAGCTCATTGCAGCCGCGCTTGATAGCGGGGCGAGGGAGATTATCATCGGCATTGGCGGGAGCGCCACCAATGACGGTGGTATTGGGATGCTTTCCGCCCTGGGTTTCAGGCTGCTGGACAAGCAGGGAAAACCACTTGTTCAGGGTGGGGAAGCCTTAGCTGCCATTGCTTCTATTGATGTAAGCAGGGCTGACCTACGGCTCAAGCAGACGCGG
Organism: Treponema sp.; assembly: GCA_031279205.1. Classification (GTDB taxonomy): domain Bacteria; phylum Spirochaetota; class Spirochaetia; order Treponematales; family Breznakiellaceae; genus JAIRMT01. Next base: position 22,757 of record JAITIX010000012.1, on the reverse strand, counting down.
ATCAGGGTTGCCTGTGATGTAAGCAACCCATTGCTTGGCCCGACCGGAGCCTCCGCTGTATTCGGCCCACAGAAAGGCGCGACGCCGGAACAAGTTGCGGCGCTGGATGCTGGTCTCGCGAAGCTGGCTGTCGCGTGGATTCAGGCAGGCCTTGCCGCTGATGTAACGCAGAATGGGGATGGAGCCGCGGGCGGCGTTGGGGCTGCTCTGCGTATCTGCTTAGATGCGCGCATGGAATCTGGCGCTCTGCTGGTGATGAAATACGCGGGGTTTTTTGACGCGCTTGCCCATGCTGACCTGGTGATTACGGGCGAAGGCATGAGCGACGCCCAGACTGCTGATGGCAAGCTCTGTTCTGTAGTGGCGCGGGAAAGCCGCAAAGCCGGTGTTCCGGTTGCCCTGCTTTCCGGCGCATTAGGCGCGAATCCCGCCACTCTGCTCAACACCTTTGACTACGCGGCTTCTATTGCCCGTGGCCAGACCAGCCTTGACGCCATGATCCGCGACAGCCGCGCTGACCTTTCATTTGCCGCTGAAAATCTTATCCGCGCCACGCGAATGTTTGCAGGCGCAGCCTCCGCTTAATCCCCTTCCCACACGTCCAGCGCCTTGAGAGAGAACCCCTCGTCGCGCAATGTTTGTCTCAGGGAGCGCCGCGCCGCGTCCGATTCAGGCAAAAGGCGCTTCTTTTCCAGAAACCGCCTGATTAAAAACGTTTCTTTTTCAAGGTTTAGGGCTGCTTTCAGCGCTGCGCTCACCACATCGCGGTCAATACCCTTGCTACAGAGCGCCGCATTGAGCCGGCGGGGGCTGTTACCGCCCAATGTAAGACGGGAATTGAGCCACAGTTCCGCGTAACGGCTGTCGCTCACGATTCCCAGTTCGCTTAAGCGGGAAACAACAGCCTGTACACAAGAGGCACTGTATCCCTTTTGCTCAAGTTTACGCGAAAGGCCGTAAACAGTCTGTTCCGCACGGGCTACAAGGCGCAATGCGGCCTGTTCACAGCCTTTCAATTCACGCGCTTGCTGGAGCGCAATCACAGACGCCTCAGCCTAACGTTTAGAGAACTGGAAGCGCCGGCGCGCTCCGGCCTGTCCGTACTTCTTACGTTCCACCATACGGGAATCGCGGGTAAGGTAACCGTTGCTCCGTAGACTGGTGTAGTTCTCCTGATCAAGCTGACAGAGCGCGCGGGCCAGTCCATGTCTGCACGCACTGGCCTGACCATTAGACCCGCCGCCATACACATTGATAAGCACATCAAACTTGTTCTCACAAGCCGTAACCATAAGTGGCTGACGTACTATGAGTACATACTCTTCCTGCGGGAAATATCGAGTCAATTCTTTCCCGTTCACCGTTACTTTGCCGATTCCCTCGCGCACAAACACCCGCGCTACAGAAGTTTTTCTCCGGCCTGTTCCAATACCAAGATTCTTAATCACTTATCACCCCTTATAACTCAATAGCCTGTGGATTCTGTGCTGCATGAGGATGCTCAGACCCCGCATAGACTTTGACATTCTTTAGCAGCTCCCGGCCCAGAGGTCCCTTGGGAAGCATACCCTTGATCGCCTGCTCCAGCGGAAACGTGGGATGGCGGACAAACGCCTTCTCAAAGGAAGTGGCCTTCAAGCCGCCAACATAACCGGAATGGCGATAGTACAGCTTCTGCTGGGGCTTTCGTCCAGACAGCGTTATTTTGCCCGCGTTGATCACCACCACAAAGTCCCCCACGGCCTGATGAGGGGTATAAACCGCCTTTTCCTTGCCACGTACAATTGATGCGACGCGCGCCGCCAGCCTGCCCATAGGCTTACCATCCGCATCAATTACAAACCATTTCCGCTCTACTTGAGCGGGTTTTACGAATAGCGTTTTCATAATATAAACAACCTTCTCCAATAATTTCAGAAATGAATCTTGCCATGATAAGGGATTCCTGTCAACTAGGTACAGCGCGGCTATAGCCGTGAATCTGATACTCCGATACAGTAAAGGCATGGGTATTTTTGAGCGGATTGAGGATGTAATCAAAAGTTATCTTAATGATGAAGATGGAGCGCCCTTGGGCAAGACCCAACGGCGTAACGATCCCGATTATGAAGCGGCGTATAAGGAACTTAACGAGTACCTAAACGACGGTGCGAGTACGCGGTCTCGATCTTCGTTTGATGAGGCGCGTAGCCAAAACTCCCACGCCTATGCCAGTAATCATAGCGCCAACATTCCTGAAGAACTGCGCCAGGACTTCACGGAACTAGGGCTTCCCTTTGGCGCTAGCGCCGATGAATGTAAGGCAGCCTACAAGAAACTGCTCAAGATACACCACCCTGACCGTCATGCCGGCCACGCGGAGAATATGCGTAAAGCAACCGCGAAGTCAGCCCGCATAAACGCCGCCTACGACCGCATTGAGAACTGGCGGCAAAGCAAGCGGTAAAAAATTAAGACTTCACTGACCGGTTCCAGTATTAGGAACCGTTTGGTTCCAGTATTAGGAACTGTTTGGTTCCAGTATTAGGAACTGTTTGGTTCCAGTATTGGGAACTGTTTGGTTCCAGTATTGGGAACTGTTTGGTTCCAATACCCTTGTGCGGGACACGCGCTTTGTGGAGGGTGTCTGATACTTCAAACAGAGTTGTTACACGGCGGGCGGGGCGACAGCCCCGCAGAGGGGGGAAGCGGAAAAGCCAGAGGCTTTGAAGCGAGGGGGAGACTTCCCCCTCCTTAATGTACCATTCAGTTACAGTGTTTTGATGATCGCTTCCGCGGCGGCGCGTCCGTCGGCAATGGCGCGGACTACCAGACTTGCACCATTGCGGGAGTCGCCGGCAGTCCAGACTTTGGGGTTCGAGGTGTGGAAACTGCCGCGTGTGCGGATGTTGCCGCGCTCGTCGGTTTCAAGCATGAGGTCGGCGACAATGCCGTTCTGCACAACGTGGGTGAAGCCCATTGCCAGCAGTACGAGGTCTGCGCCGATCTCGAAATCAGACCCAGGAACTTCGCTCATTACCCAGCGGCCGTCTTTCTGCATCCACTCAACACGGCAGGCATGGATGGCTTCTACGTTTCCGTTTCGGCCAATAAAGTCTTTGGTATTGATAGACCAGAAGCGCTCGCCGCCTTCGAGGTGTGAACTTGAGGTCTTTAAGACCTTAGGCCAGAGAGGCCAGGGTTCTTCCGGTGGGCGGTGGAGTGGTGGTTTGGGTAAGACCTCGATTTGCGACACCCGCAGAGCGCCTTGTCGATTGGCGGTGCCGACGCAGTCTGAGCCGGTATCGCCGCCGCCGATGACTACTACGCGCTTGCCGAAGGCGGTGATGCCGCCTTCGGCGGAACGATGGGTTTCACCGGCAAGGACGCGGTTCTGTCGGGCAAGGTAATCAAGCGCCTGTACGATGCCGGCGTTCTCGCGTCCTGGAATGCTGATATCGCGGGGTTCGCGCGCGCCAATTGTTACTAACACGAGGTCAAATGCTGACTCTAGGTGTTTGGCGTCGATACATTCTGCATCAGTATTATCTACTATACCGAAACCGTAGCGTGCCGAGCCGATGCGGGTGTTGGCCTTGAAGATGACGCCTTCTTCGCCCATGAGCGCAATACGGCGGTCTAAAAAGCTTTTGTCAAACTTGAAGTCTGGGATGCCGTAGCGAAGGTAACCGCCGAGTTTGCGGTCTGCCTCATAGACTGTTACCGAAAAGCCTGCGCGGTTGAGGAAGTAGGCGGCTGCAAGGCCGGCAGGTCCTGCGCCTACGATGGCGACGTTCTTTCCGTTGCGCATTTTGGGCGGGCATGGTTTTACAATGCCCAGTGCAAACGCCTTTTCAATGACCGCAAGCTCGTTTTGCCTGATGGTAACAGGCTCGTCGTTCACGCCGAGTACGCAGGACGCCTCGCAGAGTGCGGGGCAGACCCGCCCGGTGAACTCTGGGAACGGGTTGCGTTCCTCAAGAAGCGCCCATGCGCCTGTCCAGTCGCCCCGATAGACCCGATCCTGCCATTCTGGCATGGTGTTTGAGATGGGGCAGGCCCAGTGGCAGAAAGGTACGCCGCAGTCCATGCACCGCGCGGCCTGAGAGCGACGCTCTTCGTCAGTCAGCGTGAGTTCTACCTCACTGTAATCATTAAGCCGTTCTTCCACGGGGCGGTAATCCGCAAGTTGCCGTGGTATTTCCAGAAATCCTCTTGGCGAACCCATTAGTTTTTCTCCGTTAGTTCTTGTTTTTCCCGGATCTCAAAGAGCTTCCGGTCTAGTTCCGCCAGCTTCATCTGCTGAAGCGCCCGTTTGTATTCCACTGGCAGGACCTTAATAAACTTGGGTCGGTAGGTGTCCCAAGCGTCGTAGATGGCTTGAGCATACGCCGAGCCTGTCCAGTACAGGTGTCGCGCCAGCGTGTTTTTAACAAAGTTCGCGTCTTCCTCGTTGTCGAGGCTGGATAGCTCTACCATGCCTTTATTAAGGAAGAACGTGAAGTTACCGTCGAGGTCAAGGGTGTACGCGATGCCGCCGGACATGCCAGCGGCGAAGTTGCGACCAACCTTACCCAGTACAATGAGCCTGCCGCCGGTCATGTATTCGGCGCAGTGATCGCCGGCGCCTTCAACAACCGCAGTCGCGCCGGAGTTCCGTACACAGAAGCGCTCGCCGGCAATGCCTGCGGCATACAGTTCGCCGGAGGTGGCGCCGTACAGTACGGTGTTACCTACAATGATGTTCTCATTGCTCTTGAACTTGGAACCGAGGGGCGGTGAAACCACGATGCGCCCACCGGAAAGTCCCTTACCCAGATAGTCGTTGGTATCTCCGGCAAGGCGGAAGGTAATGCCTTTCGCAAGGAACGCGCCGAAGCTCTGGCCTGCGGAGCCGGTGAAGTCAACGGTGATGAAGTTTTCCGGCAAGCCCTGACTAGCATAGCGCTTGCTCACCTCGTAGGAGAGCATTGCGCCGACAGCGCGGTCGGTGTTGTGAATGGGGAAGCGGAGCGCCAGCGGAATCTTTTTATCCATAGCAGGCAGACACTTGTCGATGAGCGCGCGATCAAGCACATGGTCGATCTTGTGAATCTGATCATGGGTACAGTGCAGGTCTTGTCCATTGGGGATGTCCGACGAATATTCCGCCTTGAAGAGTAGGGAACTCAGGTCGATAGGGGCTGACTTTGGCTTATTGCTTTTGCGCTGAACCAGCATATCTGTCCTGCCGATGAGTTCATCGAAATGGCGGAACCCAAGGGACGCCATGATTTCCCGCGTTTCTTGAGCTATAAACCTGAAGAAGTTGATCAGGTACTCACTTTTGCCGGTGAAGCGAGTTCGGAGCGTGGGGTCTTGAGTAGCGACACCCATGGGGCAGGTGTTTTCGTGGCATTTTCGCATCATCACACAGCCAAGCACGATGAGCGTTGAGGTGCCGAAGCCAAACTCCTCAGCGCCGAGCATACCGGCTATCACGATGTCGCGGCCTGTTTTTAGTTGGCCGTCTGTCATAAGGCGGACGCGGCCTCGCAGTCCGTTTTGCACCAGCACCTGGTGGGTCTCGGCAAGGCCGATTTCCCACGGCAGTCCCGCGTGTCGTATGCTCGACTGGGGACTTGCGCCTGTGCCGCCGTCATAGCCGGAGATGAGGATGTTGTCGGCATGAGCCTTTGCCACGCCGGCAGCCACTGTTCCCACGCCGCTCTCTGACACCAGCTTCACGCTGATACGCGCCTGCGGGTTGGCGTTCTTGAGGTCGAAGATAAGCTCAGCCAAGTCTTCTATAGAATAGATGTCGTGGTGCGGCGGCGGGCTGATGAGCGTTACCCCAGGTGTTGAATAGCGTGTGCGGGCAATGTTTACATCAACCTTATGTCCAGGCAACTGACCACCCTCGCCAGGCTTTGCGCCCTGAGCAATCTTTATCTGTAACTCAATGGCGTTAGCCAGATATTCACTGGTTACGCCAAAACGCCCCGACGCCACCTGCTTGATGGCGCTCCGTGCCCAAGTTCCGTCGGCTCGCGGCTGGAACCGCTCTGGGTTCTCGCCGCCCTCGCCGGAATTGGAGCGGCCTTTGATGGAGTTCATTGCCGCAGCAATGGTTTCATGTGCTTCCCGTGAGATGGAGCCAAAGGACATTGCGCCGGTGGTGAAGCGTTTCATGATTTCCTCAACCGGCTCCACTTCTTCAATAGGAACTGCGGCGGCGGCGGCAAAGTCCAGCAAGCCGCGAATGACATGAGGGCTTTGGTTAAGACTGTTGACTGCGGCAGAGAACTGCTTGAAGCGCGCATAGTTGCCGTCGCGGGTTGCCCATTGAAGCAGGTGTATGGTTTCCGGGTTCCATGCGTGCTTTTCACCCAGTGTGCGCCAGCGGTACTGGCCCACACTGGGGAGCAGGAAGTCTGGCGCGCTCGGTGTCTCGCTCATACGCGCCCATGCGTCCCTGGCGGCGCGGTAATCAGCAAGCGCCTCTGCCTCAAGCTCCGCGAAACCTGCGCCTCCAATACGACTCAGGGTTCCGGTGAAACATTTGTCTATAACCGCTTGATCCAAGCCAATGGCCTCAAACACCTGCGCCCCCCGGTACGAGCGGAGCGTACTTGTCCCCATCTTAGACATAACCTTGAGCATTGCCTTAGCAAGCCCCTTAAGATAGGACTTTCGCGCGTGGGCAAAGTCTCCAATCCGTCCGGCGTCTGGTCCTTGACAGACTGCTCTAATGGAAGCCAGCGCTCCATACGGCACAACCAGATCAGCGCCATAACCGAAGAGCAGGGCGAAGTGCATAATCTCACGAGGCTCGGCTGATTCCACGATGAGCGACGCCTTCATCCGCAGCCCCGCCTTAATCAGCCCGTGGTGAACCGCGCCCACAGCCATCAGCGCCGGAACCGCGCAGCGCCCGGCCTCTGGCGCTAGGCACGCGCGGTCAGACAGCGTGAGCAGCGACGCGCCGTTGTTAATCGCCTTCTTCGCCTCGGTGAGCAAGCGGTTGAGCGCCAGCTCAAGCGCGGACGCAGCGGCAGTATCCGCGACTCTCACCAGTGGCACATAGAACGTGGTGTCCAGCGTATGGGACTTAAATTCCTGTGGCGCGATGTTTCGCAGGGTTAGGAGGTCTTCCCGCGTCATAATCGGGTACAAAACCTTTATTCTACGACAGTGTTCCGGCGTTTCCTCCAGCAGATCGCCCTGGGGACCTACAAAACTCGTCAGCGTCATAACCAAGTCTTCGCGGATTGAGTCAATCGGTGGATTCGTAACCTGAGCGAACACCTGCTTGAAGTACGCGTAGACCCGCTGGCTCTTGTCGGAAAACACGGCAAGCGGGGTATCGGTTCCCATAGAACTGATTGGTTCCTGACCGGTCTCGATCATGGGTATCAGAAGCCGCTCGCGGTCTTCCCGCGTATAGCCGGCGGCGCGTTCCATGAACAGTGTCGCCGGCGCTGGCAGCGGGGAATCCGGCGTTACGATTGCCTCGCCAGTGGCGTCAAGCTCCTGCGGCAGCGTGATCACGCGCTTGGTCCATTCGGCGAAGGGCTTACTTTGGCACACCGAGCGCTTCACCTCAACGTCTGGGATGATACGGCCTTCAAGCATATCCACAAGAAGGAGCTTTCCGGGAAGGAGGCGTCCCTTGTAAACCACTTCCTCCGGCTTAAAGTCCTGTACGCCGGTTTCAGACGCCATCACAATCAGGTTGTCCTTGGTGATGGTATAGCGCGACGGCCTCAGTCCGTTACGGTCGAGGGTGCCGCCCACATAGCGACCATCGCAGAACACCATAGACGCAGGGCCGTCCCACGGCTCCATCATGCAGGCGTGGTACTGGTAAAACTCCTTGAGTTCAGCCGGAATGTTGTTCTTCTCGTTCCACGACTCTGGAATCAGCATCATCAGCGCGTGAGGGAGGCTTCGTCCGGCCATCACCAGCAGTTCCAGCGCGTTATCAAAGCTGGCTGAATCGCTCTTCTCCGGTTCAATGATGGGAAGGAGTTCCTGCCATTCAGCCGGAAACAGCGCCGACCGCGCCGTCATCCAGAAACGGTTCCCCTTGATCGTGTTTATCTCGCCATTGTGGGCAATCATGCGGAAGGGCTGGGCAAGCGGCCAGTTCGGGAACGTGTTGGTTGAGAAGCGCGAGTGAATCAGCGCCACCGCTGTTTTAAGCGCCTCGTCTTCCAGTTCCGGGTAAAACAGCCGCAACTGCGCCGGCATCAACATTCCCTTATACACAATGGTCCGCGACGAAAGCGAGGGGAAGTACACACGCGCCACTTTTAGCGCCTCATGCTCCATAACAAAGCGCTCAAACTTCTTTCTGAACACGTAAAGCCGGAACTCAAGCCCAGTCCCCTCCACCTTTTCTGGAGCGTCTGACATCAAGAAAAGCTGCCGTATCACCGGCTCCACACTGGCGGCAATAGCACCGAGCGCTTCTCGATTGGTGGGTACGTCGCGCCAAAGCGGGATGAAGTCGCTGTCTTTTGCCAGCGCCGCGATTTTGTCCGTGATTAACGCCTGTTGTTCCTCTGCTTTAGGGAAAAAGAGCAACCCAGTTCCATACATTCCAGGTTCAGGAACCTGCGGACACTGCTTTTTATAAAAGTCATGGGGTATCTGCAAAAGAACCCCTGACCCATCACCGGTTTTGTTATCCGCGCTTTCCGCGCCCCGATGTTCCATTCGTTCCAGAACCTCAAGTCCCCGCCGAAGAATGTCATGGGAAGCCCGTCCCTTGATGTCCGCGACAAACCCAATGCCGCAGGCATCATGCTCATCAGCCGCTCGATATAAGCCCCGCAGGGCGCGCTGGTCAACCCCCTCCGCATGTTCCATGAATAAGCTCCTTATAAAAGTATTCTTGTTGTCAGCAACTCCATGCCTAAAGGCAGGGGCTTGTAGCTTGGGCTGATTGCTCGGCTTGCTCTACAAGGTTTCTGCTTCTTTCCGTTACCGGAATTCCCACAGCGGTTTCACTCTTGTTGTTACCAAAAGCCAGCGCCCCCATGTCCACAGACGTTGATTTCCCGCGCTGCACGGGTATGCCTACACCTAATTTTTGCAGATTTATTGCCACATTCGTATCGCAGTTATGATTAGTCCCACATCGCGGACACTCCCTCCACCAATCTTGTAGCAACAAATCCTTCTCGACGTATCCACATACATGACACGTCTTGCTCGATCCAAACCACCTCTTGCCATGCCACCTTCCCATTTCAGGGGTTTTACAGCGTGTTTGATAATACAAGTTATGCAATCTCCTTTCAACAGGGCGGAACGCCCAAATCAACCGTAACAAAGCCTTGGCCCTGTTCAACATGGCGCTTGATAAAAAATCATCTATTCAGCATACTCCCTTTAATTACTTAATCTAGGGGGATATATGACCATTATTGAGATGTTTGAACAGAGCGCGGTACTCACCCTACTGGGAATGGGCGTGGTGTTCGGGTTTCTGCTCATTCTTGTTGTGGCAATCATTTGTATGGGAAAGATTGCTCACGCCATAGGCTGGGATAAAGTACCGGAAGCGGCAAAGCCGAAAGCGTCGCTGCCCACACCCGCTGTCGTAGCGGCGAGCGTCGCCGCTAACCAAGATTCTGCAATAACTGCCGCTATCAGCGCCGCAGTTAGCACTTACCGAAAAACCCATAATTAAAGTTTAAGGAGATAAACATGGCTAAAGTTCAACTTACCGATCTGGTGTTGCGGGACGCGCACCAATCACTATTCGCTACTCGTATGGTTACGGCAGATATGCTGCCGATTGCCGACAAGCTCGACAAAATCGGGTACTGGGCGCTGGAAGCATGGGGCGGGGCAACCTTCGACTCCTGTATCCGCTTCCTCAACGAAGACCCCTGGGAGCGCCTGCGGAAGCTCAAGGCTGCTCTGCCCAAAACCCCGATCATGATGTTGCTGCGGGGGCAGAACCTGCTGGGCTATCGCCACTATGCCGACGATGTCGTAGACAAGTTCGTCGAAAAAGCAGCGGAAAATGGCGTGGGCGTTTTCCGCATCTTCGACGCCTGTAACGACCCGCGTAACCTCAAGCGCGCCGCTGACGCTGCCAAGAAAACCGGCAAGCACGTCCAGATGGCTATCTCCTACGCGACCACGCCATACCACACCAAAGAAATCTACGCGAACCTCGCCAAGTCCTACGCCGACTTTGGCGCAGACTCCATCTGCATCAAGGATATGTCCGGCCTGCTCAAGCCCTATGACGCCTATACCCTGGTCAAAGCGATCAAGGCGAAGGTTAATATTCCTGTGGAGATTCATACCCACGCCACCACCGGCCTCTCAGTCGCGAGCCTCGTGAAGGCGGCTGAGGCCGGGGCCGAACTGCTGGATACCACCATCTCGTCAATGTCAATGGGAACCAGCCACAGCCCCACCGAAACCATCGTCGAGGCCTTCAAAGGCACAGAATACGATACCGGCCTTGACATTATCGCTCTGCTCGAAATCGCCGCCTACTTTCGCGATGTCCGCAAGAACTATGCAAAGTTCGAGTCCAGCTTCCTCGGCGCTGATACCCGTATTCTCGCGTCGCAGGTACCCGGCGGTATGCTGTCAAACCTCGAAAACCAGCTCAAAGAACAGGGCGCGGCTAACAAGATCGACGCGGTACTCAAAGAGATTCAGATCGTCCAGAAAGACTGTGGCTACATCCCCCTTGTTACCCCGACCAGCCAAATCGTAGGCACTCAGGCCGTGTTTAACGTGCTGTTCGGGCGCTACGAGAAACTCACGTCTGAAACCGCAGACCTGGTAACCGGCCGTTACGGAGCGCTTGCCGCGCCCGCGAATCCAGAACTGGTCAAGAAGGCGCTTATCCAGAACAAGTACGACGAGGTACTTACGGCGCGTCCGGCTGACTTAATCCCCAACGAGTTCGCCAAAATCGAGGCTGAGGCAAAGGCGGTCGGCGCGAATAGCGTCGAGGATGTCCTTACCTATGCAATGTTCCCCAAGGTCGCGCCGAACTTCTTCAGGGATCGCGCAAAGGGACCAGTGGATTCCGCCTCATTCGCGGTCAAGCCCCCCGCGCCGACCCCAGCTCCCAAGCCCGCGTCTAATGAACCGGCAAAGTATGTGGTAAACGTGAATGGCGCTGACTATAACGTTATCGTGAAACCCACCACCGGCGAGTTCTCGGTATCAGCCGCACCCGCCGCGTCTGCACCCGCCGCACCAGCCGCTGCCGCGCCTGCACCCGCCGCGCCCGCAGGCGGCACAGTCGTTGTCGCACCTGTCGCCGGCACTCTGCTCAAGCATCATGTCAGCGAAGGCACACAGGTCGCGTCAGGCGATACCATCATCATCATCGAATCAATGAAGATGGAACTGGAAATCAAAGCTACTGCCGCTGGTAAGGTGCGTTTCCTCGTCCCCGCTGGCACGCAGATCGCTTCCCAGCAACCCATCGCGGAAATAAACTAGGAGAACGATATGTTGAATAGGAAAGTTGATCCTATCTGGGTGTTGAAAGGGTGCATAATCATGGCCATTGTCGCCTTTGCGTTCTCCGCGTTCAGCGCTTCTTTCGCTCCCAGAGTTATGGCGCAAAGTTCTCCGTCCGTTTCCACTGATGAACTGCCGTCTTTCAGGAATATGAGCGGCATTATCCCCAACAGCGAGAATCTGCCTCAGGTAAATTTCCTGAGTTTCATCGGAAACATTGCCAGAACCACCGGTATCTATGCTTTTATTAACAATATGACCACTGGTGTAACCCCGGCAGGCACGCCCATCACCATCTTTGGCTGGCAGGAACTCCTCATGGTTATTGTGGGCTTCGTGGTGGTGTATCTGGGCGCGGTCAAGGGCTTTGAGCCTCTGCTTTTAGTGCCAATCGGGTTCGGCATTGTCTTCGTGAACATTCCCGGCGCGGGGATGGGGGATGCGGGCGTCTGGAACGAGGAACTGAATCTCTTTGAGCATCAGGGCTTCCTCAGCGTCATTTACAACGCCGGAGTGGGGAACGAATTCTTTCCCCTCATTATCTTCATGGGCATTGGAGCCATGACTGACTTCGGCCCCCTGATCGCCAATCCCAAGACCGCCCTCTTGGGCGCAGCTGCCCAGTTCGGCGTGTTCGCCACTCTATTCTTCATCAGCATCGCCAACTTCCTGCCGGGGGTGGCCTTTAACCTGAAGGAAGCCTGCACAGTGGCTATCATTGGAGGCGCCGACGGCCCAACCACGATCTACATCGCCGCAAAGCTGGCGCCCCACCTCCTGGCAACAGTGGCGGTGGCGGCCTATTCCTACATGGCTCTGGTACCTCTGATCCAGCCGCCCATTATGCGGGCATTGACCTCGAAAAAAGAACGGCTTATCAGGATGCGGCAGCTCAGGCCAGTTTCCAAAACCGAGAAGATCGTCTTTCCCATGGTGGTCTTCTCCCTGAGCCTCCTTTTGATCCCCTCGGCCGCGCCTCTGATCGGCTGCCTCATGTTCGGTAACTTTATCAGGGTAATCGGCGTGGTAGACCGGCTGTCCAACACGGCTCAGAACGAACTCTTGAACATCGTGTCCCTGTTCCTCTCTCTGGGGGTCGGTAGTCAGATGACCCCTGAAAAATTCCTGAACCCCTCGTCCCTCATCATCGTGGTGATGGGTCTGGGAGCCTTTTGTATCGCCACTGCCACGGGCGTGCTGGTAGCCAAGCTCATGAACCTCTTCCTGAAAGAGAAGATCAATCCCCTCATCGGTTCCGCCGGAGTTTCGGCGGTTCCCATGGCCGCACGGGTTTCCAACAAGGTCGGCCTTGAAGAAGACCCCGGTAACTTTGTCCTTATGCACGCCATGGGACCAAATGTGGCGGGCGTCATTGGCACTGCCATCGCGGCGGGCGTGATGATTGCCGTCTATGGCTGATCGCTAAAATAGCCTTGTTCGGAAATCGCGCTAACGCTGAGTCGCTGGCAAAGGTTCCGAACAAGCGTTTCTCTATCGCGGTGATGATGCCTTCAAAGTCTTGCCACTGGTCAACTGGACAAGATTCAAATGAAACTGATAGTGCCTCTCATCATAGCTGGTGAAATAGAGTATCCGCACAATCCACGCTATTGCTTCCCACAAAATGGAGATAACAGCTTGTTTCCCCTTATCAATATCAACCACGCGGGAACCTGTATAGAGGATTGACTCAACCAACCCTTCTCTCTCAAGCCGGTTCAGCGCATCCAGCGCGTCAATAACTGGAAGGATACTGTTCCACATAACGTTGCCATTGCTCACTTGCCCAGCTTGTCATTCGGCTTGAGTTTTCTCTCAACAATGGTCTTTTTGATGATGCGATACGTCTCATCCAAGGCTCAGGGATTCTTCTCTTCCGGTGTTTTGTATCTATTCACCCTACAGGTGTATCTATTCACCCTACAGGTGTATCTATTCGTCGTGCAGGTACATCTATTCGTCGTGCAGGTGTATCTATTTCATCCTACAGGTATATCTATTCGCCGTGCAGGTGTATCTATTCGCCGTACAGGTGTATCTATTCGCCGTGCAGGTACATCTATTTCACCCTACAGGTATATCTATTCGCCGTACAGGTGTATCTATTCGCCGTGCAGGTACATCTATTCGTCGTGCAGGTACATCTATTCGTCGTGCAGGTGTATCTATTTCACCCTACAGGTATATCTATTCGCCGTGCAGGTGTATCTATTCGCCGTGCAGGTGTATCTATTCGCCGTGCAGGTACATCTATTTGTCATACAGGTGTACCTGGATTCATAGTGCTTTCTCCTATTCGTCTTAATCGTTCTCACGCTTCTCATGGGCGTAATCAGCCGCCCGCTGTGTGAATGTACGTGGCGCCATAACAATGCCATCCTCTAATGGGATGTGCTGCCACGTGTGGATTAGAGCGTGGCGCGCGACGGCGGGCTATAGCCACGCGGTCAATGAAATCATTGCCGCGCCGACCAATCTCATGGTGAGCGTCGGGTATAAACAGTTTACTGTTCGTGTCATTGACCTGCTGGATGGCGCGATAGCCAGGTCTGCGGGTGGCTGGGAGTAGAACAGCTTACTGGCTCCGGATTTGTCGGAGACTACAGGAGGAAGATGAATTTCTATTATTGACAAATAATATACCATGACGCATATTTACTCAGCGCAAATGCTGTGAGACAAGGAAAAGAACAGGGAACTCATTGTCAAGCGAGGCATCTCGCTGGAAGAAATGGCTGGTTTTATCTTGGACAAGAAGAAAAGATGAAAACAAAACGTGATGAATTGGTATAATGAACAAATCCATTATGGACTTGTTCGGTCAGTCTGAACAAGTAAACTAACTATCCAGAGAGGAAGCAAGATGGCAAAGAGAGGAAAAGTCCTTATTGACCGCGAGCGGTGTAAGGGGTGTCTGTTGTGTGTGCGCGCCTGTCCAATGAAGGTGTTGACCGTGGATACTGAAGCAAATGATGGCGGCAGTTATCCGACCAAAGTGGCGTATGGAGAAAAGTGTATTGCCTGTGGGAACTGTTTTGAGGTATGCCCCGATGTGTGTATTGAGGTGTATGAGTTGGAGGAGGGGGAAGCGTGAGCGAAAAGGTATTGATGAAGGGGAATGAGGCCATTGCGGAAGCGGCTATAAGGGCGGGCTGTAGGGCTTACTTTGGCTATCCCATCACGCCGCAGAATGAGATTGCGGCGTATATGGCTTTACACATGCTCGACATGGGGCGTGTGTTTATTCAGGCTGAGAGCGAGGTTGCGGCGATCAATATGGTGTATGGGGCATCGGCTGCTGGGGCGCGGTCTATGACGAGTTCGTCAAGTCCGGGTATCAGCCTCAAGCAGGAGGGTGTGTCATACGCGGCGGGTGCGGATATACCGCTGGTGCTGGTGAATGTGGTGCGCGGCGGTCCGGGGCTGGGTTCCATTGCCCCGGCGCAGAGCGATTACTTTCAGTCAACCCGTGGCGGCGGTCATGGCGACTACCGTTGTATTGTACTTGCGCCTAAAAGTGTGCAGGAGTGCGCTGACTTCACCACCCTCGCCTTTGACCTTGCTGACCAATACTGTGTGCCGGTCATTGTGCTTGCTGACGGCATGATTGGGCAGATGATGGAAGGCGTGGTACTGCCTCCTGAGCGCGACCTGTCCTTGCTTCCCAAACGGGACTGGGCTGTGGGTAAGATGCATGGCCGTGCAAGCAGACACATTACCTCGCTTGCTCTGGTTCCGGAAGAGCTTGAGGCAAAGACGCGCGCACGCTTTCAGCGATATGAAGACATTAAGGTGAATGAAACTGCCTTTGAATATCGGGGAATCACAACAACATGTCTGCAATGCCGGGGGCGCGATGAGAGCTTTGACGATGTTGCCGCTCTTGAGGCGGCTAACACGGACATCACACTGGTTGCCTATGGCACGGCGGCGCGGGTGGCGCAGGGCGCGAAGAAGCTGGCGGAACAGGCTGGCTTACATGTGGCGCTGTTCAGACCCATCACGCTCTGGCCATTCCCGTATAAAGCGCTTGCCAGTATTGCCAAAACCGGCAGGCCTTTTTTAACTGTGGAGATGAGCCTTGGTCAGCTTGTGGAAGACGTGAAGCTGGCTGTTCTGGGCAGTGCGCCGGTGCATCTGCTGGGACATTCCGGCGGGGTTATTCCCACTGAGGAAGAGGTCTTCGCCAAAGTGAAAGAAATTCTGGGGGTAAAAGCATGAAGCTATTAAAAAAATACCCGAAAAGCCTTTACGACGTGCCGACAAAGTATTGCGCGGGCTGTGGGCATGGTGTCATACACCGAATCATCACTGAACTGATTGACGAGATGGGCTTACGGGAAAGAGCGGTCATCACTAACCCGGTGGGTTGCGCGATCTGGGCTGATCTGTACTTTGATTTTGACTCAGTACAGCCGCCCCACGGACGCACGCCAGCCGCAGCAACCGGCATCAAGCGCGTTCTTCCCGACCATCTGGTGATCTGCTATCAAGGCGATGGCGACATGGCTGCTATTGGCACGGCGGAAATGATACACGCGGCAAACCGTGGAGAGAAGTTCACCACTATTTTCGTGAACAACGCCATCTACGGCATGACTGGCGGTCAGATGGCGCCAACCACGCTTGTTGGTCAAAAGGCCACGACCGCGCCCCACGGACGCGATCCGGATGCGGCTGGCATGGGCTATCCCATCCGCGTCTGTGAGCTGCTTGCTACGCTTGAAGGCAGTCGCTACATAGCGAGGGGCGCGGTTAATAACGCGGTAAACGCCCGTAAAACCAAGCAGTACATAAAGAGAGCGCTTGAGGCGCAGATGAGTGGCAAGGGTTTTACTATGGTTGAGGTGCTGTCCCAATGCCCCACTAACTGGGGTCTGGAACCAGTCCGCTCAGTCGAATGGCTTGAACAAAACATGGTTCCGGTCTTCCGGCTGGGGGAAATCAAGAACACGCTTGATGGAGAAAACAAATGACAGAAAAATCATTCTTCGCTGGTTTTGGCGGTCAGGGGATCATCTCTCTGGGTCAAATCTGGGTATACTGTGCCATGAACGAGGGGAAGAACGTTACGTTTTTTCCCTTCTATGGAGCGGAGAAGCGCGGCGGCATTGCCCGTGCCGGCGTAGTGGTGTCAGACGAGGAGATCGACAGCCCGCTTGTTACCACGCCCGACTCATGTCTGGTTATGAACGCCGATTCGTTACCGCTCTGTGAAGGGCTTTTGAAGCAAGGCGGTGTCATGCTTATTAATACGTCGCTTGTTAAGGACAAGCCTGAACGCGACGACATCCGCGTACACATGCTGGACATTACCGGTGTTGCCGAGCGTATTGGCAATGTCCGATTCGCCAACATGGTTGCTCTGGGCGCGATGGCGCGACTCACCGGTGCGTTGTCGTTGAGCGACATTGAGCTGATTTTGAAAAAGTTTTTCCAGCCTGAGAAGCACAAGTTTGTGCCTATGAACGTTCAGGCAATGAAAGCTGGCTACGACGCGGTGTCGTAGTTGCTAACAACACAGGCCGGGCGGGGTCTGTAATACTCCCCCGGCAAACGCGGGCGTGCTTAAGCGGCAGGACGATAAGCCGATACCGTGTCCACAGACGTTGCTCTCCTATAAGTAAATTGTAAAAGCACCCCACACATAAAGGACTGTATGCTTCGCCGCCAAAGGTGGTGAAGCATACGTTTTGGTTAGGTTATTTCACTACGCACCATTTTTAGGCCAGAACTTAGCGGATAAGGAAATGTTGTGCATTTCCTTCGGAACCTTATAAGGTATAAGGCCTAATCCAGCATATTCTGTACCAGCGCCTGATAGGTATCGCGGCGACGAATGAGGCGATCCTGACCGTTGAGGTCGATGAGGACTTCGGCGGGGCGGAGCCGCAGGTTGTAGTTGGACGCCATGCTGTAGCCATAAGCGCCGGCATTTGCTACGCAGACCAGATCGCCTGGTGCAGGTAGGGGCAGTTCGCGGTTCCGCGCCAGAATGTCGCCGCTTTCGCAGATGTTGCCGGTAATCGTGAGCCTGCATCTTTCGGTACTGGCCGTAAGGAACCGAATATCATGCCAAGAGTCGTAGAGAACCGGACGCATCAGCGTGTTAAAACCGATGTCTGTTCCGACGTAGGTTTCGCCGTAGGTTTCCTTGACGCTGTGAACCGTACCCAACAGGGTTCCTGATTCCGCGCAGATATAGCGTCCCGGCTCAACCATGATGGTGATTTCACGCCCGTACTTTGAGATAAAGTTCTGTATCATGCGGGTAAGTTTTTGTCCAAGCTCCGCTAGATCGAGTCGTGCTTCGCCGTGGTAGGGAATGCCGAATCCTCCGCCCAGGTCAAGAAACGCGAGTTCAGGAAAGCCAGCCGCGATATCAAACAGGGTAGCGGTGGCTTGAAGATACTCGTCGCTTTGCAGAAAGAGCGATCCAATGTGCTGATTGATACCGGCTATGCTGAGACCGTAGCGGGCGGCGAGTTCCTGAACACGGCAAACATCCTTTGTTTCTATGCCGAACTTGCTCTTGCCGCCAGTTACCACCTTGGCGCTGTGTCCCGCGCCTACGCCCGGGTTCAGCCGGAACGCCACGCGGCGTGGGAGTCCGGCTGAACCGTACTGCTCAAGCTGGGAGAGCGAATCAAGGCTCGTCATAACGCCTCGCTCGGCAGCAAAACGTAGTTCCTCGATTGACACATTGTTAGGTATGAAAAAGATTTCGTCTGGCTGAAAGCCGGCCGCTGCTTCAGCCAGAATCTCTCCGGGCGACATGGCGTCAACGCGGAGACCCTCGTTGCGGATGATTTTCAGCAGCTCGATGTTTGTGTTTGCCTTTGCCGAATAGTTGGCGGCAAAAAACGGCAAGGACACGAGGCCGCTGATTTCTCGGCAACGTTCACGGATAAGCGTTTCGTCATACACATAGAGGGGCGAGCCATACTTTGAGACCAATGCGTATGACTGCTCAGGCGTAAGGTGCTCCGGCATGGCGTTTAGCTACCTTGTGTGAGCGGCACGGAGTATGGCGTTGGTTTTGCGTCTCACAAAGGAGAGCGCTTCTGGGTTCTGTCTGACCGCCGCGATGCAAATCGCTTCGCTCTGCTTGTTGATGAACTGAAGCGCCAGGCCGTTCTGTGCTACCGCATTGAGGCAGATGTCTACGCTTTGCTTTTGCACGAACTGGAGCGCCAGGCCGTTCTGTTTAAGCACCTCAAGACAAAGGCTCGGCTTCTGTTTCTGGACGAACTGGAGCGCAAGCCCGTTCTGCTTAACCGCTTGAAGACAGATATCAGCCGACTGCTTCTCGACGTATTGCAGAGCCATGCCGTTTTCTGAAACTGCCAGCAGGCAAAATTCCCGCGTCTTCCGCGTCAGATAGCGCAGGGCAAGGCCGTTCTGTTTAAGTGCTACGCGGATAATATCAGGATTGAGTTTCTTCACGAATTGCAGGGCGTTGCCTTTCTGCGCAACAGCCGCAAGATTGATCGCCAGCGCCTGCTTCTTCACGAATTCAAGCGCCATACCATTCTGCTTAACAGCAGCAAGACAAATCTCTGGGGTTTGTTTCTTCACGAACTCTAGTAAAAGGCCATCGTACTCAACCGCCGCCAAACAAATCTCTGGCGTCTGCTTTTTCACGAACTTAAGGGCGTTCCCGTTCTGTTGGACCGCAGCAAGCGCCAGTTCCGGCATCCGCTTCTGGATGTTTTGCAATTGTTCCAGAACCAAGCCGTTCTGCCGCACCGCCGCAAGCCGTAGCTCAGGCGTCCGGAGAAAGACTGGTACATACTCCAGCGCCAGACCGTTTTGCTTCACCGCAGCCAGACAAATCTTCTGGGTGAGCGCATCTTCGTCAATAAAACGTATGGCCAGCCCATTTTGCTTAACTGCCGCCAGACAGATATCCGGCTCTTGCTCATCAACAAACTCGATAGCCTCGCCGTTTTGTCTCACAGCCGCAAGGCAGAGTTCTGCAGTTTGTGTCTGCACCCGCTCAAGTGCGAGGCCATCCCGCTTTACCGCTTCCAAATTAGCTAAATACATAGCATCTTTATTCATAAATCGAAGGTCCTCCTGATTTATTTTTTTGGTATAATACCACAACAATGAAAAAAATAAGATACCTAGATACCTTGATGTGGTTTTAGCAAATAAATAGCGCTATAGGCAAGTCCCTGAAGCGCACCCCTTACCATTCCATGTTTCCTCCCTTATATTAGAGCTATGGCTTCTTCTGTCATGCAGACCGCGCCCCTGTCGCCGTATCATCTGAGTAAAGCGCGGGAACAGTACACGCTGTTCAATGTGTTTAATGCGCTGTCATGGTCCTTCCTTATCGGGAACGTAATTACACTTTTCGCCATGCACCTCGACTTCTCGGCTACTGAGCTGGGCATACTCAACGCGCTAACGTATGTGGCGTTTTTCTTCCTGCCCCTTGGCAAGGTGCTGACTAAACGCTTTTCCATCATTCGTATCTTCAGTGTAGCCTGGATTGGTCGGGCTATTGGCATGATTCCCTTGCTCTTTATCCCCATGCTGTTTGACGCAGGCTATCACAGCTTTGTTAAGTACCTTTTGCTGATTGGGGTGCTGCTGTTTCACGCCGCACGAGGCATTGGCATGGTTGGTAACAATCCAGTATTGAGCGCTATGGCAACCGGGCCGGATCGGGGAAGCTACATGACCCAGATTCAGGCCGTTAACAGCGCCGTGGGCATGTTCTGCGGCTTTGCCATTGCGTTGGTACTTGGCGACGAACCTTCTCCCTGGGTCTATGCCGCACTAATGGCGATTGGCATTGGAACCGGCATAGCAAGTGGGATACAGATGCAGGGACTGCCTGAACCACCGTCTGAACCACACGGCAAAGGCGCTGACTTGCTAACGCTGATGAAAAACGCGCTGACCGACGCCTCCATGCGTTACTTCATCGTCATTCTGTTCATTGTGGCGCTGGTGTCGGGCGTCTCCCGCGCCTTCATCATCGTATATAGCAAAGACCCATTGGTGTTCCAGCAAGGCGCAGGCATGGTATCGCTCTATTCAGTGTTTGGTGGACTGGGCGTCCTTGTGATCCAACTGCTGATAAAGTTCCTCATCGACCGTATCGGGGCAAAGCCCATCTTTATCGTGTGTTCCATTATTGGCTTGGTAGGTATGCTGCTGGTCGTGTTTATTCCAGCCAGACTGACCCTAGGCGCAGAGAATCCAGGAGTGAAAGTGGTACTCCTGCTTTCTTTCCTTTTCTTTATCCTGAACTTTGGCTTTCTGGGCGCGGAAGGCATCGCTCAGACCTATTTTCTGAACCTTGTGCCGGCGGAGCTGATGCTTGATATGGGTATTCTGTACTTTTTCATCTTCGGCGTTGCCGGCGTACTTGGCTCTTTCCTTGCAGGTTTGTTTCTGGACCTGCTTGTCGTCCTTGGTTTCAGCAAGTTCATCGCGTTCAAGGCTCTATACATCATCCTGATCGCGCTGACAGTAGTGGTGGTGCTTCTGCAACGCAAACTGGTGTCTCTTGGAGCCTTACCGTTCAAGAACGCGATTGAGGTGATCTTCTCGTTTCGAGACCTGCGGGCAATTTCTCTCTTAGACCGCCTGCATAAAACAAAGGATAGCGAGGAAGAGGAAGAGATACTGGAGGCATTGCGCGATACACCATCATGCCTTGCCATCAAGGAACTACTGGAACGAGCAAAGTCTCCCCGGCTAGCAATACGGCTGGAATCATTGCTGGCAATAGAGGCGCTGGAAACGCTCAACCAGAATGCGGAACAGGCGCTCATAGCCGATATTGTGAACCACCCTTATACCACGGCGTATCTCGCAGCCCGCATACTGGGAACCCATCACGTAGTTTCAGCCATACCATTGTTACGGCAGAAGGCGTTTGCCGATGACTATATGCTGGCTGGAGAGGCGGTAGTGGCGCTTGCCAGGCTTGGAGACACAGATTTCCGCCCTGAAATTGAGCGCCTCATTGCCAATACGAAGAATCCGCGTCTGGAACTGATGGGCGTAGCTGCTTTTGGCATATACGCTTCGCCCGATTCGCTGCCTATACTCGTAGACCTCCTGCGCGGCGCAGACCCGCCTCCCTATTTGCGCGACGAGGTAGTCATGGCAATGGCGAGCATCCTTGACATTGAGAATCAGTTTTACCCACTTCTAGTACGCTTTCTTGATAATGAGAGCCTAGCCTCAATGCTGATGTTAGATGAAGCTGAGTCCGCTCATGGCTTTTATTGCAGCACCCACCATTCGTGGTTCCAGAAACGCCGGCCAGAACTGGCCCAGTGCGGCGAGGTAGCAAAGGCCTTGCAGAACGCGGTATCAGCGTGGATACAGACCGGCAATGGCGCGCCTCTGTCCCGCTGGATACTGGAACTGCCCTGCAAGCTCACCGATCCCATAGTTCAGTGCATCATGGCGGAACTTGTGCTTGATACTGAGCTTACGTCCTTTGATCGCCTCCGACTCCTCATCGTCCACTGGTCAGCTCATATTCTGCGAGTCTGGATTACGCGGCTCAAGACTCAGCGCACAAAGGACGCGGCGCCGGAACCTCAGTCGTGAACCAATAACACAATAACAAGAAGTTGTGGGCGTTGCTAGGGCAGCGATGACTCCATTCTCCCCGAATAACAACTGGCAGCCACATTTGCACTGAGGGCTTACCCTTACTGTGGGGTGTCATGGAAATCGGGAATTGCACGGCAAGTTAAGTCTCTGTATTATATAGAGTTAAAGTCAAAGCGAAAAAGTGCGAAAAACCCACACAAACTGCCACAAAACTGCGAAAATCACCTAAGCCTTTAAGACCATTCAAATATATGTATTATATAGACTTAGCCAAACATAGATAACTGGAAAGCCCTTGATTTCTCTCAAAGGTGGGAACAGAAAGCTAGGCAATCCCAAAAGGTGGGAAGTTGGTATATAACTCTCTATATAATACATAGAGTTATGATGCTTTCCGGCAGGAAAGGTGGAAACTAAGCGCGGGAACACAAAATTTGCCAAAGGTGGAAACTAAGTTAACCCTAATTGCCGGTTTTGAACAGCGACTAACTGTCGCATCCGCTCCAGAAGTTCTTCAGAAATCGCCCTGTTTTTAGCGTCAAGGCTTTCTACGTCTCTGGCACTCGTCTCAGACACCACGTCTCTGGCACCCGTGTCAAAACCTGAAGAGGAGTGTTAGGCCACAACAATTCATACTCCAGTCATACATGTCGATATTTTATAAGTATGAAAAAAATTGCCCTCAAAGCCGCGCTCGT
>JAITIX010000006.1 GCA_031279205.1 Treponema sp. | reverse complement strand
TCGTGTGATTTGAGTATACTCAGCACATTTTCCTGTATACGGCTTACACGCTCTTTGGTGAGGGTCTCAATCTGTTTATTCGTAATTGAACGAAAGTTAATTAAGAACAGCGCTATGATAGTTATCACGGTAAACATGATGGTACCAACAGAGAGCAGTGTGAATAATGCAGTGAACGAAGGTTTCCTCTTCATATAGTTCTCCTAATGATTGATAGATTTGTGGCGTTAGGCACTTAACACTTGGTAAAGGGGAATTAAACCATGAGCGAAAAGCAGGATTTTAGGATCGTTGATCGCCCCTCTGGGGTTGAACAAACAGAAAACGGGAAAGATGTTGATGTCATGGAAGCTCTCCTTTCGGGTAAGGCTATCCAGAAATCGGTGCAAACAAGCCGAGGCAGGTTTACAATTCTGTACACAACCGGGCGCGACCGCTTGAGAATTGACCGGTACAAGGCAATTCGGCGTAGCGGAATCCGAGTGGATGCCTTTGACGAATACGCTGAATATAACAACAATGTCTGGTCAACGCTGGACATTGTTGTTGTTGACGGACCTGACTGGTACAAACAGGCGAAAGAGAAAAATCCGCGCTGGAGTTGGGAGGAGGTACCGGACGAAGAGCTTATCGTGGAGTTGTTCGATATGGTTAAGTCGTTTCGAGCGGAAATTACAGAAAGAATTCGTGGGTCTGGAATTGGAAAAGCTGCTGGAGAAAGCGAGTTATCGGCAGCTCAAGCACCTGTGGATGATGGAACATTTTCGGGTCTTGCCTACGGACGACCAGGCGCAAAGGGTTAGCGACGAATAGGTTGATTTGCTCTTCCAGTATTGGCTTGACTATGACGAGGAGATAATCTGCAAGGTCTATCGTGAGCGGCAGGCGGAGCGCCGGAACAAGCCGAGTTTCAGGAAAGCGGATTTACTGGACCTGGGTTATACTGAGAAGCAGATTGCGGAAATGGTGGGAGTGGTGGAATAGTGGTGCAGGAAGACTTGAATATAAGACTTACAGCTACCCTTGACGCGGGGCAGCCATTTCTGAAGCCAAAGAAATGGCTGCCGCTTTTCGTGATACCGCGAAGGCCGGTGGTGAAGTCGCGCTTGCTGAAAAGTTCGTTGCGGTGCAGGAATATGCGCAGCAACAACGCACATTCCAGAAACAGAATCAGGCGATTGCCTCTGCGCCAGACACAGGCCGCGTGGCGCAGGAAGTGGCGATTGGTCAGACTGTGAAGAAGAAGCGATAGATTCGCTTCCGCCTATACCAGTGAATCTATCGCTTCTTCTTCACACATATTAGAAAAAAGCTTGACAAACAGAAGACAGATCGCTTATAGTTGAATAGTTGAGCAACTATAAAGGAGGTATCAAAATGATACAGGAATATGTTTTAGTAGGCTTGGATTGTGCCCATTGTGCGAACAAGATTGAAAAGGCAGTTTGTGCAACAGACAACGTGGAGGAGGCGACTCTGAACTTCGTTACCGGAATCCTGCGAGTGGACCTTGCCCCTGCCTACCAGGGGAACATCATGCCGGACCTGGAAAAAATAGTCCATCAGTATGAGCCAGATGTTACGGTACGCTTAAAAACCTGGCCAAAAGTGGACAAACATGGCTACAAAGAAGCTGGCTGTGGTAATTCTGAGGGCAAAAAAGATGGAATCATTGCCGAATACGCCCCGCTCATAACAGGAGCCGCGCTTTTCGCCATCGGAATACTGCTTAACAGGGCTTTCGCCTTCCCTCTCTATATCCCGCTGGGGGTTTTTATCGTTAGCTATATCCTTTTGGGTGGAAAAGTCGTGTGGCGGGCCTTGCGGAACATCAGTAAAGGTCAGGTGTTCGATGAAAACTTCCTAATGAGCGTTGCTACCATCGGGGCTTTCGCCATCGGCGATTATACCGAAGCCGTGGCGGTCATGCTGTTTTATCAGATCGGTGAACTGTTTCAGGAACTTGCCATCAAGCGCTCCAAAAAATCCATCACCGCTCTCATGGACATACGCCCGGACTTCGCCAATCTCAGGCATAACAACGATCTGGTCAAGGTTACCCCGGACTCCGTAAGCGTCGGTGACATAATCGTGGTAAAACCCGGCGAGAAGATCCCCCTGGACGGCACAATCATCGAAGGCAAAGCCATGCTGGACACAATGGCGCTCACCGGCGAATCCGTCCCCCGCAAGGCTACAAGCGGTGACACTGTGCTTTCAGGCTGTATCAACCAGAACGGCGTGTTGACCATTGAGGTAACAAAACCTTTTGGCGAATCCACCGTTGCCAAAATCATTGACCTTGTAGAAAACGCCTCAAGCAAAAAAGCACCCACGGAAAACTTCATCACCACGTTTTCACGTTACTACACTCCGGCGGTAGTGGGCATGGCGGCCTTAATCGCCGTTCTGCCGCCTCTCTTTTCCCTCGGAGCCTGGACGGAATGGATCAATCGTGGACTCATATTTCTCGTCATATCCTGCCCCTGCGCCTTGGTCATCTCCATACCTCTCGGCTACTTCGGTGGTATAGGCGGTGCTTCCCGCAAGGGTATATTAATCAAGGGGAGCAACTTTCTTGAAGCCCTGACCAAGCTTGACATCGTGGTATTTGACAAAACCGGAACCCTAACCAAAGGCGTGTTTGAAGTAAGCGCCCTGCAACCTGCCAACGGCTTTAGCGCAGAAACTCTGCTTGAAAAAGCCGCCGTTGCGGAAGCCTTCTCCAAGCACCCCATAGCCCTTTCCATACGGAAAGTGGCGATGAACATCGCACATGGCAAAGAAATAGACCAAAACACGCTCTCAGACTACGAGGAAATATCTGGCCAGGGTATACAGGTAAAAGCCGGGGAAACAAGCATACTTGCCGGCAACGAGCAACTTCTTACCCGTGAAGGGGTACCCTTTACACCAACCCAAATCGCCGGAACTAAAGTTTACATCGCCGTAAACAAGGTATTCATCGGAAGCATTGTCATATCGGACGAGATAAAAGCCGACAGCTCTAAAGCCATTGCCGAACTCAAGACAAAGGGTGTCCGCAAGACCGTCATGCTCACCGGCGATAACCCAGAAATCGCCAAAGCAATCGCCGACAAACTAAATCTTGACGAATACCACGCCGGCCTTCTGCCAGGCCAGAAAGTCGTCCAACTAGAGCGCCTCAACACACAGAAAAGAGCCAAAACAAAGCTCGCCTTTGTCGGCGACGGCATCAACGATGCCCCAGTCCTCGCCCGTGCGGACATCGGAATCGCAATGGGTGGACTCGGCTCAGACGCCGCCATTGAAGCCGCAGATATAGTGATCATGACAGACGAGCCTTCAAAACTGGCAACTGCTATCGACATCGCAAAGGTAACCAAGCGAATCGTCTGGCAGAACATCACCTTCGCCCTCGGCATCAAGGGTTGCTTTCTCATACTCGGTGCGTTCGGCATATCCACCATGTGGGAAGCCGTTTTCGCGGACGTCGGCGTCTGCGTACTCGCCATCTTTAACGCCATGCGGATAATAAAAATAAATTGACAACTCCCACACCTAAAGGCGGGGTTTCTTGGTTCGTGGAGCCTCCTGTTCAGGCTTCGTCTCCTCAGCCCTAGCGGAGTTTTATTGCTGCTCTACACGCTCTTCTTTAGCAAGTGGCACACCTCTAGCGTCGATACCAAAGTACGAACTCGTTCATGTTTTTTATTATATCGCAGGCAGGGGGATATAAGGCGCTATTCGGTAAGTGGGAGAAGGCGCCATTATATAGCGCCCTCTCGTAACCTCCACTTTTAATAAAGGACATATATTCGATGACAACCCTGTTCAGCGTAAGCTTATCGTCCTTTGAGAGATACTTACCTTATGGGTACTTTCACGCCCATTGTTTTACTGCAACGCCTCCTTTAGCCTCGGTACATTGGCCTCTTGTATTTCCAGAAAGGTAACGCCGTTATCAAAATCCCGTTTAGAGATGTTATGAGCAGCGTGGAGCAACAGTTTTTTTGTGCCGGTTTCTTCGGCTATGGTATCCGCAATCTTTTCGTTTGATAGCTCGATGTGAAACACGACCGGGATGTTTTCTGCCCTTATCTTGTTAATTAAAAAAGCAATCGTCGCCGCACTCGCCTCGGTTTCGGTGGAGCAACCCGGAAAGGCGGCAAAGTACGTCAGCCCATAAGCATCCGCGAAATACCGGAATGGGAAGCGGTCGCCAAAGACCATGGTTTTGTGCTTTGCGTTATCCACCACTGCCTGAAACTCTTTGTCCAATTTGTCAAGCTGGGCAATATACGCCCGGACGTTTTGCTGGAAAAGTGCACTGTTTGCGGTGTCAAATTCGCACAGGGCATTGGCTATTGCCTGCACAATGCGTTGTGCGTTTTTGGGAGAAGTCCAGACGTGTTCGTCATAGGCAACTTCTTCCTCGTGATCATGCCCGGCAAGGGTTTCTGCAATTTCTCCGGCAGAAGCGCCCGCGTCAAAATACATAGCCGCCCAGTCTGTGCGTTCCACAAGCGTGGCAAAACCTGCGTTCCCGTATTTCAGATGAATATGAGCAACCCCTTCATGTTCTTCTTCCTCGTGATGCTCTTCTTCGTTGCCGTCTCCGTGGTCATTGAACATAAGGTAAGCGGGAAATCCGTTGTTCGGCGTACTTATCTGGTATTTATACCAAACAGAAGCGCCATGATCGCTTTCCATAATTTCATATCCCTGATAGGTATATGCGGCAGTGCGATTACCGATGGCAAGCGCATTTTCGGTGATAGTAATGGACTCATAATCAGAAGCCCAAGCGGAAACCATACCAGCCTTGATCTCCGCCACGGATTTTCCTTCTTCCGCAGCCTGGTGCGTTACATATGAATCAAGAGAACCATTATTCAGCAATGGAACGCCCGACATCCACGATCCAGAGAAATCGCTCAAGGGGCGGTCTTTCACCTTCGCCGGATCGAATTCGCCGTGATCGTGTTCATGCTCATCGTCTTCCATGCCCTCGACGATTTCTTCTTCAACCACCTCAACCACGTCCATCATGCGGATGATCTTCATCTTCGAGGTGTCCATTGATTCAAGAATCCGGTCAACCCATACATCAGATTCCCCGCCAGTGTAGATAAACAGCTCGCTATTCTGAATGGTGATAATATCCTGAGGCGTGGGATCAAAGGAATGGCTCTCCGTCCCAGGTGGCAGGAGCATGAACAGGTTTACCTGATCACCGGCGATCTGCCGGGCAAAATCATAAGCCGGAAAATTCGTTGCCACTACATCCAGCTTGCCGTTATTTACCGCCCTGCTTCTGCTGCCACTCGCAAAGACAGGGCAAACAGACAGGGACAGTACAATTAGCGTGAATAATAATCGTTTCACGTTATACCTCCAACGTAAAAAAGTTCTCACATTTTCCCCGTGTAATTTGGATTAGAGAAAATGCGTTTGTGGAGGATTGTATCAACAGTTCAATTTTACTTTTAATTCAATGGGACTAACTTGATAAAAGAAGGTTTGTGGTCTTATAAAAAATTTTATATATGAAATGAATCCTATAACAAATATACTGATACCGAGCCTGACAAAGGCTTCTATCAGTCTCTGGGCGATTTGTATTTCCTGACAAACGTGGCACGCTTCGCCGGGGCAGTCGTGGTCGCGTTCCTCTATGACAAAAACGCCCGCGAAGATGACGGCTACTGCCAGCCATACGCTTGCGAGAACGCTAAGCCTGCCCGCAGAGCCACAAGGGAAGATTAAAGATAGTATACTCTGTGTCTCCACGTCTCCGCGTGAGGAACTTGAAGGGATTGTCTTCTGCGCTAGGTTTGCCATGAACTTACGCTATCATAGATAAAACTTTTTGTCAATGGACGCCTTTGTCTTAAACCGCTTGTCGTAAAGCAGTGGATAACACTAACATGGAATTCAAGCTCATGGCAGCGACAATGAAAAGACCATGAGCCTTTTCTGATGTAGCCAACAGTCCAGAGCAGATAGTACGAACAATTAAAGGATACTCGCCAAGAACGGCAGAGTATTGAAGACTTTTTCTTGAAATCTTTGTTTATGCTGGGGAACAATTCACCGCATCCCCAGTTCGCACTAAAGGCGGAGAATTAAACACCCACAGCGATTAAAGAATCTATTGTGTGCTTGAATCATCGTTAAAAATTTCATGATATGCCGCGCTAAGAACCTTTGATATCGTGCTGACTCAGTGCTAGATGGCTTAGGCTACATACACAAGCGCGTTCTGTGCTATAGTGAGGTAATAGGAGGTTCCACTATGAATAAAGTGAAACTTGGAATTATCGGAATCGGAAACATGGGCAGCGCCCACGCGAGAAACCTTGTAGCAGACCTTGTGCCGCAGCTTAAACTTGTGGCTGTCGCTGACCGGCGGGAAGACCGACGTGCAATGGCTGCCGATAAACTGTCTGGGGTAAAGGTCTTCGACGAGGGTAGCGAGCTTATCAAAAGTAAGACGTGCGACGCGGTACTCATCGCGGTTCCGCACTACCAGCATCCGCCACTGGCAATTGAAGCGTTTAACACGGGCTTGCACGTGATGTGCGAAAAACCCGCCGGGGTCTACACCAAACAAGTGCGGGAGATGAATGCGGCTGCGGAAAAGAGCGGCATGGTCTTTGCGCTCATGTTTAATCAGCGAACCAACTGCCTCTACCGCGCTATGCACGATATAGTAACTGGCGGGTCCATGGGCGCTATCAAACGGGTAAGCTGGATCATCACAGACTGGTATCGCACTCAGAGTTACTACGATTCTGGCGATTGGCGGGCAACGTGGGCTGGCGAGGGTGGCGGAGCGCTGCTCAACCAGTGCCCCCATCAGCTTGATCTGCTCCAATGGATATGCGGTATGCCCAGTAAGGTACGCGCCTTTTGCCACAACGGTAAATGGCACGACATTGAGGTTGAAGACGATGTTACTGCCTATCTTGAGTACCCCAACGGCGCCACTGGCACGTTCATCACCTCAACCGCCGACGCTCCGGGAACAAACCGCTTTGAGGTAACGCTTGAAATGGGAAAACTGGTGTGCGAAAACAATACGCTCACCCAGTTTCTTCTGGCTGAAAACGAGCGTGAGTTCTGCAAAAAGGCAAAAGGCGGCTTTGATACTCCGGCCTGCACAGAACGCCTCCTTGAAACCGATGGTCAAAACGAACAGCATATCGGCGTGCTGAAAGCCTTTGGCGAACATATACTTCACGGCAGGCCCTTAGTTGCCAATGGCAAGGAAGGCATTCTCGGCCTCACTCTTTCCAACGCCATGCATCTTTCCTCATGGCTTGAAAACCCACTTACGCTTCCCCTTGATGAAGACCTCTTCCTCGCCGAGCTGGACAAACGCCGCGCACGCTCTAAGCTGAAAACCGCCACTGGTGCTGTTTTCGATACCTCGTCCAGTTACTAAATATGTATGAAGCGCCCCATACATACTGCTTCATAACGAATCTGTCTGGGTATCGGGCGCTATGTCGTCAAATCAATAACAATTAGACCCGCGCCAACTACCTGGCATAGGATGAACCGAAGTCAAGCTCCCGGCGATACTTGGCAACCGTGCGTCTGGCAACGTGAATCCCGCGCATGGCAAGCATACCAACAAGCTCCTGATCAGAAAAATGCCGCTGCTCTCTTTCAATAATCTCTTTCAGTATTTCTTTGACCCCGATTCTGGAATAGTGGGACTTGTCCACGCCAACAGTGCTGATAGAATTGGTAAAAAAATAGCGCAGCTCAAAGACACCCCACTCGGTTTGCAGATATTTGTCCCTCACGGCGCGTGAAATGGTACTTTCATCAAGGCCGAGATCATCAGCAATTTCAGTCAGCACGAGTGGCCGAAGGTACTTAGGACCGCGCTCAAAAAATACAGTCTGAAAACGTACAAGAGACCTGACAATCTTGCGAAGGGTCTGCCCACGTTTATGAACAAACTCGATGAACTCACGGGCTTCTTTAATACTCTCACGCGCAAAATCCCGCACCTCCTTGTCTTCAACCTGTTCTTGAGCAAGGCTTTTGAAAAACGGATCAATACCCAACACTGGGATTTCCTCATTGTTCACTACGATGATCCTCTCATCGTCGCGCTTTGTTACCCGCACATCGGGAACCACATAACGGACGCTATCGCCGGCAAACTGTCTGCCCGGAAACGGAGACAGCTCTTTAAGCCACTCAAAAATCTCCTCCAGCTCATCCTCAGTCTGATGCAGTTTCTTCGCTACCTCAGCAATCTTACCCCGTTGAAGTAGCTCAAGGTATGCCAGCGCGTCAAGCATACCCGCTGGCGCATTGTGGATGAGGCCGACCTGTACACGAAGGCTCTCCTGATAATCGGCAACGCAGGTTCCCACTGGGTCAAAGGACTGAATCAGTTTCATGGTCTCACGGATTTGTCCGGTATCCTCGCCATTTTTGAAAAGTAACTTGACAGGCTCCCGATGGAAGC
The DNA here is from genome assembly GCA_031279205.1 of Treponema sp. Classification (GTDB taxonomy): domain Bacteria; phylum Spirochaetota; class Spirochaetia; order Treponematales; family Breznakiellaceae; genus JAIRMT01. The sequence continues at coordinate 410 of JAITIX010000006.1, read as the reverse complement.
CATCTTCGTTAAGGTTCTGAATGAGTAGTTCCCCGATACGGCGTGTCTGCTCATCAATCGGCTGGAGACGTAACTGCCAGAGCAGATGGTCCTGAAGACTTTCAGGCCGCGCAAGTACTCCTTCTATGAATTGTTGATGTTCATCAGCGGCCTTACTCCCACCCCCTGAGATAAACGGAGCATCAGAAACGGAAGTAGATCCAAAGTCATCATCATCGTTATCTTTTTTCTGGCGAATCTCATCAAGAGAAGCCATGCTGGGGTCTTCGATCAGTTCAAGAGCGGGGTTCCGTTCAAGCTCCTCGGTAATTTTTTCCCGCAGTTCCACAAGGGGAATGCGCAATATATTAACGGATTGATAGAGCCGAGAACTAAGCTTGAACTGCTGTTTCTGAATCAACTGCACGGAA
>JAITIX010000137.1 GCA_031279205.1 Treponema sp. | reverse complement strand
CTTCTATGCTGTCCGGCAGTAATATGATTTGATCGCGGCTTTCTCCGGTGATGAATTCCATGTCGGTATTTTACTGGTTTGACGCGGTTGCTTCTAGACTTTTGACACAGTCTGCCCCGCAACACCCCCCCGCCCGTCTCCGACACCTGTCTAGTGGCGGTGTCAGACACCACGGCTTGTCCTGCGATAAGCTGCGTGCGGCAGCTTATCGTGGGAGCTTACACCGAATACTGGGCGCGGCAGAGCTTGTAGTAATAGCCCTTGAGCGCCATGAGTTCGTCATGAGTGCCAGACTCGACGATGCGGCCATCGGCGATGTACATGATACGGGAACAGTCGCGGATTGTGGACAGCCGGTGAGCGATGAGGAATGAGGTACGCCCCTTCATCAGGGTGCGGATTCCTTCCTGCACAAGCTGTTCAGTGCCGGTATCAATGCTGCTCGTGGCCTCGTCGAGGATGAGGATGCGCGGGTCTGCAAGCAGGGTGCGGGCAAAGGCAAGCAGTTGCTTCTCACCGTGGGAGATGCCGCCGCCCCGCTCGGTTACTTCGGTGTCATAAGCCTTTGGTAGTTTCTCGATAAAGGTATTTGCACCAATGAGTTCGGCGGATGCGCGAACTTCAGCGTCAGAGGCGTCGAGCCTGCCATAGCGGATGTTGTCGGCAATGGTGCCAGTGAAGATAAAGCTATCCTGCAACATAATGCCCATCTGCTTGCGTAAGGACGACAGGGTTAGACGCATGATGTCGATGCCATCAACACGCACTATACCTTCTTCGATGTTGTAAAAACGCGACAGCAGGTTGACAATGGTCGTCTTGCCCGCACCCGTGGGGCCGACAATGGCGATGCTGTCGCTCGGCTCAGCGACAAAGCTCACGTTCTTGAGAATGGGGCGACCCTTGTCGTAGGCAAAACTCACGTTCTGGAACTCAACGTGTCCGCGAATCGGCGGCAGTTCCACCGCATCCTTAGCGTCCTCAATAAGCACTGGCTCGGACATGGCGTCAAAGATGCGGTCAAGGTAGGACATGCCCGTGATAAACGTGTTGTAGATGTTGGCAAGGTTGATGATGGGCTGCCAGAAACGCCATGCGTAGTTACCCATTGCCAGTAACATACCGAAACTGGCCATTGGCTCCAGCACGAATACACCAACGATATAAACAAAGGAAAACACGATCTGGCTGATGGTTTCGGTAGAAAACCACACAGAGTTGGAGATGTACTGGGCGTGCATCCATTCGTGGTTGCGGTCTTTCGCAAGCCGGTCAAGCGTGTCTATGTTGCACTTCTGCCGGTCAAAGGCTTGGGTTACACGCACACCGTCAACCGACTCCTGCACATAGGCGTTAAGGTTGGAGTTTTTGTTTGACACTCGCTGCCATGCGCGGCGCTGCTGGGTCTTAATGGTCCAGATGAACAGGGCGAGTATTGGTAAACCAAGTATTGTTACTGTGGCAAGGGTTGGGCTGACCTGAAACATAAAGAAGATGATGAAGAGGATGTTGAGTATCTCGATGATGAAGTTAAGCACGCCGTTTGACAGTGCGTCAGACACACCGTTTACATAAGGCACGACGCGCACGAAGATTTTACCATGTGGGCGGCTGTCGTAATAGGCGAAGGGCAGCTTTTGCAGGTGGGCGAAAAGGTCGTAGCGAATGTCGTGGATGACGGTCTGGCCGGCTTTTGCTACGAGTATGTTACGAATCGCGCCAAAGGCAATGCTGATGATGATAGTGCCGCCGAGTAGCACGACCATTAGCACGAGGCGGCCTATGTCCTTGTTGGGGATTGCCACGTCAATCGCGTGCTGGGTGATGAGAGGGCCGGATAAGCCAATGACGCTTCCCAGAAGACTGAGGAGCAGCGCCGCCAGCATGGGGCCTTTTACTCGTGATATATAGACGAAACACCGCTTGAAGTTGGAGAAGCTGATCTTCTCGTCAAGGTATTCGTCAACGTCATAGCGGTTGCGTCCCTGCGCCGCCGTGTTTTGCGTTTGCTGTTTCTTTTTACTCATTTTTTGACCTCAGATTGTAGCCTGTTTGAGTTCTGTTTCTGGTGAAAATCCTGTTTCCTGACCCATTTCCATAGCCGCCATGCCCGCGTTGTTTTGCAGGGTCCAGATGTGGTGGTAGAAGCCTTTGTTCGCCAGCAGTTCTTCGTGTGCGCCGCGCTCCACAATGCGTCCTTTGTCCATAACCAGAATCCGGTTTGCGCCTCTGAATGAACTAATGCGTTGGGCGATGATGATCTTGGTGCAGGGGAAGTCGAGGGTACGGAGCTGGTGTTGTATGTACTGCTCGGTTTCACTGTCAACTGCTGAAGTGGTGTCATCAAGGATAAGCACCGCAGGCTTCACCGCCAGCGCCCTTGCCAACGAGATGCGCTGGCGCTGTCCACCGGACAGACCCACACCACGCTCGCCGACCAGGGTGTCATAGCCATCCTGCATCCGCTGAATGAAGCCATCCGCGTCCGCCTGAGTTGCCCGTTTGCGTATAGACTCTTCATCGATTTGGGGGCGTCCATAAGCGATGTTGCCCTTAACCGAGTCTGAGAACAGGAACACGTCCTGCATGGCAAGTCCCACGCGCCGCCGCAGCGACGACAGGGTATAGCGGTTCACATTGACGCCGTCAACTAGAACCTCGCCAGTGGTCGGCTCGTAAAAGCGCAGGAGCATGTTCACCAGCGACGTTTTACCCGCGCCCGTACTGCCCAGTATGCCGACGGTTTCCCCTGGCTCTATTTTGAAGCTCACGTCCTTGAGAATAGGTGCGCCGTCGATATCGAAACTGACGTTCTTGAACTCAACCCGTCCTGATGGGCGAATGAGTTGTATGGAATCGGCCTTATCCACAATGCCGATTTCCGAGTTCACGACTTCCATAATCATGCTGGCGGCGGCGTGGAAACGTTGCAGGTCGGCAAGCAGGATGCCGAGCATACGCAGGGGCGCGGCCAGGGTCCAGGTGAGTGATGAAAAGGAAAGGTACTGCCCTGGCGTCAACTCGCCTTTAATGAGAAAGATTCCGCCAACCAGCAAGGTAACAACGGCGAGTATCTGACTGAGAAACTCAAGGACTGGCTGATACTTTGCCGAAATCAGCGCGTTTTCAATGCTGGTATCACGGTACTTGGCGTTGTGTTTCTCAAAGCGTTCCTGTTCAAACGGTTCGCGGGCAAATGCCTTGACCACGCGGTTGCCGTCGATGGTTTCGGTAACGCGGGTGCTGAGTTCGGTGAGTTTCTGCCGTAACAGCACAAAACGCGGTCTGATTCGCTTAACGAAACGTCTCGACAGCAGGAGAATGAACGGCGTAACAGCAGTGAGGCAGAGCGCCAGTTTCCAGTTGACGAACATCAGAAAGGTGAATGACGAGGCGAAAAGCACCACCGCGTCGACGAATTGATAGGTGATCCAGGCGACTGAGTGCCGGATCATGTCAAGGTCGCTTGTCATGCGGGTCATGATGTTACCGGTGCGGACGCGGTTGAGGAAGCGGTAGTCCTGATTCTGCACCACTTCGTACATACGACGACGAATATCCGTCATAACGTCAGTGCTGCTCAATTCCATGAGTATCACCATGACATAGCGCAGGGACAGGCGCGCAATCTGCACGGCAAACATCATGAGAAGCAGTCTGATGAGCGGTTCCGTGTTTTGCGGCACGATCACATCGTCAATGAGACGCTGTGAAAGCATAGGGTTGACGAACATAGTTCCCGAACTGATAGCGGCGAGGACAAGTCCGGCGATGAGCCGGAAACGCCGCTTACCCATGTAAGACCAGAGCCATTTTAGTGGCGACATACAAAAGCCTTCTGTATTTTTAAGATTGAAGCCATAACGCTATCACTCCGCAAAATTCATGGCAATAGGTTTTGATTAGCAAGAATAGTCATGGTAAATGACACGGCTCAGAGTTGGTGTGATAGTCCAAGTGGCAACAGTCCTTTCCTTCTTTAAATCCCTACCCTGCAACGCTTGGTAGGGTGAATTCGCATGTCCAGCCCGGTAGCGGCAGCGGCCAGTAGCGTAAGTTTTTCTGTAATCCCGGTAGGCGTGTTTGGTATATCCAAGCGTATATGCCGGGTTTTTTGTGCCAATATCCAGTTTCATTGGAAAGCCGGTTTGGACGGAACATTCTGTCAGATGCATCAGGTTTAACTTCACTTACACCAAAGGCATCATTCAGTTCAAGTGGCGTTTCCAATTAACAGGAATTATATGGAAACAAGTTTGAGCCGACTGCACTTGATCAGTTTGTTCTCTATGCCTATGCGCTTGCTGATTTCTTTGACAACCAGTTCCGCATGTCCCTGGGCAGAATCGGCGGCGACAGCCCCTGGGAAACCAGTGGTGATGAATTCTGGGCTAACGTTGATAACGTAACGGAGCGTGCTTTGAATTCAAACCCACGTTCCTGAGCGGTCTTAACGTTGGTATGGCTTTGGGGGCCAGAGACCGTGCTTTTGAACAGGTTGTTGTCCTAGCTAACGCTGGCCGCTGCGCTAGCTAACGCCGGCCGCTGCGCTAGCTAACGCTGGCCGCTGCGCTAGCTAACGCTGGCCGCTGCGCTAGCTAACGCCGGCCGCTGCGCTAGCTAACGCTGGCCGCTGCGCTAGCTAGGTGGGGCAAGAGCCTTAAGCAGACTCCCGCCGAACTGGAGTACGTTTAGCTCTAAAACTATATATGTTGCTAACAAGTTGCCTCTTCTTGCCATAGAAATTCGCTTTTTATATGTTATAAGCATGAACTATGAAAAACTTACCATAAAAGCGCAGGAGGCGGTTCAGCAGGCCACGACTCTCGCGCAGAAAAGCGATCATTCTCAGGTTGAGACAGAGCATCTTTTACTCGCGCTTCTCAGGCAGGAAGACGGGATCGTGAAGCCTATTATTGAACGCATGGGCGCTGATACTGGGCGGATACAGGGCGCGGTGGAGGCGCTGATTGCTCAGCTTCCCAAAGTTTATGGTGAGGCTGCCCAGCTCTTCCTATCGCAAAGCGCGTCAAAGGCGCTTGCCAAAGCTGAGGCTGAGGCTGACGCGCTCAAGGACGAGTATGTTTCCTGTGAGCATATCCTCATTGCCATAGCCCAGAGTGAGGGCAAGGCGGGCGATGTACTTAAGAAGGCGGGCGTTAATCGGGACGCGCTTCTTGAGGCGTTGAAACAGGTGCGCGGCAATACCCGCGTTACCGACCAGAATCCAGAGGATAAGTATCAGGTGCTTGACCGCTACTGTCGTGATCTGACAGCGCTGGCGCGGCTTGAAAAGCTCGATCCGGTGATTGGTCGGGACGAGGAGATTCGCCGCGTGATGCAGGTGCTGTCCCGCAGAACTAAGAACAACCCCGTGCTTATCGGCGAGCCGGGCGTGGGTAAAACCGCCATTGCCGAGGGCTTGGCGCGGCGTATCGTGGCCGGCGATGTGCCGGAGGGACTGAAAGGCAAGCGGCTTCTGTCGCTGGATTTGGGTGCGCTTGTTGCTGGCGCGAAGTTCCGGGGCGAGTTTGAGGAGCGGCTCAAGGCAGTGATTCACGAGATTCAGGCGTCTGACGGCAAGATCATTCTCTTCATTGACGAACTGCACACCCTGGTTGGCGCAGGTGCGGCTGAGGGCGCGACTGACGCTTCTAACCTGCTCAAGCCAGCGCTGGCGCGGGGCGAACTGCGCTGCGTTGGCGCGACTACGCTCGACGAATACCGTAAATACATCGAGAAAGACCCTGCCCTTGAGCGTCGTTTTCAGCAGGTCTACACGCCTGAGCCATCGGTTGAGGACACTATCGCCATACTGCGCGGCTTGAAAGAGCGTTATGAGGTACACCACGGCGTGCGTATCAAGGACGAGGCGCTGCTTGCAGCGGCAACACTTTCCAACCGCTATATCACCAGCCGCTTTCTGCCGGACAAAGCCATTGACTTGGTGGATGAGGCGGCAAGCCGGCTCAAGATGGAACTGGATAGTCGTCCCACAGACCTCGATAAGCTGGAACGCCGGCTCTTGCAGCTCTCGATTGAGCAGCAGGCGCTCCAGAAGGAGGAAGACAACGCCTCGCGGGAACGACTCGGCAAGCTGGACAAAGAGATAGCCAACCTCAGCTCGGAACGGAACGCTATGAAGGCGAAGTGGGACAATGAGAAGCAGGATATTGAGAAGATACGCAGTCTAAAACAGCGTATCGAAGAGCTTAAGATTGAGGAAACCCGTTATGAACGGGAGGGAAACCTTGCCAAAGCCGCGGAAGTGAAGCATGGTAAGATTCCGTCCGCGCAGAAGGAACTGGCCGCGCTCACTGACCAGATCGAAGCCAAGCGTGGGGAAACCGCGCTTCTGCGTGAGGAGGTGAGTGAGGATGACATTGCCAAAGTAGTGTCCACATGGACTGGCATTCCGGTCTCAAAGATGCTGTCTGGCGAGCTGCAAAAGTACCTTGACCTTGAAAAGGTGCTGATGCGGCGGGTAGTTGGTCAGGAACGCGCTGTGAGCGCGGTTGCTGATGCCATAAGGCGGAACAAGGCGGGCTTGTCCGATGCTAGTCGGCCTCTGGGTTCTTTCCTGTTTCTGGGGCCTACTGGTGTGGGTAAGACGGAGCTTGCTAAGACCCTTGCCGACTTTTTGTTTAATGACGAGAAGGCGCTCACTCGTATTGACATGAGCGAGTATGGCGAAAAGCACTCGGTGAGCCGTCTCATTGGAGCGCCGCCTGGGTATGTGGGTTATGAGCAGGGTGGTCAGCTTACTGAAGCGGTACGCCGCAGGCCCTACAGTGTGATTCTCTTTGATGAAATAGAAAAGGCTCATCCTGAAGTGTTTAATGTGTTTCTGCAAATCCTTGACGACGGCAGGCTCACCGATGGACAGGGGCGTGTGGTTGACTTTAAGAACGTTATCATCATCCAAACCAGTAACCTGGGTTCCGACCTTATTCTTGAGGCAAAGCCCACTGACGATATTCAAGCCCTGCTCAAAGAGCTATTGAAGCAGCATTTTAAGCCGGAGTTTCTGAACCGCATTGACGAGACTGTGATCTTTAACCGTCTTGGCAAGGGGGAGATCAGCAAAATCGTGGACATACAGTTGACCCGTCTGAGCGCTCGCCTTGCCGAGCGCAAAGTCAGCCTCAGTCTTACGCCTACGGCAAAGGCTCTGCTTGCCGAGCGCGGCTATGACCCGCTCTTTGGTGCGCGCCCGCTCAAGCGGACTATACAGTCTTTGCTGGAGAACCCGCTTGCTAAGGCCATTATTTCTGGCAAGATTCGGGACGGGGACCGTGTTGTAGCGCATACTGGCGCGGACGGACTTGTGTTTAAGAAAGAGTCGCTGCCACAAGTGGTGGGGAGTCTTTCTTAAGTGCCGGTATCAGACACCAGGTGCTGGTGCCGAGTGGTGGTGGTGCCAGACACCGGGTGGGGTGTAGACGCCACACAGTGACTAGATGCGGAGGCGTTCAGCGTGGTGATAGGCGTCGGCGCGGAGCGCCTTGACCGAGGCGTCGGCAAGATAGCTGTCAAAGGGCATCATACGGTCAATGAGGCTGCCGGGGAGGATTTCAACGATGCGGTTGGCGACTGAATTGACGAATTCGTGGTCATGGGAATTGAACAGAACCACGCCGGGGAACGCGACAAGGCCATCGTTAAGCGCGCTTATGCTTTCAAGGTCAAGGTGATTGGTCGGTTCGTCTAGAATCAGCACATTTGCACCGGAAAGCATCATGCGGGAGAGCATACAGCGCACCTTTTCGCCGCCGGAGAGGACGTTTACAGGCTTCAGAGCCTCATCCCCTGAAAAGAGCATACGCCCCAGGAAGCCGCGCACATAGGTGTCGTCCTGATTCGGCGAATATTGCTTCAGCCAATCCACTATCGATAGGTCTGAATTGAAAAAGCTGGAGTTCTCCTTGGGGTAATAGGAAAACGCGGTGGTCTGCCCCCAGTAGAATGCGCCGGAAATGGGCTGGGTAACCCCGCTGATAAGGTCGAAGAGCGCAGTTTTGGCCTGATGCTCAATGCCCACAAAGGCGATCTTATCACCCTTGTTTACGATGAGGGAAAACTCGCGCAAGCCGGTGGATTCTTCCGCAGACAGCTTCTCGATCCTGAGAACATTGTTTCCGATCTCCCGGTCCGGCTTAAAACCAACGTAAGGGAACTTCCGGCTGGTAACTATGATGTTCTCAAGGTCGAGCTTTTCAAGCACTTTTTTACGGCTCGTTGCCTGTCTACTTTTGGAGGCATTGGATGCGAAGCGCTGGATAAACTCTCTGAGGTCTTTGGCCTTTTCCTCCCGCTTTTTAAGCTGGTCCCGCGCCTGCTTCTGGAGCATCTGACTCATCTGATACCAGAAGTCGTAATTACCCGAATAGAGTGTAATCTTGCCGAAGTCAATATCGCAGGTATGGGTACAGACTGCGTTGAGGAAGTGCCGGTCGTGACTGACCACGATGACGGTATTGGGAAAGTCGATGAGGAAGTCTTCCAGCCACGCGATTGACTCAAGGTCGAGTCCGTTGGTTGGCTCGTCGAGTAAAAGTATGTCGGGATTGCCGAAAAGCGCCTGAGCGAGCAACACCCGTACTTTGCGGGTTTCGTCCAGTTCAGCCATTGTCTTCCCATGATCGGCCTCGTCGAGACCCAGTCCGGAGAGCAGTTGGCTGGCCTGGGCCTCAGCTTCCCAACCTCCCAGCTCGGCGAAGTCTGCCTCGAGATCGCTTGCCCGCATTCCATCTTCCTCAGAGAAGTTTTCTTTGGCATAGAGGGCCTCGCGTTCCTTCTGTATGGCGTAGAGCTTGGGATAGCCCATAATCACGGTTTCAAGCACCGGATACTCTTCAAAAGCAAAGTGGTCTTGCCGCAGAACCGCAATGCGCTGACCGGAACTTACGAAGATTTCGCCCTTATCGTGTTCCGTATCGCCGGAAAGTATGTTGAGAAACGTGGACTTGCCTGCCCCGTTTGCGCCAATGATCCCGTAACAGTTGCCCGGGGTGAATTTGAGGTTAACATCCTTGAAAAGCGTCCGTTCCCCAAATACGAGACTCATATCGGTAATAGTTATCATATATCATAAAAAGGTAGTCAGGAGAGGGTAAGCCTGTCAATAGTGTTGTCGCAACAGCGGCTGGCTTACTGGACAAAAGGTGTGAGTATAGGGTAAGGTTCAGATAAAGAACTCCCGCCCCAAAAGGTAGGATATTAACCCCTGTGAGAAAGGGGTATGGTCGCGTTTGATATAAGCGCATGGATTGAAACGATACAAGCGCATGGATTGCGACAGATAAACAAACGTAAAGGCGGTATACACATGGAGCCTATCATCTTGGCATCTGGTTCCCTAAGGAGGCAGGAGTTTTTTCGTCTCCTTGACTTACCATTCAGCATCATGGCGGCGCTGATAGACGAAAACTATGGGGACGCGACTGATCTTCGCGGGAAAGCCGAAGAAATGGCGTTAAAGAAGGTGAACAAGATTCTGGACTTGCTTAAAAACGGTACGCCGCCGTGGATCTGCGGGGCTGATACGATCATTTCTGTTGACGGGGTTATCTTCGGCAAGCCCAAAGACCGGGACGACGCTAAACGTATGTTGACAACCTTGCAGGACAGAGAGCATGACGTGGTAACCGCAGTCGCCCTTTACAATAGGAGGAATCGTTCTATTGATTCTCGAACTGTGGTCAGCACGGTAAGGTTTGCGCCGCTGTCTGAGGGGGAGATCGAGTGGTATCTCAACACCGGTGAATGGCAGGGCATGGCGGGCGCGTACAAGATACAGGGTCTTGCTGGCTGTTATGTATCTGAGATCAACGGCTCGTACAGTTCTATTGTAGGCTTGCCTATTCGTGAGTTCTATGTCATGTTAAGAGAAAATGGTTATCCTTACGGGGGCAATCAATAGGAACCAGTGGTTCACTGGAACCGATGTTCCTTAAAACAAGGCTGGCGTTGCCAGCCAATCAATTTCCACCGTGCGGGCGTATAGTGCCTCTGTTGCGGTGAGATAAAGGGAAGGCGCCGCGCTGACAAAGTGCGGACACGGGAGGAAACTTTGGCGGTTGTAACGATGAAAAGCCTGCTTGAGTCAGGCGTACACTTCGGCCATCAGGTAAAGCGCTGGGACCCGCGGATGAAGAAGTACATCTTCGCGGAACGGAATGGGATTCACATCATTGATCTGCAAAAGACGATTCAGGCAAGCAAGGACGCCTACGACGCGGTTCGAAAAACCGTGGCGCAGGGCAAGACCGTGTTGTTTGTGGGTACCAAAAAACAGGCGCAACAGGCAATCCAGAAAGAAGCGGAGCGTTGTGGTATGTTCTATGTGAACAACCGCTGGCTCGGCGGTATGCTTACGAACTTTGTTACGATTAAGAAATCCCTGCTTCGGCTTAAAAAGCTGGAAAAGATGGAAGTTGATGGGACTTTCGAGAATCTCACCAAAAAGGAGATCGCGGGACTTGGCAAGGAGCGCGCCAGGCTCCAGAAAAACTTGGGCGGCATCAAGGATATGAAGGAGCTTCCGGGCATCCTTTTTATTATCGATACCCGCAAGGAAGCCATTGCCGTAACCGAAGCTCAGCGCATGGGAATCCCCATTGTTGCGGTGGTTGACACCAACTGTAACCCTGAAGGTATCGACTACCCGATTCCGGGCAACGATGACGCGATTCGGGCGATCACGCTCTTCACCCAGATCGTGGCCAACGCGGTGGTGGAAGCGGATAACGAGGTCGGACTCCAGATCATCGAAACCCTGGGCGACGAGGATGAGGATATGGAAAACATCCTGGCCGATGTTTCTATAAAAGAAGAGGATCGGGAGATTGACATTGCTTCCTATTCGTCGGAAGCGCCATTTGTTGCTGGCGTCGGTGCGGATGTTCGTCAGGAACGCGAGGAAGAAGATGAGCTTCCGGTTGATGTTGATAAGGTCTATGGCGAGGAATAAACAAACACAGAGGAGGATTATATGGCGGCTATCAGCGCAGCTGATGTAAAGCGGCTTCGGGAAAAGACCGGAGCCGGCATGATGGAATGTAAGAACGCTCTTGTTGAAACCGACAGCGATTTTGATAAGGCGGAAAAGTTGCTTAAAGAAAAGGGGCTTGCGGCAGTAGAAAAACGCTCGAATCGGGCGACCAACGAGGGTAAAGTCTTTATTAAGACAAAGGACAACACAGCGGTTCTTGTGGAACTGGCGGCTGAAACCGACTTTGTAGCCCGTAACCCTGAGTTTATCGTTCTGGGTGGCGCCATTGCTGGTCGCGTCCTCGAAAAGGGCTATACCAGCGTTAACGAGGAACTCACCGACATGGTAACAGACCTGGCAACCAAGATTCGGGAAAACATGGGCTTAAAGCGGATGCAGGTTATCAAGGCTAAAGCCAATGAAGGCATTGCCGAGTACATACACGGCGAGGGCAGCATCGGCGTGGTGGTGAAGCTTGCGGTTGACAAGCCGGAGGTTCTTGTGCAGGAGGCGTTCAAGGAACTGGCGCATGGACTGGCTATGCACATTGCATGGGCAAATCCGCTGGTCATTGACCGGAAGCAGCTTGACGCGGCTTTTGTTGCCGAGCAGGAAGAAATCTTCCGTAAGCAGATGGAAGCAGATGAAAACCTCAAGGGGAAACCGACAGTAGCTCTCGACAACATTCTCAAGGGTAAGGTCTCGAAGTATCTTAAGAGCCTCTGCCTGCTGGATCAAGGCTATGTCAAGGATGAAAAGCTCTCAGTCGCTCAGGTACTTGCCAACTGCGGCAAAGAGCTTGGCGCGACACTGACCATAAGCGACTATGTGTACTTCAAGGTAGGACAGTAAATCGTTTACCGTAAGGACTGACGGGCAAGTCTTCCGTCCACCCTTACGGTTATCGTACCCACGTTAAAAAGGATTTTATTATGGGAAATGTTATTCAAACGTCCGAAGAAAAGATGAAGAAAACCCTTGCGAATTTGCAAGAGAGCTTTGCCTCCTTGCGTACCGGTAGGGCGTCGGTAGCGCTCTTTGACAAGATTCGGGTTGACAGCTATGGCGTCAAGTCCCCGTTGCGGGAAGTGGCGAATATCACGATTCCAGAGGCTCGTCTGGTGGTTATCAGCCCTTGGGATAGGGCGCTTATCAGCGAAATCGAGAAGGCGATTCGCTCATCAGAGCTGTCGCTTAACCCCAGCAATGACGGCAAGGTGATTCGTATTGCCATTCCGCCTCTCACAGCGGAGCGGCGCAAGGACATCGCCAAGCAAGCCAGGACGCACGCAGAGCAGAGCCGCGTGGCCATACGAAACATACGCCGCGACGGTAATGATGAACTGAAAAAGCTCCTCAAAGACTCCAGTCTCTCGGAAGATGAAGAGAAAAAAACCGAAGATGAATTGCAAAAGCTCACCGACACCTATATCAAGAAAGTCGATCAGGTTCTGGAAGAAAAAGACAAAGAAATAATGGAAGTCTGATGCCTGAGCCCCAAGCCGATGATAAACATCCGCCCGCCCATATCGCTATCATCATGGACGGGAATGGCCGCTGGGCCGCCTCAAGAAACCGACCGCGCACCCAGGGCCATCTTGAGGGGCTTACAACCGCCAAAAAAATCGTCAAAGCAGTTAGTGATCGGGGAGTACAGTACCTCACACTCTATGTCTTCTCAACCGAAAACTGGAAGCGAAGCGCCTCTGAAGTAGGGTTTATCATGGGCTTGGTGAAACAGCATCTCAAGCGGGAACTTGACTTTTATCGCGAAAACCATATCCGTACCCGTCACATCGGAGACAGCGCAGGCTTGCCGCCGGACGTGGCGCAAGACCTGCGCGACGTGTGCGAGGAAACAAAGCACTTTGACGGCCTACAGGTGATACTCGCGCTTAACTACGGCGGTAGGGGCGAAATCACGCGCGCGGTTCAGCGACTTGCACAGACAATCGCGGCGCGTCCCGACGCGGCGCAAACAAACGCGGCTATCACCGAGCAAAGCATTCGGGACCATCTGGATAACCCTGACGTGCCTGATCCCGACCTCGTCATCAGAACTGGCGGGGACTTGCGGAGCAGCAACTTTCTTGTATGGCAGAGCGCGTACAGTGAGTTCTACTTTTCCGACAAACTCTGGCCTGACTGGACCGAAGCCGACCTTGACCTCGCAATCGCGGCATACCAACAGCGCGACCGGCGCTTTGGCGGGGTAAAACAGCCGTCAGGCCGGCCTTAAGTGGAGTTAATATGCAAGTCCCTAAAATCGTGGAACGCTTCCTCGTCTTTTTTATCGGGGTTCCCGTTGCTCTCAGCATTGTGCTTCTGTTGCCCCATCAACATCATCTCGCCGTCAACTGTGCGGTTATAATCCTGAGCGCGCTTGGCGCCGGTGAATTCGCAGCGCTCCTGAAACGAAAAAGCAACTTCCCGCTTTCCATGCCCGAAGCCATGCTCCTTGGCGCCGCCTGTCCACTTGCCATGACACTGAGTGTGAGCTTTGGCGTTGACTACCGGACCGCGCCGATCTTTATGGCAATCGGCGCGGCTTGGCTCCTTATATCCAGAATCTTCGTGCCAGAGGACAAACTCAAAGACGCGCTTGGCTCCATATCAGTAGGCCTTGCCACACTTCTCTACCCGGGGTTTTTTATGGCATGGATCATCGGCATGGCAAGCTGGCCTCATGCGAACATGGTGATTCTCATCTTCCTGCTTATCCCCATAAGTAACGACTCGGCGGCTTGGGCTACAGGTATGCTGTTTGGCAAAAACAACCGTGGTATCATCAAGGTTAGTCCTAACAAGAGCGTGGCAGGCTTCATCGGCGGACTTGTGTTTTCCGTGCTACTGGGCATGATAGCCGTCTTCGGTATTCCAGCCGCATTTACCGCAAAGACCATGCCCGCGCCATTGGCCGGCCTGATTCTGGGATTGGCCGTTGGTCTTGCCGGCTGCCTTGGCGACCTTGCCGAATCAGCAATGAAGCGAAGTGTCGGCGCCAAGGATTCAGGCTCCCTTATTCCAGGCCGCGGCGGCATACTGGACAGCATCGATTCCATCTGTTTCGCCGCTCCAGTCTACTATGTCCTGTACTGGCTGATCTTTCGCAGATAGCGAGTAGTCCATAATGGCTAATACTTCAACAACAATTAGGTGTGTCTACCAGTTTCCTGTCTTGATGAGAGAGAAATCCCCACTCGCCGCCGAGCGAAGTATAGGTCCCATGTACTCGTCCACCAAAGCAGAGGTGAACGGCACGGGCATGTTCTTCAGTTTCATTTCAAGCTGCGGGTCTTTAGCCGCCTCAAGCGCCTTGTCAATATAAGTGTCGTTGAAGCGGGGAAGATTCCTCAGCGTGGTGGGCGCACCAATAGACTTACTAAAGGCAAGCATTGCTTTCGCCACCGCCACTCCCAGATCCTTGCCAGAAAGCGCCTCAAGACTTTCCTCTATTACATAGCCATGTTTCTTGAAAAGTGAGCCGACTAGCCGGAGCTGCCTTTCAATCTTCGGGGCAAAAAAGACCATGTAGTATGGATTCATGATGCCGCAAGCGCTTCCATGACCCGTGAGGTCTACCAGTGAAAAACTCGTGAGATGCGCCCCGTTAGTACCACCTACCATGATGGCATAGCCGCCAAGATCAGTGGCCATACCGAGAGCTTCCCGCGCTTCCATGTCGTTAGGATTAGCGATCACCTTCGGGGCATACTGAATCGTCAGTTCCACCGCCGTCTCAGTGATTTGAGCAGCAAGGTCATACTTTTCAGCAGAGATACCGCTGAACACTTCAATGCAATGGGCAATAGCGTCTAAAACGCCGTCTATCGTAACGCTCCGGGGCATGGAGCCTGTAAGGTCATAGTCAAAAAGCGCGTACTGAGGCGTAAGCGCCTCGTCAACCACGAGCTTCTTTTGCCCCTTCACCAAGTTCGTGATATTGGAATACTTAGTAAGATGAGAGCCAGAACTTGCCGAGGTCTGTACCGCAATGAGCGGGTAGAGTTCTTTCCCAGTCTTCTGAAGTTCCGCGCTCACCACGCCAGTTCCAAAGTAGTGATCAAGCTCAGGCGTAATATCCCTGCCCAGAGTAGCGAGAAAGTTGGCCGCTTTACAGGCATCTATCGTTGAGCCGCCGCCTGCCGCTATGATCACATCGGGCTTGTACTGAAGTATGTAAGTCTCGATACGGTAAACATCCTCTCGTGGCGTGTTAGAACCAGCACCCGGCGCCATACAAGCGCTGGCGAGACGCACACCGGCTTTTGCAAGCGCAATGGAAACAGACTCCATATACCTCGGATTGCAGACCACCAGAGGGCTTTGACTAAACTTCACGGCAAGTGAACCAAGCTCACCCAGCACACCACGCCCGAATACATAGCGATCTCCCTTCCATGTGGAAAGAAGCCTCTTCGCATTGCTAAATAATGCTTCCATAAAAGTTAAAACTTACCTCCCTGAACCAGTTCCAGAACTTTCGGCGGTTTCGACTTAAAACACAGGTCTAGCCCTGTTTTAATTCCTCAATGATAACCACGCCGGCTGAAGAGCCAAGTCGATCCGCGCCGCAGTCAAGCATGGCAAGAGCGGCTTTGAGATCGCGGATGCCGCCAGCAGCTTTTATCTTGATCTTGTCGCCAACCATATCCCTCATAAGCCGCACATCCTCAAGAGTCGCGCCACCGGCTCCAAAGCCTGTTGAGGTCTTGATGAAGTCCGGACAGACATCAAGGGCAATATGGCAGAGTTCCCGCTTTTCCTCGTCGCTGAGGTAGCAGTTCTCAAAGATTACTTTTGAAAGTACATGATTCACATGGCAAAGCGTTACAATACTGTTCATCTCATCTTCAATGTAGCGAAAGTTCTTAGCCTTCAGTTCAGTGATGTTTATCACATAGTCAATCTCATTCGCGCCTTCCTGTATCGCAGTCATGGCTTCAAGGAACTTTATGTCTTTGGTGTTCTGCCCCAGGGGAAAACCAACACACGCGCTCAGACGCACACCACTGCCCTCAAGCTGTTTGCGGCAGAAATCAAGCTGCGCAGGATTTATCGCTATCGAGGCAAAACAGTACCGCACAGCTTCGGCACAGAGCTTTTCCAGATCAGCGCGTGCCGCCTGAGCTTTCAGCAGGGTGTGATCGATACGCGCGGCAAGCTGTTCTGCGCTTATTGTTTTTATGCCACTCATGGTTGTTTAAATTGCAGCTCCACCGTGTCATCAGAGATTTTCCTAATCCCTATCGGCGAATGAAAGTAAGCGCTTATACCTTTGATTGCACCAAAAAAATAGGGACTGAACATTTTCTTCCGGTGCGACTTGTAATGCACAATAAGGGTATGGTCATTAACCGTCTCTATATCAAAGCGCGGCGGATGCGCGTTGGGTATGTTTCTCATCACCTGCTCGTGTATCGCGTCCAGCCCCAGAACAAAGTCTTTCGCGGTTTTGTACTGGCGGTAATACGCCTTATAAATCTTTGGCGCGTAGATGCTTATCCAGTATTCCCCAATGAGATCGGCCGTCTCCTGCCGGCCTAGTTTAAGAACCGTGCCAATACTACTCAATATCTTAATGGCCTGCTCATCAGGAATATCAGAATTGTGCATAAACTGTAGGGTTTCCGGCAGACCTGATAACTTCAGAACCTCCTTCCACTGCTGCTCCCCATACTTTTCTTTTATCTGCTCAACCCAGGAGAGAACCACAGTCCCTTTTATCGTTCCTTTTTTCATGGCAACACTTCTATCAGCGCTCTGCTTAGGCAGCTTGAATATCGAAACCATGTCTTTAACCTCCGCAACACTGGCAAGGTTCTGATTCAACACCTGAAGCGACTGCTCCACCAGCGCGTCCGTTTCTTGCGTCTGTGAAGAAATCGTGATAGACGACTTCTTCACATTCCCGGTGATCGAACCCAGCTTTTTCATTTCCTTATCAATAAAATCACTCTTGGATAAAATCTGCGCCGCGCCATCAGCAATAGTGCGCGTAACCTCTTTTAGCTGGGTAAGATCGTCAATGATCTTACCAGTATGACTCGCCTCCTGATTAACCATAAGCAGTATATCCCGCTCATTACCCGTTACCATCTGGATTAAACCAAAAATCCGGTCAAAAGAAGCGTGAGTGCTGTCCGTTGCTTTAACCGCAAGTTCAATCGCTTCTTTAAGCTGTTTCATACTGCCGTTGATTATTTTCGATTGCTGACCGGAGTTCTCCGCAAGCTTCCGTATCTCCTCAGCCACAACCGCGAAACCGCTCCCCACCGCGCCCGCGTGCGCCGCTTCAATCGCCGCGTTCATCGCAAGCAGGTTCGTCTGACTGGCAATAACATTGATCACCTTATTCGCCTCAAATACCGTATTCGACTGGCTATGCAATAACTCAACGTTTTCCTTAAGCATCTTGAGATCAGTGCGCCCCGTCTCAACATGCTTATTCAGATTATCACACTCACTGGCACTCGTCCTCAGATACTCGACAACCTGCTGGATACTTTTCATCAGCTCCTCTATCGTGGCAGAACTTTCTGTAATATGAGCCGCCTGTTGATTGATTATATCATTCTGGGCTTTTAAGGTATGGGCAATCGTATCCAGTTCCGACGAAACATGAACCGTACTTTCGCTCTGCGTCAGAATCGTATCTTTAATCGCGCCAGTCGCCTCAGAAATCTCCGACATCCTTGCCCGCACCTTCTCAATCATCTTATGCAGGGCTTCCGTATTGGTTTCCGTTTGACCAGAACCATCCCGTATCTGGCCAATCAGGTTACCCAGATATTCAATAAAGGCGTTAAGCTTCTTCCCCAGAAACCCTATTTCATTCAGCTCATCATCTTTCAATCTGATGAGCAGGTTGCCCTTACCTTCGGCAAGCTGGCTGATCATTTCATTAACTTCCTGTATGGGACGGGAGATTTTTCTGATTAACAATTGAACAAACGCCATACCCAGAATCAAATCAAGCGGAATCACCCAGAGGAACCAGAGAGGGCTTCCATATTTTCCTACAAGCAGACCAAGACCTATACTTATCTCGATATATACCAGCAGGGGAAGAAACAAAGAGCCAATAAGCGTATGGTGAAAATAAAACTTAACGATAAACGCAAGTCCGATGATTAAAACAAACGCTAGAACGCCAAATGTAATGAACAATGACATGATAGCCTCCTTCGCCAACTATCACGTGTTCCAGAGCCGCTTGTCAAGACTGCCGAGTTGGTCATTCAACGCCCTCGCCGCATGGTTCGCCCTTGCCCGGTATGCGCGCCGTTGTTTCGCCCTTATTGTGTTCCCGTCGCGCATCCTGTCCGCGGCAATGGCGCGCCGGCTGGGTAAAAAAACAGCATAACGAAGATAGACCCAAGGCGCGCTTCCAAAACGTGTGGGCAATGGCACGTTTCACCGCAAGGCGCGGTTTCCAAAACGTGTGGGCAATGACGCGTTTCACCGCAAGGCAAGTTTTGCCGACATGTCGGGAGATTTTGCCGACAGGAAGGTACGTTCTGCCGACATGTCGGCGCGCTTTCCCGACATGTCGGGGATTTTTGCCGACGGGAAGGCGCGTTCTGCCGACATGTCGGGGAGTTCCGTCTACGTGTCGGGAGATTTTGCCGACACGTCGGGAAGTTTTGCCGACCGGTTGGGAAATCGGGCGGATGGGTTTGGGGATGGATGCATCCATACGGTTTGCCTTAAACCCGCGGCGGGGCGTTGCGGGGCGGAGCCCCGCAGAGGGGGTAGCGGAAAAGCCGTAGGCTTTGAAGCGATGGGGAGACTTCCCCCTTTTTTCAAGACCGCAGGCCTTGTTAGCGGACTTGCGCGGTTGGAAGGCATGGTATTCAGCGATATATTTGCCAGCACTGGACGAACGGGCTATGCCTACATGATTGATAAGCAGGGGACGTTCATTTCGCATGGGGACACAGACAAGGTACTCAACCAGTTTAACCCGATAGAGGCTGCCAAGACTGATTCTTCGGCTGCTTCGCTGGGGCAATTTATAAGCCGGGCGCTGGGGGGAAAGCAGGCTGTGGGCGAGTATACGTTTGAGGGCAAGCGGTTAAGCGCTGCTACTGCGTTGGTGTCTGGCACGAACTGGTTTATTGTTATTGGCCTTGTGATGGCGGTAATCATTGGCGCTTCGGCGGCAAGGCCTTTGGCGAAGATTCAGCCGATTCTTGCGGACATATCTGATGGCGATCTGACTAAGCGGCTTGATGTTTCTTCAAGAGACGAGATTGGAGACATGGCGGAGAAGTTTAACGCTTCTATTAATGGTCTTGCTGGTTTGCTGTCGAAGACCATGGATACAGCGTCTCGTATTCAGGAGATTGCCGATGAGCCGGCTAAGAGCATGAGGAGTGCGTCTGCGTCTGTAGAACATATCTCAGGCAGCATTGTGGAAATCAAGAAGACTACTGTTGAGCAGGTTGCGTCTGTTACAGAGACTCACGCCATGGTTATCCAGATCAAGTCCAACACCGAGAATCTCAATACCTCGACGGAGCGGCAGTCTCAGTCTGTGGGACATTCGTCTACAGCCATTGAGGAGATGGCGGCGAATATCAAGGGTGTGGTAGACATACTCCACAAGAACACTGATTCCATGGACGCTCTGTTAGTAGCTTCAGAATCTGGGAAAGAGAGCATACAAAAGGTGAGCGACATTATGAAGATACTGGAGCAGGGTTCTGACGGCATTATTGAGGCAAGTGCCATGATTCAGAGTATAGCGGCTCAGACGAACCTGCTTGCGATGAACGCGGCGATTGAGGCGGCGCACGCGGGTGAAACTGGCAGGGGTTTTGCGGTAGTGGCTGAGGAGATACGGAAGCTGGCGGAAAATTCCACAAAGCAGAGCAAGTCCATGGAATCAGTGCTTACAACGCTCAAGAACCAGATCAACATTGCGAGTGGTTTGTCCAATGATTCGCGGGAACACTTTAGCCTAATTTTGTCGATGATTGACGCTGTGCGTGATCAGGAAACAGTCATCAAAAACGCTATGGACGAGCAGACTACTGGTATCCGGCAGATTCTGGACGCCACACGGGAAATCAGCGTCATAACCGCTAAGGTTAAAGACAGCTCTAACGAAATGATGAGTGCAAACGCGAGAATTCTTGCGGATATGAATCGTGTCAGCACGGGCAGTACTGAAATGAGCGCCAAAATAGAGAAGGTTACGAGTAGTGCCACTGATGTCAGTAACAACATTAACAAGCTCAACACGATCATTCAAGAAATAAGTAAGCGCGTTCGCAAGTTGTTGGACGATGTATCGCAGTTCAAGACTTGAGCTTGGAGTCTTGTCAGACCCTGTAAGTGTTGTCTTGGAGTCTTGTCTTGTCTTGGAGTCTTGTCAGACCCTGTAAGTGTTGTCTTGGAGTCTTGTCTTGTCTTGGAGTCTTGTCTTGTCTTAGAGCCTTGTCTGACCCCGCAAGTGTTGTCTGAGAGTCTTGTCTTGTCTTGGAGTCTTGTCAGACCCTGTAAGTGTTGTCTTGGAGTCTTGTCTTGTCTTGTCAGACCCTGTAAGTGTTGTCTTGGAGTCTTGTCTTGTCTTGGAGTCTTGTCAGACCCTGTAAGTGTCTTGGAGTCTTGTGTTGTCTTGGAGTCTTGTCAGACCCTGTAAGTGTTGTCTTGGAGTCTTGTGTTGTCTTGGAGTCTTGTCAGACCCTGTAAGTGTTGTCTGAGAGTCTTGTCAGACCCTGTAAGTGTTGTCTGAGAGTCTTGTCTTGTCTTGGAGTCTTGTCAGACCCTGTAAGTGTTGTCTGAGAGTCTTGTCTGAGAGTCTTGTCAGACCCTGTAAGTGTTGTCTTGGAGTCTTGTCTTGTCTTGTCAGACCCTGTAAGTGTTGTCTTGGAGTCTTGTCTTGTCTTGTCAGACCCTGTAAGTGTTGTCTTGG
>JAITIX010000113.1 GCA_031279205.1 Treponema sp. | reverse complement strand
ATCACCGTAAAGATTCCCGCGATAAATAGGGAACCACATAAAAACTTTGCCCCGATGGAAAGGTTTTCGAAAAACTTCATAATATAACCTTTTTATGAAATCACAAAACTAAAGATTGGTGCTGTAGGATAGCCCCTAAATCAGCGGTAGTAGGATACACATGCATTATCCGAAAGTCAACATTTATCTTCCAAAATGTCAACGGCCACTAGAAATGTTCCCTAGGCCTACTGCCGGGCGATGGATAGTCTCTCCACCATCTTCCGGTTCGAGGGTTTCTCTGGATTCCGGTGGATGCCCTTGATCCACCGCCCTCACGTATGCCACATATATCAACCACCCTGCTGGCATCTGATTTTCAGCTCTTTTGCCGCCACCCTATTGTCTTGCGCCCCCGTTTCATCTGTTCCATGGTTAGACTGTATCCGATTGCGGGTCTGGGACGAGAAAGAGGCGGAGCTTTTTTGATATGGGAGAGGGTTCTTGGTATGCTTATGTATTCCTCAAACCACCTGCTTATCTTTTCACGGTCATCTCTGGCAATGCGTGCCGCCTCTTCATCTACCAGCCTGCTGATTTCCTGCCGTAATTGGATGAGGGTAATACCGGCTAGCAAGTCGATGCCAATAAACGATGTAAGGGAGCGTTACGGGTATGCAGGGATGCAGCCGGGAAGTGATACAAGAAAGGAGGACGCTGGAGTGACTCACGGCGGAGATAAGGTTGCATAACCTGCTTGTGGGTTTCAAAGTTTCGGTGTACTTCTCAAAGGTAGCGGTTTCGTTCATGGGTTAGGTACGCACCAACTCCTAGGCTAGGAGTAGAAGCGGATGCTCTCCCGGCCTAGAGATGGGTGCGGTTCTAACCGTATGTTGCACATTAAGGTGTCGTGTGTTGTCTCATGCATTATTATGCAACCTTTTCTAGGAAAGTCCGTAAAACACTTGACAAGTTGCATAAATATACGATATATCTTTTTTGATGATACTGTTTGGTAAGGACGGTTTTCATTACTCCGCCTTTGGTGGAGGCGAAAGAAAGAAGATTTAAGAGGAGTGAGAAAGTATGAAGAAGATTGGTTTAACAATTTTCGCGGTCTTCTTTGCCGTGTCTCTGGCTTTTGCCAGTGCCAGCAAAGATAGCAACACGGTCAGTATTGGGGCGGTTCTCCCGCTTTCAGGTACGGTGGCCTTTTACGGGAACGAGTCCAGGGATGGGGCGTTTTTGGCGATTGACGAGATCAACGCCGCGGGTGGTCTTTTAGGTAAGCAGTTGGCCCTTATTGCTGAGGACGACGAGGGCAACGCTGAGAAGTCGGTCAACGCCTTTACCAAGCTGACCAGCAGGGACAAGGTTTCGTTTGTTATTGGCTCCAGCACTTCGGGCGCTACTCAGGCGATGACTGCCCTGGCCCAGCAGAACAAGGTTATCCTGATTTCCCCCTCGGCCACCAATACGGCGGTTACCAGGACTGGCGACTATATTTTCCGGGCATGTTTTATCGATCCCTTTCAGGGTGTAGTGGGCGCGGACTTTGCATACGACACGCTGGGAAGCCGGCGTGCGGCCATTCTCTACGATGCCGGGGCCGACTACAACAGCGGCCTTGCCGACGCCTTCCGCCAGCAGTTCAAAGCCATAGGTGGTGAGGTTGTGGCTGACGAAGCCTATCAGAGCGGCGATGTTGACTTTAACGCACAGGTTACCCGCATCAAGGTGGCTAACCCGGAGGTGGTGTACCTGCCCAACTACTACAACGACGTGGCGCTTCAGGCGAAGCAGCTTCGGGCTCAGGGCATTACCTGCGCTTTGCTGGGTGGCGACGGCTGGGACAGCCTTATCGACAATGCTGGGGACGAGGTTCTCAATGGTTTCTGGTCATCGGGCTTTGCGGCGGATACCACAGACCCCAGGGGCCAAACCTTTGTAAAGGCGTTTGCCGCCAAGTTCAACAAGAATGCTTCCCAGTTCTCTGCCCTAGGCTATGACGCCATGATGCTGATTGCCGACGGGATTAAGGCTGCAGGCAGTTTCGACACTGCTGCGGTAAAGGACGCTATGGCGAAGCTTAGCGGTCCTTATGTTACTGGCGATATTCGTTTTGATGAAAACCGCGATCCTATTAAGGGCGCGGCGATTCTTGAGATTGTCAGGCAGGACGGCAAGCTGGCCAATGCCTACAAGACGACGGTGAACCCCAAATAAGCGGGGCTGAGGGCGTGGGGGTGGGAAACTCCCGCAGAGTGAGACTTTCCCCTGCCCTCTCTTAGCGTTATAATTACAGATTGGAGAGCGGAATAAGGGCAGTATGATAGTAATACAACAGTTAATAAACGGTATTTCTCTGGGATCGATTTACGCGCTGATAGCCCTGGGCTATACCATGGTCTATGGGATAGTGCTTCTCATCAATTTTGCCCACGGGGATATTTTGATGGTAGGCGCTTACGCGGCGTTCTTTGTGCTGGGCGCGATAGGCGCGGGACCTGCGGGGTTACTCGCGGCCTTTGTGGTTTCTGGTGTTGTGTGCGCCTTGTTTGGCATTGTCATCGAACGTCTGGCATACCGCCCTCTGCGTGCCGCACCCCGACTCAACTCCCTGATCACCGCCATTGCGGTCAGCCTGATTCTGGAAAACGGCGCACGGGTTCTGCCCTTTATCGGGCCGAATCCCCGCCAGTTTCCCCGACCCACAGTAGTCAATATCGATTTGGGAGGAGGCCTTTCTATTTCGAACATTCAGATTATCGTAATCTTCCTTTCTGCCCTGCTTATGCTGGCGCTTAACCTGCTGATAAACTATACCAGGCGGGGTAAGGCTATGCGGGCGGTCTCTTTTGACATAAGTGCCGCCAGCCTTATGGGGATTTCGGTAAACGGGATCATCACCTTTACCTTTGCCCTGGGTTCGGTGTTGGCGGCTGCTGGCGGTGTGCTGTACGCGAGCGCGTATCCCCAGGTAAACCCCTTGATGGGCATGATGCCGGGTCTTAAGGCGTTTGTGGCGGCGGTTCTGGGAGGTATAGGTTCTGTACCCGGGGCCATGCTTGGGGGATTTATTCTGGGCATCGCGGAAACCCTGACCAAAGGCTTTATTTCCAGCCAGTACAGCGACGCAATTTCCTTTAGTATTCTGATCATTGTTTTGCTGATTAAGCCTTCGGGTCTTCTAGGCAAAAAGCTGAGGATAAAGGTATGACAGCTATGTCAACGGCAGGGCCGGCTGCTATGCGGTCTACGGCGCAGGAATCCCGGCGTACAACCGTGCTTTTGATCGCGGTAAGCGTGGCCGTGGTTGCTCTTTCTCTCTTGCTGGTAAAGACAGGGATCATTGACATTTACACCGCCCATATCATCACCATGGGAGGGGTAAACGCGATAATGGCAATGTCGGTCAACATGATAGTCGGCATTACCGGGCAACTTTCGCTGGGGCAGGCGGGCTTCCTTGCCATAGGCGCGTATTCCTGTATCTTCTTCAATTTGGACATTGGCTTGCCCCTGCCCCTGGCGGCGGCCTGCGCTACGCTGCTTACCACTATCGCGGGCTTTCTTATCGGCTTTCCAGTGCTGAAGCTTTCAGGCGATTACCTCGCCATTGTTACCCTGGGCTTTGGGGAAATAATCAGGGTTGTGTTCATCAACCTAAAGGCGCTGACTGGAGGCCCCAACGGAAGACAGTTTACCACCATCATGGTGCTGAACGGTGAAATCGCCTTTGTAGTCGTTATCGTCATACTGATCATCATACTGGCGCTTCTACAGAACTTTCTGCGTTCCAGTTACGGCAGGGCGATTATGGCCTGCCGGGAGGATGAAATTGCCGCCAATTCCTGCGGCATCAATATTTTTCGCTACAAAATGACAGGCTTTGTCATAGCCTCGTTTATCGCGGGTCTCGGTGGTTCTCTCTACGCCATGGTTGTCGGTTTTGTTAAACCCGACATTGCGCAGTTCCTCCGCTCCATTGATTTTCTAATCTACGTGGTCCTTGGGGGCATGGGTTCCATGACTGGCTCCATACTTTCGGCCTATGTCTTAACCTGTCTCCAGGAATTCCTCCGCTTCCTCCAGGATTACCGGCTCCTTATCTACCCGCTCATCCTTATCTTTATCATGCTGTTCCGACCCAAAGGACTTCTGGGGATGCAGGAATTCTCCTTTGTTGGCACTTTCAACCGGCTGGTAAAACGAGGCAAGAGCGCCAAAACCGCCGGACAAGACTCTGCCGGGGGAGGGAAATCATGAGCGAAGACCGTGAACTCAGGCTCAAGGTCTCTGATATTTCCATTGTCTTCGGGGGACTACGGGCGGTAAGCGAATTCTCCTGTGAGCTTTACCAGGGCGAGCTTGTGGGTCTTATCGGCCCCAACGGTGCGGGGAAGACCACGGTATTCAACATGCTTTCGGGAGTCTACACGCCTACGACAGGAGACATCAGTTTTTGGGACCGGCGCGGCAGGGCCTACCAGTTGGGGAAGATCGCCCCCTCCAAGCTAAATCACATCGGAATATCCAGAACATTTCAGAATATCAGGCTTTTTAACAACCTTACGGTAGAAGACAACGTGCGTATCGCCCTTCATTCGGGACGCCGGGAAAGCCCGCTTGATGTATTGTTCCGCCTTCCCCGCTTCCACATTGACGAGGAACACATGGTAGGCCACACGGAAGAATTGCTGTCGCTTTTCAAGATAGACCACAAAAAACATGAACTTGCTCGTAACCTGCCCTACGGCGAACAGCGCAAACTTGAGATAGCTAGAGCCCTGGCCTCAAACCCAGCGCTCCTGCTGCTCGACGAACCCGCCGCAGGAATGAATCCCCAGGAGACCGAAAGTCTGATGTGGCTTATTTCGTTTATCAGGGAAAAATTCAACCTTACCATCCTCCTAATCGAACACGACATGCGCCTGGTCATGGGGATCTGCGAGCGGCTTTTGGTATTGGACTACGGCAGAACTATTGCTGCGGGCCTGCCCAGCGACATTCGTAGGGATCCGGCGGTAATCAAGGCTTATTTGGGCGAGGAAGCGTTGGGAGGCATTGATGGAAAGTATTGATGGAGGCGTTAATCGGCCAATGATTCTCAAAGTTGATAAGCTCACCGTCCACTACGGCGCTATTCAGGCCCTACGGGGAATTTCTTTTGAAGTTCAACAGGGAGAAATCATCACTCTGATCGGTTCCAATGGGGCGGGAAAAACCACCACCCTGCACGGCATCTCTAACATCATCAAAAAGACTGCCGGAACGGTTATTTTTGACGGCCACGATATTACAGCCCTTCCCCCGGACAGGATTGTGGCCACCGGTCTCGTCCATGTCCCCGAAGGCCGCCGGATCTTCGCCAACCTTACGGTCAGGGACAACCTTGAAATGGGAGCCTACACCCGTAGGGATCATGCGGGCATCAAGGCTGACATGGAGAATGTCTTTGGCCTGTTCCCCCGGCTCAAAGAACGCATACGCCAGACAGCCGGCACCCTTTCCGGCGGAGAACAGCAGATGCTTGCCATGGGCCGCGCCCTTATGGCAAAGCCTCGGCTACTCCTGATGGACGAGCCTTCGATGGGTCTCGCGCCCATCCTGGTTGACGAGATTTTTTCCATCATCCGTCGCATCAACGAAAGCGGCACAACGATACTGCTGGTCGAACAGAACGCATTTAAGGCTCTGGGCATAGCTGGCCGTGCATATATTCTGGAAACTGGCGAGATAGTCAAAACCGGCCCTGCCGCCGAACTAATGAAAGACGACTCGGTCAAAGCGGCATATTTGGGCGGATAAGACGTAGACTTCTTGATATTTGGATTATAATTGATGAAGGAGGCAAGATATGATAATTCACCGAGTAATGACTGAAAATCCTATTTTTGTATCGCTGGATATATCGGTAAACGAAGCACGGTCCGTTATGGACAAGTATAAGATCGGGCATCTGCCAGTTTTGGACAAAAGCGGCAAGCTCGTGGGTATTGTAACCCACAAAGACCTTATCAAGGCCGGGCCGTCCCCAGCCACCACCCTGGACATTTACGAGATCAGCTACTTGCTCTCAAAGCTCAAGGTGGACAAGGTGATGGAAAAGCATGTTATCACCGTGGATGAAAACGAGGTGGTGGAAGAGGCCGCCCGGATCATGGCGGACAAGCACATCGGCTGCCTGCCGGTGATGAAAGGCTCACTGCTTATCGGCATCATCACTGATACAGACCTTTTCCACGTGTTCATCAACGCTTTTGGCGCTCGCAAAAATGGGATACGGATCGCCGTCAGTATCCCAGATCGTCCGGGCGAGCTTGCAAGGATTTCAGGCGCCATTGCCAAGAGGAACGGGAACATCTTTTCCTATGTCTACGCCGACGGGGATGATCCGGGACACAGCCGCTGCACCATGAAAATTTCCGGCCTTTCCCGCGCCGAGGTTGAAGACATTATCGTATCTCTTCCAGAGATTGAACTGGAAGAGATACGATAATAGGCGTGAGTTTTCTTTTTACGAGTGGAATGACGGAACGATTTACAAGTCTATTTATTCGAAAACTATTCGATTATACAGAATGGAAATTTATTTAATGATATGACTGTATTTATATTATGAATATTCTGGTAACAACCCTTGGTATGTCATGGCAGATCATCCCTGAATTGATCAGTTTCACGAACCACTTGGTGTATGATTATTTTACGGGAAATGAATCAGTCCAATTATTACGGGAAAAACATTTCATCAGTCCGGTGGATGAATGTTGGGTTATAACCATTGAAAACCAACCCGATGTTGGCAAGATTCTGGCATGGGCCAATCATTGGCATAGTATAGTAAAAATTGCACACTGTAAAAATATTAGGAATTTTTCTACCTCAGAAGAGATACAGCGTATGCGTTCGTTTATCTACCGGGTTGTTCTTAAAGCATCGTCCTTGACAACGGATAGCGCCGGAAAATTGTATCTTTCCTTGTCCGGAGGCAGAAAGACCATGAGTGCGGATATGCAAGAAGCGGGAAATCTTTTCGGATGCAATGCTATGCTGCACATAATAGACTGCAAAAAAATACCACACGAACAAAAAGATGATCCGCTGACAGAGGAACCGGGAAAATACGCGCAATACTTTATGCCGGTTATTATTAATGAATCCGTACAGCCAAGTTTTATTATATCGGCAGACGAAACCCGTATTGTTTCAGCCGATTATCCCTTTGAATTCAGTCCCGAAGCTGTATCGATTCTCTTTGACGAGGATGGATCGCTTGAAAAGACAATACAGGACAGAAAAGAACGCTCCGCCATTTGTCAAACTTATAAATCTCCGCCGATACATAACGCAGGTTCTTCGCGGCTATCGCATGGAGGATTTCAGTGTCCAAGTCCTGTACGTCCGCGTACACCTTGCCCGCACCGTCCATGCGGAGACCCTTCACTCAGCCGTGGGCATACTGGTTTTCATCGCCTTCGCTATAGTTCCTGTGCCCGATCACCACCGGCGCTTCAATGTTCTTTTCAGGGTCATACGTGTCTACCATTTTTTGTACCCGCTCTTTTGGCCAGTCCCCCTGCGGATATTTCCCAGACCTGAATATCAGTAGTTCAGGCATAGCAAAACCCTCCGCAAAACAAAAATTGACCCACACCTGCGTCCACAAACACCCCTTTAATTCCCTTCAAACACCCTTTAATTTTAACCAAATGAATGTTCGGTGTACGTGTATACCTTTTGCCTGTTTCGCGCCTTTCTACGGGTGTTTTCTCGTT
>JAITIX010000100.1 GCA_031279205.1 Treponema sp. | reverse complement strand
TATGGCGATGGAACAAGTGGCGAGTATCAGCGCGGATAATCGGCAACGAATTAACGCGCTGGTGGGTGAGGTAGAAAAGTTTAAGATAAGCTGATGGGGTGGGTGTTTAGCCTTAAAGAGGGCTTTTGTCACTCCACACATAGCCATAACGCCATGTATTGTTGGTTTTTTCGATGATACCCACAAAGCTGTTGTCCTGCCGGAACACGGCGAGGGTATCTCCGTTTATGTTTGTGTTAATCCTTTCAAGACTTTTGCCCTGAGACATGTTGTGGGCAATTTCGTTACTCACTGTCAGAACTGGTATCTTAAGCGCGGCGAAGACCTGCGTATCAATGGGTCTGAGCGCGGCTTGAAGCGACGTTGGCAGATCATCGGCAAGCGCGTCTGATAGGCAAAAGTCTGCAATTGCGGTGCGGGTGAGCGAAACAAGGTGGCCGCGTGAGGCAGCGGCAAGCGCGATGTCCCGTGCCAGAGAGCGGATATACGTTCCGCTTGAGCAATGAACACGGATATGAGCCAAAGGTGGCTCATACTCAAGCAGTTCCAGTGCGTAAATTGATACCGGACGCTTTTGCATGGACACGGTCTTACCGTCGCGTGCCAGTGCTGAAGCGCGTTTCCCATCAATATGCAGGGCTGAATACACGGGCGGTTCCTGAAGTATGTTGCCGCGAAACGCGGGTAATGCGGCCTCAAGCTGTTCTCGCGAGGGAAGCTCCGCTTCAGCGATGGGAGTGCCTTCTGGGTCTAAGGTGTCTGTTTCAAGGCCAAGCCGAATGATTCCCTCATACCATTTGTCGCAACTGGAAAACCAGGGGGTCAGCTTCACGGCCCGCCCCAAGAGCGCCACGAGCAGTCCCTGGGCGAATTTATCCAGAGTGCCGGTGTGTCCCACTTTGCTGGTAGAAAAGGCGTGTTTCACCCTGTTTAGCGATGTGAATGAGGTAAGGCCTGGGGGTTTGTTTAGGAGGAGTAGGCCGGCGCGTTCAATGGGTTTCGCCATCGTGGGTTTAGGCTCCGTCTGGTTCTGGCGAGGGTGGCTCATCGTGTTTCAGTTCATTGGCTTTAAGCTCGTCGAGTTTATGGATTATGTCAAAGCCTTCTTTCAAACTGCTATCAGCGTGGAAGCGGAGGCGCGGCGTCTGCCGTATACGCATGACTGCGGCGAGTTGTGCCTGAATGAAGCCGGCTGCGCTTTGCAGGCCAGCGACTCCATGCACAATGTTGGCTTCGGCGTGGAAGCTCGAAACATACACCTCAGCCCAAACTAGGTCTCGCGACACGCTCACTCGTGTAATGGAAAGAAACGGATTAACCCGCGGGTCTTTGATTCTGCCTTCCACAATAAGGGCGCCTATCTTTTCTTGGATAAGGCGCCCTATTCGTTCTGTCCGGTATTCAGCCATGTTTTCCGATCCTAACTCAGTTTTCGCGCCACTTCGACTATCTCAAAGACCTCGATCTGATCGTCTATCTTGATGTCGGA
Organism: Treponema sp.; assembly: GCA_031279205.1. Classification (GTDB taxonomy): domain Bacteria; phylum Spirochaetota; class Spirochaetia; order Treponematales; family Breznakiellaceae; genus JAIRMT01. The sequence goes on along the minus strand of JAITIX010000100.1, from coordinate 57,654 downwards.
GAAGTCTTCGATACCCAAGCCGCACTCGTAGCCGGCGGCAACTTCACGCACGTCGTCCTTGAAACGGCGCAGGGAGGAAATCTTGCCACTATGAATCACCACATGGTCGCGGATAAGGTTGACGTTGGCGCTTCGTTTCACGGTTCCGGTCAGTACATAGCAGCCGGCAATGGTACCCACCTTGGGTACGCTGAACGTGTTCCGCACCTCCACTGTGGCGATAAGCTCTTCCTTGATGTCTGGGGTGAGCATACCTTCCATGGCGAGCTGGATTTCCTCAACTGCCTTGTAGATGATGTTGTATTTACGGATGTCCACCTTTTCCTGTTCTGCGAGGATTTTGGCTTTGGGGATTGGGCGCACGTTGAAGCCCACGATGATGGCGTTGGACGCGATGGCCAGTTCCACATCGCCTTCGTTGATTGCGCCGGGGAGCGCCTGAATCACGTTGAGCCGCACTTCCTTGTTGGACAGCTTTTCCAGGCTTGAGCGGAGCGCTTCGGCGGAACCCTGCACGTCGGCCTTGATGATAACCTTGAGTTCCTTCATCTCGCTTTCCCGAATGGTCTGATAGACCGTATCGAGCGTGATCTTCTTGATGTTCTTCGCGTCCTCAAAGCGCTTGAGTTCCTGTCGTTTGGCGGAAATACTCCGCGCTATCTTCTCGTCCTCTACGACCTGCATGGGATCGCCGGCGTTGGGAATACCTTCCTCAAAACCGATTACCTCAATGGGCATTGCCGGCGTGGCTTCATCAACTCGCTCGCCCTTGTCGTTAAAGAGCGCCCGTACCCTGCCAGGCCAGATGCCGGCTACAAAAGAATCGCCCACGTGTAAGGTGCCTTTCTCGATCATGACTGTAGCAACCGTACCACGACCGTGATCGATGCGCGATTCAAGTACCTTGCCCTCCGCGCTTCGCTTATAATCAGCCTTGATGTCGAGGATTTCAGCCTGCAGAAGTATTGATTCGATAAGTTTGTCCATGCCCTGCTTCTTTAAGGCAGAGATTTCCACGAACATGGTCTGGCCACCCCATTCTTCTGGCTGTAAGCCCATGTCTGAAAGCTGGCTTTTAACCTTGTCAGGATTGGCCTCTGCTTTGTCGATCTTGTTTACCGCAACAATGATGGGTACATCGGCTTCTCTGGCGTGGTTGATGGCCTCGATGGTCTGGGGCATAACTCCGTCGTCAGCCGCAACCACGAGTACCACGATGTCCGTTACCTGAGCTCCACGCGCCCGCATACGGGTGAACGCCTCATGGCCGGGCGTATCAAGGAAGGATATCCTGCCGTTGGGCGTATCCACCATGTACGCGCCGATATGCTGGGTGATGCCGCCAAATTCACCGGCAACCACGTTAGCGCTTCGGATTGCGTCGAGGAGTTTTGTCTTACCGTGGTCAACGTGTCCCATAACTGTAACCACTGGGGGGCGCGGAAACATAGACTCTACGTTGTCAGCGGCGGTTTCGATAAGCGTTTCGTCATAGAGGCTGATGATTCGCACGTCAGCCCCGAACTCCGCCGCCAGCAGGGTTGCGGTATCGGCGTCAATCTGCTGGTTAATCGTAACCATCATGCCTAGACGCATGAGCTTCTGGATGAGGTCCGAGGCTTTGAGGTTCATCTTGCGGGCCAGATCAGAGACCGAAACCACTTCCATAATGTCAATGGATTTTGGCACTGGATTTGTGATATGCGAGATCTTCTTTTTAGTCTGGAGGAGTTTTTCCTCCATTTCTTTTTCTTTTTCCCTGCGGGTATAAACGGGCTTCTTTGCCTTAAACGTTTTTTTCGCCGGGGTCTTTCCATCTGTCAGGGAGGGTGGCGTCTGAGTGGCTTGCCCACTGCTTCGTGGTCCTATCGGAGGTCTGTTACCCATGGGGCGCGGACCGTTAAAGTTGCCCGGTCTGCCCCCGGGAGCGCCGGCAGGTCTGGGACCAGCAGGCCGTGGCGCGCCGCCACGATCCGGCCCTGACCAGCGGTTGCCCCCGCCCTGCTGACCCTGGCGATTATCACCGCCGCGCTCCTCACGGCGGCTAACTGGACGGCCTCCAACTCTGCCCACCGCTGAAGACGGACGCTGTGGGAATGGCGAAGACGGTGAATGAGCGCCGCTACTGTTGCGCGATGCGCTGTTGTCCACCGGTGGCCGCGGGCCTACGAACTTACCGCCAACCCTGCCCACTGCCACTTGAGGGCGCCGTGTCAAGGGAAATGAGGTAACGCCGGGCTTAGTCCCTGCCGGCTGTCCCGCTTCAGGCGGCTTTGTCTCGGTTTGTTGAGTCGCGGGCTTTGCCTCAGCCGCTTTCTTAGCGGGCTGTTCCCCGGCGGACGCCTGTTCTTTCTGCAGGACTTCGGTATCACGTCGCTCGGTCGGTGTCAGCGTTCCACCACGCCCTTCAGCCAGCTTGACCACTGCAGACTCCCCGCCAGAGGTCGGAGCGCCACGGTTAATCACTACCTTGGGCTGAGTTTTTCTGGCAGGCTTCTTTTTCACCACGATTACCTTACGGCGCTCACTGTGATCCTGAACGCCCCTTCCTGACGAAGCGTCACTTTCAGAAGGGTTGATCTCATGCTCATTCTGGACGCGCTTAATGAGTTCCGCCTTGGGACGAAAATCCTTCGGTTTCTGGGTGCTTTCTTTTTCCTCAGCCATGTTCCACCTTTATCTTATCTTATAACTTTCAAGACGCGTGCCGCTACTGGCTCATTCGTCTTCGAATTCAAAACTCAATCCGATACCACAATTCGGACAATTTGTCATATCCAGCGTTATCTTCGCGCCACATTCAGGGCACTCATATTCCTCAACCTCTTCGATTTCAGCGCTCCCGAAAATAGCCGTTTCCAGTTCGGCCACGTTCTCGCCCACACCGGTTTCAGCGGTCTCACTGGCGTTCCCAGCGCCATATTCCCGCGCGCCTTCTTCTTCCTCTTCTTCCACAAGTACAACGTACTCATCAATGAGCTTACGCAGGGTATCAAGCTGTTCCACATTGATATTCGGCAAGTTCCTCATATCTTCTTCCGAAAGCTCAAGGAAGTCCTGAATAAAGTCCGTGCCGTTTGCCAGCAGGGCTTTAACAACAGCCTGATCCACACCGGGCAATTCGGAGATACGGGAAATCTCCCCATAGTTGTCAGTTTCGCCAAACAAGGCGGAGACCGCACGCCGCGATTCAGTAGCAACGTCCATCTCCGCGAACTGAGCGTCAGTCTTCACGTCAATGTTCCAGTCCACAAGCCGGTTGGCAAGCCGCACGTTCAGCCCCTGCTTACCAATGGCAAGGGAAAGCTGGGAATCGCTCACTACTGCCAAAGCCTGATGTTTACTCTCATCAAGGATGATTACATCCCGTACCTCAGCAGGTGAAAGCGCGTTTTTGATAAAACGCCTCGGATCTGGATCATACTTGAGAACATCGATCTTTTCACCCTCAAGCTCCTTGATAACTGTCTGAATCCGTCCACCTTTTGGCCCAACACAAGCGCCCACCGGGTCTACTTCCTCGCGGTTAGAATATACCGCCAGCTTGGTTCGATACCCAGGTTCACGTACGATCTTATGAATCTCCACAGTCTTATCATAAATTTCTGGCACCTCCTGCTCGAACAAGCCTCGCACAAAATCAGTATGGGTTCGTGAAAGCACCACCTGGCAGCCGGACGGCGTCTTATTCACCTCAGTGATAAGCGCCTTGATCCGATCATTCACATGATAACTTTCGCGCGGCGACTGGTACTTTCGGGGCAGTATCCCTTCCATCTTACCCAGGTCTACATAGATAGTTCCGTTTCGTTCTCGTTCCCTCTGGTAATAGCCGATGATAAGCTCACCGACCTTATCACGGTATTCGGAATAGAGGCTGTCCTTCTGTATCTCCCGCAGAGACTGGCGGGCGGTTTGCTTGCCAATCTGCACCGAAAGCCGGTCAAACTCTTTCATGGGATCAATCTCGATCAGAATCTCATCTCCCACTTCTGCGTCAGGATTCAGTTCCCGCGCATCCATAATGTCTATTTCCCATAAAGGATCAACGCCATCCTCTTCCCCATTAACAATTTTCTTCTTTGCGTGAATCGAAACTTCCCGCTCATCATTGAACCGGACAATCGCATTCTCCACACTTCCAAAGCGGCGTTTATAAGCCGCAAGAAGGGTTTCTTCGATAGTCCGCAGGATGAGATCCTCCGGCATACTCCGGTCATGCATGAGCTGGAGGATTACTTCAGACATATTGATTGCCACAAACTTACACCTCCCAATCCAACTTCGCCTTAGCGATAACACTATATGGTATATCGCTGGCTTTTCCATCGGCGCTCAACACCAAACGCTTTTCGTCAGCATCAACAAGAACGCCTCGCGACCATTCGGAAATATCAGTCCTATAACACTTCACCCAGCGCCCCTTGTAATACGCAAACTCAGAAGCATCCTTGATAGTGCGATCAATGCCAGGCGACGAAACCTCTACAAAGAGTTCCGCATCAGGAAAGGCCAGTTCCAGACGGGGTAACATCGCACGATGCGCCCGCGAACAGTCTTCAAGCCCCACTCTTCCCGCTTTATAAACCGTAGCTCTAACCTGCACACTCCCCTTGTGCCGAGACACGGACAGCTCAATAAGGGATAAGCCCAGCCCGTGCGTTACTGCCTCAACCGAGTCAAACAAGGGGTCCACTTCTCTTGGGGTAAATCGCATACACTTCCTTTCAGTGATAATAAAAAAAGGTCGCCGAACGACCCTTTGTTGCCTCAATGAATCTCCGACTATCGTTTGCACGTTATCCGAAACCTCCCAACATTGTCAAGCCATTTCAAGGCTAATTATAGAAAGAGCTTGTGTAAATTGCTTAATAAAGATAAATTATGGGAATCTTTTATAAGACAAATCTTATCCAATACAAATGGAGGTACTACTATGACACAGACGCAAGGCGGGGAAGCCTTTGAATTCCCGCCGGAACTGCTGGCGTTCATCGACGAATGGAAGGTCAAACCTGGCAGCCTCATCATGATGCTGCACAAAACCCAGGAGACCTATGGCTTCATCTCGCGGCAGGCGGCGGAGAAACTCGCCGTACTCACCGGAATCCCGCTGGCTCGCATCTACGGCGTGGTTACGTTTTACCACTTTTTCAAAACAACAAAGCCAGGTAAACACAAAGTTTCCGTGTGCCTCGGAACCGCCTGCTACCTCAAAGGTGGCGGCGATCTCATTGAAGAAGCACGCGAACTGCTCAAGATCAAGGAAAACGAGGTTACCGCTGACGGGCTTTTCTCCGTAGACCCGGTACGGTGCGTGGGCTGTTGCGGCCTGGCACCGGTTATAACCATCGGGAACGAGACTTACGGGAAACTAACCAAATCTCACCTTCCCGAAATCTTCAAAAAATACACATAAAGGAGGTACATAATGGCAAAACTGACCAGAGAGGGACTGCATCAACTGCGTGAAGCTCAAAGCGCTGTTTTCAGAAAACCCGGTCGCCATTACATTATGACATGCGGCGGAACCGCCTGTCAGTCAAACAAAGGCGTCGAGATTTACGAGGAGCTTATCGAAGAAGCAAAAAAACAAGGTGTGGCCGACAAGGTACAGGTCATCAAAACCGGCTGCTTCGGGTTCTGCGAGAAGGGACCCATCGTCAAAGTCCTGCCAGAAAACTCGTTTTACGTCGATGTAAAACCTGAAGACGCTAAGGACATCATCGCCGAACAGATTATTGGCGGAAAAGAACTCACCCGCCTTATGTATAAAGACGCCCAGGGAAACACCGCCACGACCAGCGGCTCTGCGCTCGCAGACCTGCCGCCTATCGGCTTTTACCAAAAACAAGTGCGCGTGGTTCTGCGGAACTGCGGTGTGCTTAATCCAGAGGACATCCATGAGTACATTGCTCACGACGGTGGCTACGAGAGCCTTGAAAAGGCGCTCTTTGAATGGCAGCCAGAGTACATCGTCAATGAGCTGAAAGCATCAGGCCTTCGCGGACGCGGCGGTGCAGGTTTCCCCACATGGATGAAGTGGGATACAACCCGCAAAGTCAAAAACGACGTGAAGTACGTGGTCTGTAACGCCGACGAAGGCGATCCGGGCGCGTACATGGACCGCTCCACCATTGAGGGCGATCCTCACTCCGTCATCGAGGCCATGACCATCTGCGGCAAAACCATCGGCGCTAACCAAGGCTTTGTGTATATCCGTGCGGAATACCCGCTGGCAGTACATCGCCTTGAAATCGCTCTGAAGCAGGCAAAAGAATACGGCCTGCTCGGTAAGGACATCCTGGGTTCAGGCTTTGACTTTGACATTGAGATTCGCCTTGGCGCGGGCGCGTTTGTCTGCGGCGAGGAAACAGCGCTCATGCGCTCAGTCGAAGGCCAGCGCGGTATGCCCACACCCAAGCCACCATTCCCGGCCTTTTCAGGCCTCTGGAGCAAGCCCACCGTCATCAACAACGTCGAAACCTACGCGAACATCCCCGCGATACTCACCAAAGGCGGCGCGTGGTTCTCCTCAATGGGAACGGAGGATTCCAAAGGCACAAAGGTTTTCGCGCTCACCGGCAAGGTGCAAAACTCAGGCCTCGTCGAGGTACCAATGGGTACAACCCTGCGCGAAATCGTCTTTGACATTGGCGGCGGCATCAAAAATGGCAAAAAGTTCAAAGGTGTCCAGACCGGCGGACCCTCTGGCGGTATCCTGACCGACGAGGCGCTGGATACACCCATTGACTTCAAGCAACTCGCCCTCATGGGTTCCATGATGGGATCAGGCGGCATGATCGTTATGGACGAAGACGACTGCGTGGTAGACGTGGCACGCTTCTACATGGACTTCTGCGTCGACGAGTCCTGCGGCAAGTGTTCTCCCTGCCGCATTGGTACCAGCCAGATACTGACGATCCTCGACAAGATCACCACAGGGAAAGGCGAAGAGGCTGACCTCGAAAAACTGGAAGCCATCGGCAAAGCCATGACCAAAGCGTCGCTCTGCGCGCTCGGTTCCACAGCGGCAAATCCCACCTTGTCCACCGTGAAGAACTTCAGAGACGAGTACCTTGAGCATATCCACGACAAAAAATGTCGCGCAGGCAAGTGTAAGAAGCTCCTGCGTTACAAGATCGTCGCGGACAAGTGTAAGGGCTGTACGCTCTGCGCCAAACGCTGCCCTGTCAACTGTATCTCTGGCGAGGTGAGGAAATTCCACGTCATTGAACAGAGCAAGTGTATCAAGTGCGGCGAATGTTTCAGAAATTGTAAATTCGGCGCCATTGCCAAGGCGTAAGGAGAAAAGACTATGGTAAATTGCAAGATAAACGGCATAGCGCTTCAAGTCGAGGAAGGAACCTCGATCCTTGAGGCAGCGGAGAAGGTCAACATCAAGATTCCGACCCTCTGCTACAACCCTGACCTTCCACCATGGGGTTCCTGTGGACTCTGCATCGTCAGAACCGCTGGCCCAGGCAGCCCGCGCATGGCACGAGCCTGCACCACCGCTGTCGCGGAAAACATGGATATCGTTACCCACGACCCTGAACTCATCGCAGTTCGTCGCACCGTGGTTGAACTCATCCTGTCAAACCACCCAAACGACTGCCTCCAGTGTCCCCGCAATGGCAGTTGCGAACTGCAAACCCTGGCTGAAGAGTTTGGCATCCGCGAAAGCCCCTTCACTAAACTGCTTAACCAGCTTCCCGTTGATGACACTAACCCCGCCATCGTGCTTAACCCTGAAAAGTGCGTGCGTTGCGGTCGCTGCGTAAAGGTCTGTCAATCCGTACAAAACGTGTGGGCGCTCGAATTCCTCGGACGCGGCTTCAGCGGACGCATAGCCAGCGCCGCAGACATCGCATTCGGCGACAGCCCCTGCATCAAGTGCGGTCAATGCGCCGCTCATTGTCCAGTCGGTGCCATCTACGAGCGCGACGACACCGTCAACGTCTGGAACGCACTCCAAAAACCTGACACGCATACAGTGGTGCAAATCGCGCCCGCAGTGCGCGTCGCACTTGCCGAAGAATTCGGTCTGGAACCTGGGACGCTTGTTACCAAGAAAATCTACGCCGCGCTCCGTCGCCTCGGTTTCAAAACCGTGTTTGACACCAACTTCTCCGCAGACCTCACTATAATAGAAGAAGGCACGGAACTGGTAAAACGACTCAGCGAAGGCGGCAATCTGCCGCTCATCACCAGTTGCTGCCCCGCGTGGGTTGACTATATGGAGAAGTATTACACAGACATGATCCCCTACTTCTCCACTGCAAAGTCGCCCCAGCAGATAATGGGCGCGATGATCAAGGCGTATTGGGCGCAGAAAGCAGGCGTAGACCCGGCGAAGGTCTACTCAGTGTCAGTGATGCCCTGCACCGCCAAAAAGTGGGAAACCCGGCGCAACGACGACATGAAGAGCGCAGGCTATGGCTACGATGTGGACATTTCTATCACAACCCGTGAACTTGCCCGCATGATCAAGCAGGCCGGCATTCAGATACTCGACCTGCCAGACGAAGAAGCCGACAACCCACTCGGTCCCTATACCGGCGCAGGCACAATCTTCGGTGCAACTGGCGGCGTGATGGAAGCGGCTGTTCGCAGCGCCTACTACCTCATCACCAAACAGGAACTCGGCGACGTGAACCTGAACCCAGTGCGCGGTCTTGAGGGCGTCAAGTCCACTGAGATCGACATCAACGGCAAGAAACTCCGCATAGCCGTTGCCCATCAGATGGGCAATATCGCTACAGTGCTGGATGAAATCATCGACGCGCGTAAGGCAGGCAAAGAGCCGCCCTACCACTTTGTCGAGGTGATGGCCTGCCGCGGCGGTTGTGTCGCTGGCGGCGGTCAACCCTACGGCTGCGTTGACGAAATCCGCGCCAAACGCGCCGCTGGTCTCTACACCGACGATGCCCAGTCCCAGTACCGCTGTTCGCACCAGAACCCCTTTATCCAGCAGGTATACAAGGAATTCCTTGGCGAGCCGAATGGACACAAAGCGCACGAGCTACTGCACACGAAGTATGTGGAGCGCCCGCTCTACCTGAAATAACGAACCCCGCTGATCCGCCGTGGGGCAAATCCCGCCGCGCGGATCAGCGTTTTATCTACTCTGAAGATATTTTAACATGAGTTCGATTAAAAAGTGTTCTGCCGGTTGATCAAAGCATTCTGCCGATGGGCTGTCTGGCACTGAGGCGTGTGGGGACGGCGACTGGCGCTGGGAGTCTGGCGCAGGTGTGCGAGGCTGATACTTATCCCCGATGCACGGGTTGCCTGTTGCCCCAAAAGGCACTACACTTTCGAGCATCTCTACAGAAGGAAAGACATTATGCCCGTCAAACGCTTAAAACCCCTGAACGACTTCGCCTTTCAAAAGGTCATGGGCGAGAAGGGGGATGAGAAACAGCTTCTAGCTTTTTTGAACGCCGTCCTCAGCCCAACCGGAACGGGCAAGCTGACTGGCGTGAGGATACTTCAGGACAAGGACCTGTCCCCGGATGTCGTGGGGGGCAAGCTGGGGAGGCTGGACGTACTGGCGCAGTTGGCAGACCGCCGTTGGGTCAACGTGGAAGTGCAACTGAAGAATGAATACAACATGGAGAAGCGCACTCTGTTTTACTGGGCTTCACGGTATGTTCGTAATTTTCGGTCTGGGGACGATTACCGGGACCTGCTTCCGGTAATAACGATCAACATCACTGGTTTTGAGTGTCTTTTGAAAGTGCAAGACTTCCATGCGACTTTTCACCTGTGGGAAGATCATCAGAAGGACTTTTTGCTGACGGACGTGTGCGAGCTGCACTTTCTGGACATGGTAAAGTTTCGGCGATACCGGAGAGAGGGAAAGGACTTTAGCCTGAAGAATCCGTTGCATCGCTGGCTTGCGTACTTTGACGACAACAGTTCGCCGGAACTGGTAGAGGAGGTAGTAAAGATGGACAAGGCGATCCTGCTGGCGCAGACGAAACTGGAAGTGATAGCCCGGAATCCTGAGTTGTTGCGTGCCTACGAGCGGTATGAGAAGGCTGCCTCTGACTGGACCAGCAGTATCAATGGAGCCCGGCGGGAAGGTATGCAGAAAGGCATACAGGAAGGCAGGAAGGAAGGCATACAGGAAGGTATGCAGAAAGGCATACAGGAAGGCAGGAAGGCAGGTATGCAGGAAGGCAGGAAGGCAGGTATGCAGGAAGGCAGGAAGGAGGAACAGCGGGAGATCGCCCGGAATCTCAAGAAACTAGGTGTAGCAGTTGAGCAAATAGCCCAGGCGACCGGGCTTTCTGTTAAGGATATAGCGCAACTGTGATGGACAAGGCGATCCTGCTGGCGCAGACGAAACTGGAAGTGATAGCCCGGAACCCTGAGTTGTTGTGGGGTAGTTCACCTAAGCAGACTTTATCGATCAGTTCCCAAGTATTTATGCAGTTTTGACAACACATTGTCAAAATCCAGAGTTCCCTATGTGATCGTTCATCCCTGCTTCGCGGCACTTCTCCATTCCTCCCAAAACACATTGGTGTTCATTGCTACGATTGGGATTCCTACGGGATATTCTGGTTTATCTTTTTTTCAGGATACTTCTACTGCTCGTAGAAGTACCGCTAGATAGTGCTGGAACAGGCTATAAGCCCCATCTATCCCCTAGACGTTGTATATCAGGAAAACGTCCCGCGGGAACAGTCCCGGTTGGGTACGTGTGTCAAATAGAAGCAATAAATGAGAAAAACTAAGCAAAAGAAAATGCTTGACAGGTGAAATTTCCATGATAAGCTGAGTATACGTTCACCTAGGAACGTGAACGTATACTCAATTTTTTATTTTGGAGGAATGTATGTATAAGAAAATCGCAGCCATTGGTTTGGGGCTTGTTCTGGCAGTTGGAAGCGTTTTCGCGGGCGGCGGTCGGCAGTCTGGCGGAACATCAGGTGGAACGACTGCTTCGGCAGGCAAGGGACTCGTTGGCGTCTTGATGCCGACGCGCTCAGAGGAGCGCTGGATCAAGGACGGCGATGCCGTCAAGGCTGGCCTGGAGCAACTGGGGTATACCGTGGAACTCCAGTATGCAGATGACGATATACCCACGCAGGTGAGGCAGCTTGAAGACCTGATCACCAAGGGCGCTAAGGCGCTGGTGATCGCGTCTATCGACGGTTCGTCCCTGTCTAACGGGCTTGCTGAGGCCGCAGCCGCAAAGATTCCTGTCATCTCCTACGACCGTTTGCTGATGCGGTCTCCTAATGTGGACTACTACGTGTCCTTTGACAACTATAAAGTGGGTCAGCAGATGGGCGACATCCTTATCAAAGGTATGAATCTTGATTCACCCGCCAAAAAGCCCCTCATTATTGAGCTGTTCGCTGGTTCGCCGGACGACAACAACTCGGTGGGGTTCTATGACGGCGCTATGGATAAGCTAAAACCCTACTTTGACAATGGCACACTCCTGATCGGTTCTGGTCAGCAGGGTCGTGATGTGGTTGGTACTCTCCGCTGGGACGCCGCAGAAGCCATGAAGCGCATGGAAAACCTGCTTTCAGCCTATTATACCAGCCAGACGCTTGACGGCATCCTCAGCCCCTATGACCCCATCAGCCTGTCCTGTCTTGAAGCGTGCAAAGCCGTGGGTTATGGCACTGCCGATAAACCCCTGCCTGTGGTGGGCGGTCAGGACTGCATCATCGCCTCCTGCAAGTCCATTCTCGCTGGCGAGCAGTACGCCACAGTACTGAAAGACACTCGTTCACTCGGCGCGGCCACTGTTATTCTGGTGGACACCATCCTCAACGGCGAGACGCCTACTGGTCTTGATACATCAAGCTATCACAACGGCTCAAAGATTGTTCCATCTCTGTTGCTTGATTCGGTTATTGTTACGAAGGAGAATCTTATATCAGCCGTAGTCGATACTGGTTATCACACCGCAGCGGAACTTGGGCTGTAATTGAGTGATTAGTGGTTAGTTTTTTGTTAGTTATCTTTGAGTAGGCTTCAGCTATCCACTAATCACGCTGTTTAAAAGGATTTATCCTATGTCAGAGTCGGCTGTATTGCTGGAAATGAAGAACATCACAAAGACTTTTCCTGGGGTCAAAGCCCTTGACAACGTTAATCTTCAGGTAAAGGAGCGCGAGATACACGCTCTGGTGGGTGAGAACGGCGCGGGGAAATCGACTCTGATGAACATCCTGTCAGGAGTCTATCCTTACGGCGCTTATCAGGGGGAGATTGTATTTAAGGGGACTCCGTGCGCCTTTATCGACATCAAGCAGAGTGAAAAAGCCGGCATTGTCATCATTCATCAGGAACTAACCTTAAGCCCTTACCTCTCTATCGCTGAAAATATGTTCATCGGTGATGAGCGGGCAAAGTACAACATCATCAACTGGGATAAGACACGTGATGACGCGCTTGTATATATGAAAAAACTGGGGCTGAACGAAAATCCCAATACGCCAGTGAACAAGCTGGGTGTGGGTAAGCAACAGATGGTGGAAATCGCCAAAGCCCTTGCTAAAGACGCTAAGGTGCTCATTCTGGACGAGCCTACCTCATCGTTGAACGAGAACGACAGCGAGCATCTCTTGCAAATCCTTCGGGAACTTCGGGACAAGAGTAACATTTCCTCTGTGCTGATCTCCCACAAGCTGAACGAAGTGGCATCTGTGGCGGATACTATCACCATACTTCGGGATGGCAAGACTATAGAAACCCTGAGGGTAGAGCGCAGTTCAGACGGCGCGGCGTCCATCAAAGAAGACCGTATCATCAAGGGCATGGTGGGCAGGGAGATTACCGACCGTTTCCCCAAACGCAGCAACCCTATAGGCAATGTGGTTTTCGAGGTGAAGGACTGGACGGTCTATAACCCGGACGCTCCTGAGCGAAAGAAGCTCGACAAGGTGAATATCAGTGTTCGCGCCGGGGAAGTGATAGGGCTGGCAGGCCTGGTGGGTGCGGGACGCACGGAATTGGCCACCAGCATCTTCGGCAAGTATTACGGCGTGAACATCAGCGGCAAAACATTTATTGACGGCGAGGAAGTTGACCTCAACACAATCCCCATGGCCATTGACTATGGCATCGCCTATGTAACCGAAGACCGCAAGGAACTTGGTCTGGTGCTGATTGAGACCATCAAAGAAAACACCACCATGTCGAAGCTGAAGAAGATTGCGAAGAACAGCGTGGTAAACGAGCATGAGGAGATCATGGCGGCGGAGGAGTACCGCAGGAAGCTGAATACCAAAACCCCGTCAATCTTGCAGTTGGCTGGCAATCTTTCAGGCGGCAACCAGCAGAAGGTGGCGCTGGCAAAGTGGCTTTTCTCCGACCCCCGTATCCTCATACTGGACGAGCCTACGCGGGGCATAGATGTTGGCGCGAAACACGAGATATACACGATCATCAACGACCTAGCGGCTCAGGGCATGGCGTGCATACTCATTTCTAGCGAGATGTCGGAGATTATCGGCATGAGCGACCGAATCTACGTGATGAGCGAGGGGCGCATCACCGCCGAGCTTCCGGGCAAAACCGCGACGCAGGAAGAGATCATGCGTCATATTTTGAGTAATTAGTAACAAGCCTCTAACTACGAGTAGCAGGAGATAACAATGAATACCTTAGTCGATCTAGTGAAGAAGAATTCGCGGCAATACGGCATGGTCATCGCGCTGGCACTGGCCATGATAGTGTTCGGCATTTTGACCGGCGGTATTTTCTTCAGGCCTGTGAACCTGACGAATCTGGTACTCCAAAACAGCTATGTGCTTATCCTCGCGGTGGGGATGTTGCTCTGTACCCTTACCGGTAATGTTGATCTTTCGGTAGGCTCCATCGTCTGTTTTGTAGGCGCTCTGTGCGGCGTGATGGTAGTTGATATGGGGATGAATTCCTTTTTAGCCATGTTCATCGCCCTCCTGATTGGCGCGGCCATCGGCGCATGGCAGGGCTTCTGGATCGCTTTTGTACATGTTCCTCCGTTCATCGCCACCTTAGCGGGGATGCTGATGTTTCGCGGCCTGGGGCAGGTCATCATGAAGGGACAGACAAAGGCGCCCTTCCCCCGGGAGTTCCAGCTCATCGCCTCTGGTTATATTCCTGATCCACTGGGCGGCCTTGCCATAGGCGAATCGAATCTCCACATCCTCACCATCATCATAGGCTTGGCAATTACCGCGATCATCATCGTAAGTGAAGTCCATAAACGCAAGAAGCAACTGGAGTACAAGTTCGACGTTACCCCCTTTGGCGTCTGGCTCGCCAAAGTGCTGTTTATCTCTGTGGTACTCATGGCCTTTACGTTTGTGTTTGCCTTGTACCGGGGTTTCCCGAATATCCTGATAGTCCTGGGGATTCTCATTGTGGGGTATCAGTTCGTAGCCTCACAGACAGTACAGGGGCGCCACATCTACGCGCTGGGCGGCAACAAAAAGGCGGCGAAGCTGTCGGGCATCAAGACCGAGTGGGTCATGTTCTGGATATACACCAACATGGCAATCCTAGCGGCAGTGGCGGCCATCGTGTTCACCGCCCGGCTCAACTCGGCCACTCCAAAGGCGGGACAGAACTTCGAGATGGACGCCATCGCCGCCTGCTATGTGGGTGGTTCGGCGGTCTCAGGCGGCGTTGGGACGATTATCGGCGCGGTTGTCGGCGGGCTTTTTGTGGGGGTTCTCAACAACGGCATGTCCATCATCGGTGTCAGCACAGACTGGCAACAGGCTATCAAGGGCTTTGTTCTCTTGGCAGCTGTGGCCATAGACTTGGCCTCCAAAGCAAGAAGCGGCAAATAAAATCCGCGAATGGTCGAATACGTGTCAATCTACCCAAACGTTTCGGTCAACGAGCCTGACCCAGCCACCCCAATGGCTCTTCAGCATGATGAACTTGGCATCATAGCCGGCGTGATTCGTTATCATCGGGGAATATACCTTCAGATGGGACAACACGGAAATACCCGGCGCAACTTCAGCCACCTATACTTTGGCGGCAAACACAAAGACGCACCGCATCTACGAACTGTTGGTATTGTTACCACCGCTGGTGAAGTTCTCTCGGCGCGCTGCTCTGTTGTGCTTACGGACTAAGGGTAAGGAGATAAGGGATAAGCAAGATGTATCCTTTATCTCGCCCTTCTTGTTGCCGACGCCGCCAGGGGGTGTTAAGACGCCGGCCGTTTCTCAATTTAATCAGATTCTAAGTCAGCAAAGCGCCTCATTAATGGTAGGGAGCGCCTCATTAATGGTAATGAGCGCCTCATTAATGGTAATGAGCGCCTCATTAATGGTAATGAGCGCCTTATTAATGGTAATGAGCGCCTTATTAATGGTAATGAGCGCCTCATTAATGGTAATGAGCGCCTCATTAATGGTAATGAGCGCCTCATTAATGGTAATGAGCGCCTCATTAATGGTAGGGAGCGCCTTATTAATGGTAATGAGCGCCTCATTAGCTTTAGCCGCTTTGATGCAGAGGCTGGTTCATCGCGCTATCACTTCTCTGTGCGACGGACGCCCACGTCTGGCGCCAGCGTCTCTGATACCAACGTCTCTGACACCCATGTCTGGCGCCAGTGGCTGACACCTGCGGCTCTGGCGCCCTAACACTCACTTCGCGGCGATGTATTTCAGGAAGTTGCGCAGCAGATACGTCAGAAACACCGTGCCAAGAACCATCACTACCGAAAGAGCGTTTATTACCGGCGAAACGCCGAAGCGTATGGCAGAATAGATGTAGATAGGCAGAGTTGAGGAGCCGGGGCCGGCGACAAAATAGGTAATAACAAAGTCCTCAAGGCTGATCGTAACCGCCGTGAGAAAGCCAGACACAATGCCAGGCATACAAATGGGAACTGTTACCCGCAAAAGGGTCTGCCACTCATTTGCCCCCAGGTCATGGGCTGCTTCGATGATTGAGAAGTCGAACTCGTCAAGGCGCGCCATAACCATGAGGAAGACAAAGGGCAGGTTAAACGTGGTGTGCGCGATGAAGATCGTGAGCAACCCGAGTTGCAGCTTGATCCCCGCAAAAAAAATGGAGAGCGATACGCCAATGATGATTTCCGGCAGTATCATGGGCAGAAACGAAATCGTCTGCACATAGTTACGCAGGCGGAAGCGATACCAGTTCACCCCAATAGCGCCAAAGGCGCCAATCACCGTGGCGGTTCCGGCGGAACTGAGCGCGATAAAAGCGCTGTTCCAAAACGAGCGCCACAGGTCTCGCGAGTGAAAGAAAAGCTGTTCATACCAGATCAGCGAAAACCTGGTCCAGTTCATGCCCTTGCTTTCGTTAAACGAATAGATAATCAGGACAAGGAGCGGCAGAAACAGGAATACGATGACGGCGATGAAGATCATCTCGGAAAAGGAAAACTGTTTGCGCATGGAGCGCCGCGCATGTCTGCCAGCCTCGCTCTGCAAAACGTTAGGGCGAAGCGAGGTGATGATGCCGTGAACAATGGTTCTGATGTTCATGCCACCCTCCTTGCCGATTCGGTCAGGCGCTTTGTGTCCCTGCGCTGCAGGTTCATCATCACTATTACGCCAATGGTGGTTACCACTGTAAGCACCATGGAGATGGCTGCGGCAAGCGGCCAGTTACGGCTTTTGGTGAGCTGGTCGGCGATAACGTTCCCCAGCATATAGGCATCCATGCCGCCCACAAGGAGCGGCACCGCGTAAGCCCCGAAAATGGGGATGAAGGTGAATAGCATCGCTGTGTAGATACCGCTTTTAATGTTGGGAAGCAGCACCATCACGATGGACAGCAGCTTGGTCGCGCCCAGATCACGCGCGGCCTCAAGCAAGGAGAAATCGAACTTATCTATGGTAGAAAACAGCGGCAGTATCGCGTAGGGCAGGTACATGTAGACCAGCACCAGAATAACCGAGTTCTGGTTATACAGGAAATGGATGTAGTCTTTAATAAAGCCTGTGCGCATGAGGAACTCGTTTAAGAAGCCGTTGTTACCCAGAATGTTCATCCACGCGAACACGCGGATGAGAAAGTTCGTCCAGAAGGGGATGATGATGAGTAAAAGGAGAAAGGTTTGGTTTTTGCTTTTTGCCATGAAGTAGCCGCAGGGTAGGGCGATAAGCAGGGTGATGAGCGTGGCTATAAGCGAGGTAACAATGGTGCGGACTGTGATGATCATGAAGCTCCGGTTGCTCAGGCTTCGGTAGGCGTCGAGCGAGAACTGCCAGACCACGCCGCCATGCAGTCCTTTTTTCAGGAAACTGTAGATGACGATGATGATGATAGGCGCCAGAAAGAACGCGGTGAACCAGACCGCCATCGGTGCTGAGTACAGCGGCCCATAGTTGCGCTTCACCACGCTCATGACTTCACCTCCACGACATAGCCATCGTTGGCGCTCCACGAAAGGTAGACCTTGTCCTTCCACACTATCTCCGGGCCTTCGTCCGAGTAGTTGGCGTGTTGTTTCATAACCCGTATCAGGCTGTCGCCGATTTTGACGTAGAACTTAGTCTGAAAGCCAGAATAGATCGGCTCGTCAACAATGCCCTGGAAGTGGTTTATGTCTTCCCGTTTGGTGGCCGACTTCTCCTTGGCAATGATGATCTTCTCCGGTCTCACGGTGAAGCTCACCGTCTGCCCCACCCGCACTTCATCAACAGTGGTTACTTTGATACGTCCCATGTTAGGGATTTCAAGCTCCAGCATATACTCAAGCGACTCCTTATCCATGCGCCGGACTGAAACCACTTTGCCGTCAAAGAGGTTGGTATCGCCAATGAAACGCGCCACAAAGTCTGTTCCCGGACTCTCGTAAATCTCGTGCGGTGTGCCTACCTGAAGCACATTACCCTGATTCATCACGGCGATGCGGTCAGACACTGAAAGCGCCTCCTGCTGATCATGGGTAACGTAGATGAAGGTGATGCCGATTTTGTCGTGAATCTGGTCAAGCTCGATGAGCATGTGCTGACGGAGCTTGGCATCCAGTGCTGAAAGCGGCTCGTCAAGCAGCAGGACCCGCGGCTCGTTGATGAGTGCGCGGGCGATAGCCACCCGTTGTTTCTGCCCGCCGGAGAGCTGGGCAGGCTTTTTGTCCCGATGTCCCTCAAGCTGCACAAGCTGTAAGTATTCACTCACCTTGCTGTTTATCAAAGTCGCGCTCCGGCGCTTGAGTCGCAGGGAAAACGCAACGTTTTCAAACACCGAAAGGTGGGGAAACAACGCGTAGTTCTGAAAGACCGTGTTCACCTGCCTACGGTTAGGCGGCAAACGCAAAACATCGCTTCCCTCAATGCAGACACTTCCTCTATCCGGTGTCTCAAACCCGGCAATGATGCGTAACAAGGTCGTCTTACCGCATCCTGAAGGCCCAAGCAGAGAAAAAAACTCCCCTCCATGTATCTCAAGGCCAACACTATTCAAAGCCTGAAAGTCGCCGAAGGTTTTTGACACTTCTTCGATGACCACATCGCTCCCATTCAATTTGTTCTCTCAACCCCCTTTCATGTATGACTATCGGAACAATGAGTACTTTATAGGCGGTTGTCAATGGCAGACGCGGTTGAGTTTGCTTATTGAAGCGATTTGTCCAGAGCCACGCAATGTATGCCATGTTCAGCGGCTGTTTGACGCGCCGCTTCGGTAAACAACGCTTTTGAAGAAACCTAATGTGATAGCTTTGGGAATCGGAAGGCAGGCGGCGCTTGTTAAGGAGTTTCGCCAGTTCAGCAGCCCGCTCATGGCGCTCTGCATCTGACTCCCTGCGCTTGATTCAATAGCCGCAGAGGGACCTACCTCCGCCGTGGAGGGACCTACCTGAGCGATGGAGGGACCTACCTGAGCCGTGGAGGGACCTACCTGAGCCGTGGAGGGACCTACCTGAGCGATGGAGGGACCTACCTCCGCCACAGAGGGACCTACCTGAGCCGCGGAGGGACCTACCTCCGCCACAGAGGGACCTACCTGAGCCGTGGAGGGACCTACCTCCGCCACAGAGGGACCTACCTGAGCGATGGAATGAGTCATACGGTGGACAGAACGGAGGGAGCGTTGTCCATAACCAAGGGTGCGTTGGCAACGCTGGCGTTGGGGGAATAAACAGAGAAGGATTTATATAATGGCAATGATTAAGGGGAAGGAGTATCTACCAATGAGGCCGCATAAAAGGTTGACGGTTGTTTTTATCTTGATTTTCATTATTTCCCTGCTTTCCTTGAACGCGCAGCCGCTCTGGTTGAAGCAGCTTCCTTTAAAAGGGGCGGTATGTTTACCTGGCAGCGGGAATTATTTGACGCTCATAGAATGCATACAAAATAACCCTAGAGAGCTTATCTTCCCTGAATTCGGAAGCCATAGTATGTCCAGAGTCTTGACGCCTAGGCGTTTCTTTAACTATGCTAAAACAACTTCAGCGCAGCTAAGGAAGGATACGTGCGCTATAAACGCAAACTTCAGCGCGCTTTAAGCGGAGGTAGTATGGGAAAAACAGCGGCGGCTAAGATTTTTGACGCGCATGTGGTAGACCGGCCTTTTGGCGAGACCTGGGTACTCCGTCTGGATCAGGTGTTTTGCCACGAGATTACAACGCCGATTGCTATTAACGATCTTATCAGCAAGAATCTGGATCAGGTTTTTGACGCGGACAAGATAAAGGTGGTTATTGATCATGTGAGTCCGGCAAAGGATTCTAAAACCGCGGAACAGGGTAAGATTTTGCGCGACTGGGCTGCACGGCATTGTATCAAGGACTTTTTTGACATAGGCCGGAATGGGGTTTGCCACGCGCTCTTCTCTGAAAAGGGTTTTGTGCGTCCTGGGTATACCGCGGTTATGGGGGATAGCCACACCTGTACGTACGGCGCGTTTGGGGCGTTTGCGGCAGGCATTGGGACGACTGATCTTGAAGTGGGCATTCTCAAGGGCGTCTGCGTTTTCAAACAGCCGGAGACGCTGAGGATCAATCTGAATGGCGCGTTGCGGCGTGGTGTTTTTGCCAAAGACGTGATCCTCAAAGTGATTGCCACGATTGGTGTTGCGGGCGCCACTGGCAAGGTGATCGAGTTTCGCGGCACGGTTGTTGAGCGCATGAGTATGGAAGGCCGTATGACCCTCTGTAACATGGCGGTTGAGGCGGGTGCGACGTCTGGCTTATGTATGCCTGACAAAACCACGCTGGACTATCTGTGGCGCTTCATTGGCCCTGATGGTGATGGCTCTTACGCCACGAAAGAAGCGGCGCTTGCTGATTTTGCCACGTGGCGCAGCGACGACGACGCGGTCTACGCCGCCACGGTTGATATTGATTGCGACAGTCTTGAGCCGTGTGCGACCGTGGGTTACAAGCCAGATCAGGTGAGGCCAATCCGCGAACTGCGGGGCGTAAGGGTAGACCAAGTCTACATCGGCTCCTGCACTAACGGGCGCATTGAAGACCTGCGTGAGGTGGCGGCGGTGTTAGAGGGAAGAAGAATCGCCGGCTCGGTTCGCGGCATTGTGTCTCCGGCCACAACGGAGGTATACGTTCAGGCGCTGAAAGAGGGTCTCATTGCCGTGTTCCTTGACGCTGGTTTCTGCGTAACAAACCCCACCTGCGGCGCGTGTCTGGGTATGTCCAACGGCGTGCTTGCCGAGGGCGAAGTCTGTGCCTCCACCACGAACCGTAACTTTTACGGGCGCATGGGCAAGGGCGGTATGGTTCACCTGATGAGTCCTGTTTCAGCGGCAGCCACAGCCATCGCGGGGAGCATCGTGAGTCCAGAAAACTTGTAATAATTAAGGAAGAAACATGAAAACATTTGGCGGCGCGGTTCTGTTTTTAGACCGAAACGATATTAACACTGACGAAATCATACCAGCAAAGTACCTCACGGAGAACACCCGCGAGGCCTTAACCCCCTATCTTCTTGAAGACCTGAAGCTGCCTGGCTTTAATCCCAAGAAAGACCTTGCGGGTAAACGCGCTGTAGTTACCCGTGCCAATTTTGGTTGTGGCAGTTCCCGCGAACACGCACCCTGGGCGCTTGAGATGAATGGCATCACGGTGGTGCTTGCCGAAAGTTTTGCCCGCATCTTCCGGCAGAACATGTACAACTGCGGCCTGATCGCCGCCGAGCTTCCGGCTGCGGAACTTGACGCGCTGTTCACGGAGTTTGCGGGCAAAGATACCACGCTTGAGGTGAACGTTACTGAAGCCGCGCTCACCTTTAGGACTGCTCATACGGAGAAGAAAGTTTCTTTTGTGCTAAAAGACTTTGACCGCGCTCTGGTTATGGCTGGCGGCTGGGTCGAATATGCGGCGGAGCGTTATTGAAACATGTTTACCACAACTGTAAGCCCCCGTTTTGGCGACGTGGATGGTCTGGGGCATATTAACAACACTGTCATCGCCATCTGGTTTGAGCAGGCGCGTAATCCCCTGTTCAGGATATTCTCGCCAGACCTTGAAATCCGCCACGAAACCTGGCCCCTCATCATGGCTCACACGGACTTTGACTTTGTGGGCGAGCTTTTTTTCCGGGCTGACGTGGAAATCCGCACCACCATCAGCCACATCGGTACAAAGTCCTTCACCCTCTACCACGAAGCCTGGCAGGAAGGCCGTCTTTGCGTAAAAGGACACGCGGTCATCGTGTACTACGACTTCATGAAAAAAGAAACCGTTCCCATCCCGCCCGATAAACGTAAACAGCTTGAGGAACTCCTTGAGCCAGCCGTTTGAGTAAACCCGCCGCTCCTGTTGCTCGTGGCGGGAACGGCCGCTTACCAAGCGTTAAAACCTGAGAGATGTGGTCTGCGCAAGATCACTTATTCTTTATCGATATAGTACCGTGCCTGCATGTTATAGAGGTTCGCGTATACGCCGTTAGCGTTTAGCAATTCAGTATGGGCTCCGGTCTCGATAACACGCCCGCTTTGTAAGACGACAATGCTGTCGCAAAAACGGCAGCTTGACAAACGATGGGAAATAAATAGCGCGCTCTTCCCCTCTACCAGCTCATCAAACTTGAGGTACATTTCATACTCCGCTTTTGGATCAAGGGCTGAGGTTGGCTCGTCCAAGATTACGCCTTGCGCGTTCTTGCACAAGGCGCGCGCAAGCGCTATTTTCTGCGCCTCGCCGCCCGATGGCTCAAAACCGCTTTCGTCAAACTGTTTGTAAACTGAGGTATGTATTCCCTGGTTCAAGGCCTCAAGCCGCTGTTTTAATCCGCTCTGCGCCAACTTTTCATAGACAACGGCGTCATCTGTTTCTTCGGCCTGTGCCAGAGCCACGTTTTCTTTGAGGGAAAAGGCAAACAGGCAAAATCCTGAAACACGACAGCGTAAAGCGACATATACTGCTCATAGTCAAATTCCCGAATATCAACGCCGTCAAGAAAGATGCCTCCCTCAACCGGATCGTATAGTATGGCTGGAACTGCCGTATGGCAACCAGCCGCGACAGCACTTCCCGCATGGCGTTGGTAAACGAAGATACCGCCGAGATATACATATAAAAGTTGCCTATGGAGATAAAGCCATTAAGCACCTGAAAAACAAGATAAACATACGCTGTCCCGTTTTGCGCCATAAAAACAGTCGCCTTTGTAATACTTGAATTGTTTCTGTACCTGCTCACCCTTTTGTACAAAGCGTTTGCTTTTTTATGATGTTCCCGAAGCTTTTTTATTAACCAGTCGTTTAATTGACTAAGCCGGATTCCTTTCGCGAATCTCAAAGAATCAAATATATCGGAAAGGTACATTCCCCGTCGTTCAATCTCTGAAAGGTTCATATAAAGTTCTACGCATTTCTTTTCAGCCCAGTTTTCAACATAAGCGCTTAACAGAACCAGAAGTATAAAAAAGACCAATACGAAAGGATTCAGGGTTGCGATTATAGTAAATGATACCAGCAAACAAAACAACCTTACTAATGATAGATACAGCGCTGTCAAGAACATAGCCGAACCCGTGCATATCACCATAAATAATGAGAAATACCCTTGCAGCAGGCTTAACGCCCAGTTGCCTAAAACAGTAGCGGCTATATACATGATGATTTTCTGCGTATCTTGCCGGCCGGTCAATTCATCAATAATATACTTTGACAGAATGATGTTATACAAAGGCTGAACAGCGTTGATTATTTCATTAAGAAAGAGATACACGATATATTTTTTGCTCGACTTCCAGCATATCTTTGCGAAAAAAAGCAAACCCTTTAACATACTTCTCTCCATGTTAACGTCCGCATAAGTACCGTCTGCGCGATCCGCTTAACGCCTTGTCAAGGGACTTCAGCGCGCTCCACTTGCGACAGCAGCCATGCGCAACATACCGCAGGCCGGACTGAAAGCTAAAGCGATCAAGACAAAAGCTAAAGCGATCAAGACAAAAGCTAAAGCGATCAAGACAAAAGCTAAAGCGATCAGGACAAAAGCTAAAGCGATCAGGACAAAAGCTAAAGCGATCAGGACAAAAGCTAAAGCGATCAGGACAAAAGCTAAAGCGATCAGGACAAAAGCTAAAGCGATCAGGGTGATCCCAAGCCTCAGTCAAACGGCGCGGCGCCTTCAAAGCTGTCATAGATGATAAAGTACAGCGCCGTTTGTGAGCTATCAGGTAGACTATGCCCATAAAGACGCAGGATAAACACTCCGCGCCACAAGCTCGGCCACACGAGCGGTCGTGCTTGCCTTGTCTTCCTTATAAATAACGCCAAACCAGTCCGCGCCAGCGTTTAACGCCTTGAACGAAAGCGTTTTATTTTTGATGAGCCAATCCACGGTGCGCGGAATGTAACATTCTCTCTTGGGGTCGCCGACTGAGGTCTTGAGAAACTTCTCGAAGTAGCGGCGTATGTGGGAAATAGCCTCCAGCGGAAAGCCCCAGAAGTTCATTGATACCGGTGTGTCCGGTGCGAGGTCGCGTTCCGTGCCGTCTGGTGCGGTGTTGAAGATGCGTCCGTCCCGCTGGCTAATCGCCGTCAGCTCTTCCACTGAAACGAGATAGCCGTTCTCGATACCGCAGACCCCGCGCGCCACGCTTCCCTGCGGACTGAGGGTTTTATCGAGCCGGTATGAGACGACTTTCTGAAAGTTGGAGCGGAACGCGTCATACACTGAATAGTCCAGCATGGTTTCGCCGCTTTTGCCGATGCGGTCAACCTGTTTTAAGCCACCATAGCGGCTTCCTATGCCTGCTACCAATACCACTAGAACCGATCCTTTCATAAAAGACTCCCATTTAGAGTTCTGAAACCACCTTATGTTACCACATTGTTCAGTTAAGGGCTAGTTCACTACAAATGTAACGTAGTAAAAGGTGTAGTCAAAGCGAAAAGCCATGTTATAGGTTCCGGAGGCGGTAAAGCGAAAGCGGCTGTATAAACCATTTTCCCATTTAATGTTGTGGTAATCGTTAAACATGAAAGGTTTGATGGCTCCGGGTGGATTTAGGCTGGAATTCGTCCTGTTTAGGTTATCATTAAGCAGTATCCACTCATTCAGCGGGGCGTTAACGGGCTGTTCAGCATAAAACGCCATCTGATTGGCTGTAAACATAAGGGGGGCGTCGTTAAAGGATATGCCCAATCCGTCGCGTTGCAGGCTAAAGTATATGGTGTTTGGCGCGGAAAACCCATTCATGCTGTTGTATGGGACAAGGTGGTACATACCATTATTGTAGGTAAGTGCATATTTACCGCCACCATCCGAGAAAAGCAAGCGCTGGTCGATGAAGTAGTACCATCCATCTTCTCCCGCCATTTCCGAGGTGTATAAGGTCTTGATCGCGCCGGACTTGTACTCAAGGATCGAGAACTCAAAGATGTGCGCCGAGCCGCCGCTACAGATGAGCAGTATCTGTGGCTGAGTATTCCGCTCAAAAAATACGATATCAAAGTAATCAAGGTCTGGATACTTCCAGCCTTGCTCATAAAGCAGGACGTTTTGTCTATTCCGTTTGCTGGCGATAGCAAGACTATCCCTGCACACTACGAAGAATTCCTCATACTGATCGTCTCCGTACAGGTCTACCCAGCCGGATTTCTCCACAGGAATCAGCGTTGTCTCCACCCCGATCAGGTCAGCCAGTAAAGCCAGGCCTCTTCCGTCGTCGGGGCGCGGTTCCACCTGTTGATAGCCCGTAGCCCAGAGTGGAAGGGCGCCGAGAATCAAAAGAAGTGCAATCCTTTTTTTCATAAATCCTCCATACGCTCAAATATCCATACGGTGGTAAGGAAAGACAATAGTTGGTGGAAGCGTTCCCAAATTTCAATTTGGAAACAGTATAGAATTGAAGTGTGGCACTTTTTGTGATATGCTGAAAATATGATTAAGTATGTGGTTCCTGGCAATATTGATGATCGCGTTCTTGACCGTGCCTGCCGGCTTCTTTCCGAAGGCGGGCTGCTTGCCCTGCCGACAGACACGAGCTGGAGTATTGTGTGTTCGCTTAAGTCAGCCAGTGGCATTAAAAAGCTAAAGGCTCATTCAGGTGAGCGGGACGAGCGGCACTTTACCCTGCTTTGTTCGGATATTTCCCAATTTGGGGAATTGTGCCGCATGGATAACAGCCAGTTCAGGCTTATCAAACGATTCGTGCCAGGGCCGTATGTCTTTGTGCTGAAAACCCTTCTTGGCACTGAAAAGTCTCTTGGCCTGCGCCGCAAAGAGATCGGTATCCGTATTCCTGCTCATCAGATTCCGCTCGCGCTTATAAGAAGCCTAAGCGTTCCCCTGTATTCGATTACCGCCAAGCGAGGTATGCTACCTGACTTTGATGGCGATGGGGCTGAGGAGCAGAGCGTGGACGAGTTCCCGGTGATTCCAGAAGATGAGTTGTTTGAAGGTGGTTGGGAGCTTGAGGCGCTTGAATGGATAGCCCTTATTCTTGATAGTGGGATTGAGCAGGAGCGGCTTTTCTCAACGGTCGTTGATATAAGCGGTGATGAACCTCAAGTATTACGCGCTGGATTAGGACCTTGGCCTGCTTAAAGAGAATAAAAGAGATTGGAATGAGCTTGATTCGCGTGATATTCAGACGGCGTGTCTATGTCATCGCCATCCTGCTTATCCAGATCGCCTGTATCCTGTCATTCCTTGCCGGATCAAGTATGGTTTTCTGGCATGTGAACATGGCTATGAAGGCTCTAAGCATTATAGTCAGCTTCTACATCGTCAACAAACAGGGTAAGTCCGGTTATAAACTCACATGGCTCTTCCTCTTTCTGGTGTTTCCCGTGTTCGGAGGCTTTCTTTACATACTTCTCCACTCCCAAATTGACTCCCGAAAGCTACGCCGTCTGGTTCAAGAAAGCAAGCGACCTACGTACCCCCTCTATTTTCTACCCGGCGACGTATTACCACTCCTTGAGGGTAAGGATTGCCTCAATCAGGTTCGCTACTTACAGAACCACGCAGGCTTTCCAGTGTACACCCACACCCAGGCCGAGTATTTCGCGTCAGGCGAGCGCTTTTTTGCAAAAATCGTTGAAGAACTGACTAAGGCTGAGCGATACATTTTTATCGAATTCTTCATTATTAAAGAGGGATATATGCTGGATACCATCATGGATGTTCTTGAATCCAAGGCTGCCTCTGGTCTGGACGTGCGACTCATATATGATGACTTAGGGTGTTTCATGTTGCCGTCAAACTATAAACGGCGTCTGGCAGAGAAGGGGATCAAGTGTGAGGTGTTTAACCCCTTTCAGCCCATTCTCTCATCGCATCAGAACAACCGCGACCACCGTAAAATCGTTGTTGTTGATGGGAAAGTGGCTTTTACCGGTGGCATAAACATTGGCGACGAGTACATAAACGCCCTTGAGCGCTTTGGCCACTGGAAAGACGCGGCCATCATGCTGGAAGGGGAGGCGGCTTGGAGCTTCACTCTTATCTTTTTGCAAATGTGGAACCTGCAACAACCTCAGAAGATCGTGTATGAAGCGTTTTATCCATGGCGGGAAAGCGCCTGCCTCATCCCCTCTGATGGCTATGTCCAGCCTTACGCAGACAGCCCCATTGATGATGAAAATGTGGGGGAACACGTCTACATCCAGATCATCAACAACGCGCGGGAGTATCTGTACATCAACACCCCTTATCTGGTGGTAGATGAAAACCTGCTGTCCGCGCTGAAACTGGCTGCCAAGAGCGGTGTTGACGTGCGTATCATCACCCCGCACCGCTGGGACAAGAAGATCGTGGCGATTACGTCCCGTTCCTACTACCGTGAACTGGTATCCGCTGGTGTTAAAATCTACGAGTACACAGACGGCTTTAACCATTCCAAGACCTTTGTCTCGGACGACAAGGTGGCTACAGTCGGCACCACCAACCTCGACTTCCGCAGTCTCTACCTGCACTTTGAATGTGGCGTATGGCTATACAAGAATAGAACAATCTCTTTTATTAAAGAGGACTTTCTGGCGACCCTGCCATCCTGCCGCCAGATCACACTGAAAGACTGCGCCCGTAATGCCTTCCAGCGGATTGTTCAGGACATACTGCGCCCCTTCGCCCCGCTTATGTGAAGTTATCTGCGTGATGGCATAGTACACTACTGGTAACTTGACTTGAAATAGCCGAATAGATAACATCTATGGTAAAATTAAAAGAAAAGGAGATGCTAGATGGCAAAAATTGATACCGGTATTGGAGTTAATGAAAAAGTCCCCGATGGTTTGCGCCCATCCGATGGTAGTCCGTATCGGGTTCTTGTGGTTGATGATTCCATGTTTATCGCGAAACAACTTGGTCAGATATTCACATCCGAGAGATTCGAGGTACTGGCAAGCGCGGGCGATGGCGCTCAGGCGCTTGAAAAATACAAGGAACTGCACCCTAAGGTTGATTTGGTGACCATGGACATCACAATGCCAGTGATGGATGGCGTTACTGCTTTGGAGAAAATACTTGAATTTGACAAGAACGCAAAGATAATCATGGTTAGCGCTTTGGGTAAGCAGGATGTGGTCAAAAAATGCCTCATGCTGGGCGCAAAAAGCTTTATCGTTAAGCCGCTTGACCGTAGAAAGGTGCTTGAACGGGTGGTTACCGTTCTAAACCACTAAGATTCACGTGCTATGAGTGTTATTTGTTTACATAATGGAACCGTGATGAACGGTTTTACCGCCATGGAAGGCTGCGCGGTGCTTCTTGAAGACAACAAAGTGGCTGATGTTTTCTCTCGACGGCGTTTTGAGCAAAGGCGTTTTAATACAGAAGTACAAATTATCGACGTAAAGGGCGCGTACATCACACCCGGTTTTATTGATACGCATATACATGGCTTTGGCGGCTTTGGTACCGATGACGCTTCCACCGATTCGGTACTGGCTATGTCCCGCCTCCTTGCTCAATATGGGGTAACGGCCTTTAACCCAGCGCTCTACCCTTCAGAAGGGGAACGGATGATTGAAGCTGTCCGTAATGTGGCGGCAGCTATGGGAAGGGAAGAGGGCGCGCAGATCATGGGACTGCACCTTGAGGGGCCGTTTATCTCGCCTACGCGGCTCGGTGTACAGCGACCTGAAACCGTACGCGCTGTTGACATCCCCTTTATGGAACAGCTCTGGGAAGCCTCGGATGGTCATATTGTCAATATGACTGTCGCACCGGAACTCAAAGGTATGCGGGAACTCGCGCTCTTCTGTATCAAGAAAGGTATAATCCTGCAAGTCGGCCATACCGATGCCAATTATGAGAACATGGTAGAGGCTATGCAAACGGGCATACTCCATACCACCCACCTCTTCAACGCCATGCGTCACATGGAACACCGTAACCCTAACGCGGTGGGCGCGGTACTCATTCATCCAGAACTGTCGTGTGAAATCATTGCCGACGGTTTTCACGTTCACCCGCATCTGTTCAAGCTCTTACAGCGGGACAAGGCAATTGAGCGACTTGTGCTGGTAACTGACTCGCTCAAGCCGACTGAGCAAGAAACCGGCCCGTTCTTTGCCAACGGCGAAGAGGTGGTGTTCCATGACGGCGTGTTTCACCGCGTAACCGACGACGTAATCGCTGGTTCTGCGCTGACGATGATACGTGGTGTACAGAACCTGGTAGCTTTTGGCTTCAGTCTTGAGGATGCGGTGAAGACCGCCACCCGTAACCCGGCGCAGATCATGCGTTACGCCATGAAAGGCGCTATCATTCCAGGGTATGACGCGGACATAAGCGTGTTTGACAAAGACTTTACCGTGCAAACCGTCATTGTAGATGGTATTATTAAAAAAAACAGTTTTGTGATCTCAAGGAGAACTGATTATGCGCCTTATTATTCGTAAAGGCTATGATGCAGCGAGCAAGTGGGCCGCAACATACATCATAAACCGGATCAGCGCGTTTGAACCAAGCGCCTCAAAGCCCTTTGTGCTGGGATTACCCACCGGATCAGGCCCGCTGGGGATTTATCGCGAGCTTATCGCGGGCAACAAACAGGGGAAAATCTCGTTCCGCAACATCGTTACCTTTAACATGGATGAGTATGTGGGACTTTCGGCCGACCATCCCCAGAGCTATCATCGTTTCATGTATGACAATTTCTTTAAGCATATCGATATAAACCAGAAAAACGTGAATATCCTTGATGGTATGGTCGCTGATTTAACGGCAGAGTGTGCAGCCTATGAGGAGCGGATCGCTTCCTGCGGCGGCATTGAGTTGTTCCTCGGCGGCATGGGCATTGACGGCCACATCGCCTTCAACGAACCCGGCTCTTCCCTCGCTTCGCGTACCAGAGTGAAGACCCTCACTGAGGACACCATCAGCGCTAACGCCCGGTTCTTTGACGGCGACAGGAGCAAAGTCCCCACAACTGCGCTCACCGTGGGCGTGGGAACCATCATGGATGCGCGGGAAGTCCTGCTTATTGTGAGTGGCCGGAACAAGGCGCGGGCGCTCAAAGCTGCAGTCGAGGGGAGTGTTAACCAGATGTGGACGGCTTCCTGCCTCCAGCAGCATCCTAAAGCCATTATTGTCTGCGACGAAGACGCCACTGACGAACTTATGGTTGGCACGGTCCGATATTTTAAGGATATAGAAAAATAAACCGAGGCTGTTCCAAAACCTCAATATTATAGTGAGTTAGTGTGGATAAATTCTGTTCAGAACAAGCCATTCGGAGTTCGAAGCGAGATAACCAGAGAGAGTTCTGAGTGAGAAAATCGAAGTTCGGAACTCCGGCTTGAGTTTTGGAACAGGCTCAACCACTAGCCACTAACAAGGAAAGCTAATGATTGTAATGAAATTCGGCGGAAGCTCCGTGGCTAACGCGGATCGGGTACGCCACGTGGCCGAGATTGTGCTGGGGCAGCTTGCACGGAAACCAGTGCTGGTTGTCTCGGCAATGGGGAACACGACCGATCATCTGATCGAATCTGCTGAAGCCGCGCTGAAAACACGCTCGGTTTCGATTACCAAAATCGAGGAACTGCATAACAAGACCATACAGGAACTCAAGCTCAACGCGGTGGTCCATGAAGAGATTCGCTCCATGTTTGAGGAACTGCGGAGCCTTCTTATCGGTATCTCGATGATACGGGAACTGACGAACAAGACCAGGGACTACCTCCTGTCTTTTGGGGAGCGGCTGTCGGCGCGAATCATGGCAACCTACCTATGCTCAATTGGATGTAAAGCAAAGGCACTGGACGCTTGGGATGCGGGCTTTTGCTCTGACTCAAACTTTTCGTCTGCATGGCTCCTGAAAAAAAGCTGGAGCCTTATCCCTGAACGCCTCCTGCCACTCATCAATGAGGGGATACTGCCCGTGCTTACCGGCTTTATCGCCAAAGATGAGAAGGGCAGCATCACCACTTTGGGACGCGGCGGCTCCGACTTGAGCGCCACGGTGATTGCGGCGGCGTGTCGGGCTGAGGAAGCTCAGGTCTGGAAAGACGTTGACGGCATTTTGACTGCTGACCCGCGTCTGGCGCCAGATGCCAAGCTGGTTGATGAGGTGAGCTATGAGGAAGCGGCGGAGCTGGCCTACTTTGGAGCGCAGGTGCTTCATCCACGGGCTATGCAGCCATGCGCTAAAATGGGCATTCCGGTTCGCGTAAAGAATTCATACAACCCTGAAGCACAAGGCACGCTAATCGTTGCCTCAGTTGAAAAGACCCGACCAGTTGTGGCGGTTACCTCACGGAAGAATGTTACACTGGTGGATATTGTTTCCACCCGCATGGTCGGTCAACCCGGGTTCTTGAAAAAAGTGTTTTCGGCCTTTGCTGAATATGGCATTTCGGTTGACATGGTTGCTACGAGCGAGGTTTCCGTGTCGCTCACCGTAGACGCCGAGTATGACTTGACCGAGGTGGAAGTCGCGCTATCCGCCCTTTCCACGGTAGAAATCAAGACCGGCAAGGCCATTGTTACGATTGTTGGAGACGTGAAACGTTCTTCGGAAATCCTTAGCCGCGTCTTTGGGGTCTGTGCAGCCATTGGCGTACAGGCGCAGATGCTGTCTCAGGGCGCGAGTAAGGTAAATATCAGCTTTATCGTGAACGATAGTGAATCGTCTGATGTGGTGAAGGCAGTTCACCATAACTTTTTTGGAGGTAATGTATGCTGAACCTTATCATAGTTGGATACGGTAAGATGGGTAAGCTCATTGAGCAAAAGGCGCTTGAGGGTGGACACAAGGTGAGTGCGCTTGTTGACCCGTTTGCGACTGATGAGCTATCTCTCTCTGGAGCAGAGGTTTACAAGAGTATTGCGGATATAAGCCCCGCTACTCTGAGTAACGAGGATGGTTCCACTGTCGCCATTGAGTTCACGCGGCCTGATACGGCGGTGGCGAACATCACGACGCTTGCAGAGATCAAGGTTCCGACTGTTGTCGGCACGACCGGCTGGTATGAGCAGCTTCCCGAAGTGGAACGGGTGGTAGAGGCTGCTGGTTCCGCCCTGCTCTATGCCTCGAATTTTTCCATTGGTGTCAACCTTTTTTATCGTGTCGCCGCATATACCGCCTCACTGGTGAGACTCTTTGACGGCTACGATGTGGGTGGCTTGGAGATTCACCACAACAAGAAGGCCGACAGCCCCTCTGGTACTGCGAAAACCCTCGTGGATTGGGTCGGCGTTGCAACCCATGGGAAAAAGCAGACCGCTGTCTGGGATAAGCTTGACCGTCCACCCACGCCGGATGAACTGCACTTTGCCAGCCTCCGCGTGGGTTCTGTGCCGGGTATACACAGCGTCATCTTTGACTCTGCTTCTGACACCATTGAACTGCGCCACAGCGCCCGCAATCGTGAAGGCTTTGCCACTGGTGCGTTATTTGCCGCCGAGTGGTTGGTAACAAACCGCAGTGGCGTGTTCACGATAGACGACGCCCTTGCCGGCGTGTTGCCCAATTTCGACTAGACACGAGCAACCTTGAGGTAATACAACAAAAGCTATGGATAATTTTAACCTATTTACAACAATAGCAGAGATGCTCTCATACACCTTTCTGGTTAGGGCTGTGATTGTTGGGTTTCTTGTATCGTTATGCGCCAGTCTTCTGGGCGTCAGTCTGGTACTCAAGCGCTATTCAATGATTGGAGACGGGCTTTCTCACGTGGGTTTTGGCACGCTGGCCATTGCCACGGCGCTGAACATGGCACCGCTTGCGGTCTCCATTCCAGTCGTGGTGTTGGCGGCCTTTCTGCTCTTGCGCCTCAGCGAAAACAGCGTCATCAAGGGAGACTCGGCCATTGCTATCATTTCAACAGGTTCTCTGGCTGTCGGTGTAATCGTAATCTCCATGACCACGGGCATGAATACGGATGTTTGTAACTATCTTTTTGGTAGTCTCCTTGCCATGAACAAGGGCGATGTGTACCTCAGTGTCAGCCTGTCGATTGTGGTACTCATTCTTTTTGTACTATTCTACCATAAGATTTTTGCCGTAACTTTTGATGAGACCTTTGCGCGAGCCACAGGAACCCGAACCGGCGTATACAACATGCTTATCGCCCTGCTCACGGCCATCACGATTGTGCTGGGTATGCGGATGATGGGCGCACTCCTCATATCCGCGCTCATCATCTTCCCGGCGCTCACGAGTATGCGCTTGTGCAAGCGGTTCAGTGTGGTTACCATCTGTGCTGCGCTGGTATCGGTAGGGTCATTCTTCATTGGCGTGGTGTTTTCATTTGTTGAAGAAACCCCGACTGGCGCGAGTGTGGTTATAGTTAACATAGCGATGTTCTGTGTATTTTCGCTGCTTGGGTTTCTCAAACAGTTTAGAACTACAAGGGAGGTTTTTTCATGAACAAAAAGATTCGATTAACAGCCGTGTGTCTGACCGCAGCGACGCTTTTGTTGAGCGGCTGTGGCGGCGCCAAAGTGTCGTCCGCACTGTCGAGTGTGAACAGCGAAGTCAAGATATCCCCTGTGTCGCTGTCTTCTAGTGGGCCGGAAACCGCCCCTGCACCATCCATGTTTACCCTCGGTTATAACAATGATAGCCGCGTGTTCAGCGCGGGTAAGGCCAAAGACGGCAGCAACATCGTCGAAATAAAGGAAAAGATGTTCATAGCCCAAGTGAATGATGTCTATCTTAACCCCGATGACTATGTTGGCAAGACCATCAAGCTGGAAGGTCTGTTTATGACACAGGACAACGGCACGCAGATTCCTCCCTACTACTTTGTGATCCGCTATGGCCCGGGCTGTTGTGGTAATGATGGGAACGCAGGCTTTGAGGTAATCTGGGAAAAGCAGGAGCCGGTTTATCCGCGGGACAATGAGTGGGTAGAGGCAGTAGGGGTGTTCGGTTCTTATGAGGAAGACGGGTATCCCTACTATTGTCTCAATCTCTCGTCGCTTAAGGTGCTTGATGAACGCGGCCAGGAATTTGTGCTACAATAATAGTATTACGGTAACAAGGAGTACGGAATGGGTAGAACAAAAAAGACGGAGGGAACTCAGGGAGTCAGGAACAGACTGCTGAAGGCTCTGTATCTCTTCTCTTCGCTGGATGAGGAGTGTAACGAGGAGTGCCTGCGGGAGCTTTGTGCGTCGCCGGTGGAAGAGGCATTCATTGATGAATGTAGGCGGTTCTTTGATGAAAAGGTGCGGCCTGCTGCACGGGGCTATGATGATGAGGATTGCTGTGATGTCATTATTGAGGTAGTCGGCGCTGAACTCAAAGGCTTTGAGCCGGATACTCTGCTGGAACTGCTGAAATATGTGTATCTGAACAAGGCTTATGAAGGTAACAAAAAACGCTTTGTCCAGCATCTTGCCCGCAACGGCCAGATTACAAAGGAACTGTTCGCAACTCTGGAATGCACTGCCTCTGCGCTGGCTGATATTGAAGCCCAGCGGGAAGCGGCGAAGGACAGCGATAACACCTACCGCCAGGTTCTTGAGATGCTTTCCTGCCTGGAACAGCAGGAACGGCAATTGCTTGAGTCCTATGAGCAAACCAAGCAAACATTTTCACAAGGGAGCCCCTTGTCAGCACCTGCCCTCCATGAGCCGTCCAGCAGCACCCCTGACATCGCGGCGCCTAAGAAACGCGGCCGTCGTCCCAAAGATGCGCCAGTCCCTCCTGATGAGCCGGCGGAAGAATACGTCTCGTCCCCCGTATAATCAAACAGTCCGCCCGCAATGGCGGACTTTGTCTTTCAGGGCAATGGTTGCGGCGTCCTTGAGTAGTGAGACGCTGTCGATAGCGTCCATGGCATTTTCCTGTTTTGCTCAAGCATAGTGGCTTATACGCCGCGACCTAATGGGACGCAGCTTTTCCTCGCTGACCAAAGCCGGATCGTCAATGCCCACAGGGAGTTCACGGCCAGTCTCCGGCTCGATCTCTTCTTCTTCGTAGGCCTCATTAAGTATAGGTTCGTCGCGAATGGCTTCCTCGTTTTCAAGACGCACAGAAACCACTTTCGTAACGCCAGATTCTTCCATACTTACACCAAGAAGGGTACTCGCGCCAATCATGGTTTTCCTGTTATGCGTGATGACGATGAACTGGCTCGCATTACCAAACTCCCGCAGGGTCAGCACAAAACGGCTCACGTTGGCCTCGTCGAGCGCCGCGTCAATCTCGTCAAGCAGACAGAAGGGCGACGGCTTAACCATGTAGGTGGCAAAGAGCAGAGCCACAGCCGTCATAGACTTTTCACCACCGGAAAGCAGGAAAATGTTTTCCAGCTTCTTACCCGGAGGCTGGGCAAAAATTTCGATACCTGATTCCAGCACATGGTTGGGGTCCTGAAGACGCAGTTCAGCCCGCCCACCGCCAAAGAGCCTCCGGAACATATTGTGAAAGTTCTTCTTAATTTTGTTATAGGTCGATAAAAAGAGCGCCGAAGACTCAGCGCGGATTTCAGCGGCAATGTTTTCAAGGTCGTCCCGCGCTTTGGCAATGTCCGCAAGCTGGCTAGAAAGAAAGTCGTAGCGTTCCTTGGTTTCAGTGAACTCTTCCGGAGCCATCAGGTTCACCTGCCCCATGTTTTTCAGAGCGTTCCTCGCTGCGGCCAGCTCTTCACGCAGCGCCGGGGCAGATGCGGCAATCTTCTCAATGCGGTCTTCAAACTCAAGCAGATCGCGGGAATGAGTCTCCCTGAAGTTATCCTGAATGTTTTTAATCTCGATTTCAGACTGCACCAGTTCAAGATGCAACTTTTCGAGGCGTTCCTGCACCTTACTCAGGGCAGCGGTTTTTTCCTTGATGACTTCCCGTTTACCAGCCATCGCGTCATTCTGCCTCGCAATGTCCGTTTCCAGATACTCAAGCGCGGCGCTCATCTCGTGGCCATTGCGCTCAATGCTGGCAATCTCTTCCTCAGTGTCAGAGATACGCTCGCCGATTTCCTCAAAACGTTTCTGATCAAGAAAAAGCTCATCGCGCACAGTCCTGAGCAGGGACTCCTGTCCCGCAAGCTCGCGGCGAATAAGACGCGCCTGTTCCTCAGCAGACTGAGCCTGAGTCGCCAGACGCACACGGCTTACACGTAGTTCTTCAAGCGTGGCGCGGTACTCGTTAATCTTCACGCCCAGATCATCATTGTCTTTGCGAAGCGCCACAATTCTTTCTCGCAAAGACTCAACGCTGTCCTTGTTCGCGCGAATCCGGGCGTCAAACGCTCGCTTCTTGGTGATAATCCCTTCTGGAGCAAGAAATTCATCGATAAAAGAAGGCGTGATCTTTTGGTAAGACCCAAACAGAGCGAGCGCCGTATCCACGTTGTTCGCCGCCTCGGACAAAGCTGCGACAAGCCCCGTGGCAATGCGCTTGAAGTTTTCCATACCTGTGGTCATGGCACTATCAGCGGTCTGCGCCAGATCCTTGAGCAACACCTCCCGTCCAGCAAGCGAGGTTTTCAGGCGGCTCAGAACTTCGACGAGCCGCTCCTCAAGGTTGCGCCGCTCGGTCGCCGAATAGCCCGCTTCTTTAAGGCCTGCGTCAAGGGCAGCCACAATATCGTCCGTGATAGTTTCAAGGTCTTTCTCATAACCCCTTCGCTTTGTCTCAAGTTCCCTAATCTCAAGCTCCGCGGTGCGGGTCGCCTTATCATTATCCCCAATCCGCGCCGCGGCAAGGTGGATATTCTGCTCAAACGACGCGATGTTTGTCTGGATATCTTCACCCTTCTTACGCAGATCGCGTACCACACCATCCCGCTCCCCAGCATCCTCAGTAAGCTCCTCGATCTTGCTGGATACGGTCCGTTCCCGACCCTCATTCTGTGCGATTTTGGCCTTACTCTCGTTTCGCTGTTCCGCCAGAAACTTCGCTTCCTTCTCTTTCGCGTTACGCTCAATCGCCAGTCCATAAATCTTCTGCTGATAGTCAACCAGTTTGTCTTCCAGCGCCTTCACCGCATCCATGTTCTCCTCAAGAGACCTGTTTGCCTCGTCCAGTTCAGCCCGTAAAGCGTCCCGTTCAGTCGTGCGCTTAGCCATGTCTTCGCTCCTAATGGCAGCCTCGAAACGAAACTGATTTAAGCGCAGGAGCTGTATATCAAGCTCGAAGTTAAAGATATCGTCGCGCAGGGTGCGATATTTCAAGGTCTTGTCGGCCTGAGCTTTCAGACTATCGTAGGTATGCTTCACCTCGCCCAGAATCCCCTCGACCTGCCGCATATTTTCCGCAGTCTTAACAAGTTTCCGCTCAGTCTCCACACCCTTTACCTTGAACCGGGTGATACCCGCCGCTTCCTCAAACAGATAGCGCCGCTCATCAGGCTTTGATGACAAAACCTGGTCGATCTTACCCTGCTCCATCACCGAATACGCCGCCTTGCCCACGCCTGTATCCCAGAAGAGCTGACGTACATCCTTGAGCCGCACCTGCACCATGTTGATGAAGTATTCGCTCTCCCCGGAACGGTAGAGACGACGTTTTATCTGCACCTCCGACATATCCAGCGGCAAAATTCTCGTGTCATTGGCCAGCGTGAGGCTGACCTCAGCCATGTTGAGCGGCTTGCGGTTCTCCGTGCCATTAAAGATGACATCCTCCATCTTCTCAGCCCGCAAAGACCTTGACGCTTGTTCCCCCAATACCCACTTAATGGCGTCCACCACGTTAGACTTGCCGCAACCATTAGGCCCCAACAGCGCGGTGATCCCATCGGTAAACTCCACCGTAGTCCGGTCAGCAAATGATTTGAACCCCGACATCTCCAGCGACTTTAAGAACAAGACAACCCTCCCTTTGGGCGATCATACCCTAAAGCGTGAGAGCGTCGCAATCACGTTGCGCGTACTGTATCACCCGCAGCAATATACGCTATGTCAACAAGTTAAGAATTCTTCATTGTGCGGTGTGTCTGGCGCTCACTACGCGGTGAGAACGGCCATCCGCCTTGCTATAATCCCCCTTTTCCTCTACCCTACCCTGCATAAAGGAGGTTCCCCTTTGGAACAGCAGACAGCCCCTTCATCTTCCCCTATCCCATGGCACCCCGCCTTCGTCCAAGCTCTCAAACTGGAACTGGAACAGTACCAAGACGCCCTTGAGTTCACCAGCGAATATCAGCTTAACGCCGAGCCTCTGGAAATCGACCTAGTCATTGTCAAGAAAACCCCGGAACTGCTCATTGAAAAGAACATTGCCCGCATATTCAAACAGGTCAATATTCTTGAGTACAAAAGCCCTGAAGATTATTTTTCGGTGTACGATTTCTACAAGGTACTCAGTTACGCCTACCTGTACGCCGCACTTAACAAGACCGATACGCGGGATATGACCGTCAGCATTATAGAAACCCGCTATCCCCGTGAGTTGTTTACGTATTTAGGGAAGGAGCAGAACTGTTGTGTAAGTATGACTTCTGCGGGGATTTATGTGGTTAGTGGGTATCCAGTGGCTATTCAGGTGATAGAGAGCAAGAAACTGCTGTTTGAGGAGAACCTGTGGCTGAAGGGGCTGAGTAACGACTTGAGTGCGGCGGTGGCGGGTGCTATACTGGAAGAGAGCCGCAAGCGGGAGCGGGTGGCGGAGCTTGGGGCGTATATACACGCGATATTAAGGGCGAACAAGAAGACTATATGGGAGGTATTCAAAATGGCAGAGGGAACATTGCCTTTAGATGAAATGATGACAGAACTGATGGAAGAATTCGGTCTAACCGCCAAGTGGGAGAAACGCGGCGAGGCTAGGGGCGAGGCCAGGGGTAAAAAAAACGGCTGGGAAGAAGCTATAGGGCTATTGAAACAAGGGTATACGCTGGACCAGCTTGAACAGATGAGTCCCGGTGGTACTCCGAATCCTGCTTCGTGAGGTTGGGTAATAGGTACCGTTTTACAGGCGGCAGATAAGGCCCGCCAAAAACCAGAGCGCCATAGTAACCGTTCTTGACGACGACGCCGAAACAAACGGAAGCAGGGATTATCTGCAATTTGCCGGGTCCCTTTCCGATGAAGACTACCGGGAAATTACCGCCATACTTGAATTAACGGAAAGGATTGATAAAAATGAATGGTAGCCTTTATAGCTACCAATGTCATCATTTGAAATCATGACTCTTAATCAGAAGAAAATATGAAAA
This sequence comes from Treponema sp., assembly GCA_031279205.1. Lineage (GTDB taxonomy): Bacteria > Spirochaetota > Spirochaetia > Treponematales > Breznakiellaceae > JAIRMT01. The sequence continues at coordinate 18,660 of JAITIX010000100.1, read as the reverse complement.
ATAAAAGGGACTTTAGTATTTCAGGGCTATTGTTTTTTCTTTTATTTTCTTTTTTGGGATGTACGGATGATTATACCGGAATAAAGATTGTACAGGTACTACCAAAGGAGCTTCAGAGGCCGGAAGACCTTAATCAGGCAGCCCGTTCGGTTGCGAAGGGGACATACGGGAGGGATAGCGGGGAACCACTGCCGGATGAGGCAACGCGCGCTCTTGTATGGGGAAGCCTCAAGTGGTATAATACCTCATTATGTTAGATTATCGTTTCATCCTAGACCATCTTTCCGAGGTGAAGCAAAATATCGCCCATCGGTATATGCAGGCGGATGCGGATATAGTCGTAGCGCTTTTTAATCAAAGGAACCAGTTGACCCAGACCTTGCAATCCCTGCAACAACAGCGGAACGCCAATGCCGCTGCCATGAAACGTACCCAGGACGCGGTGGAACGGAACAGCCTCATGGAGGAAGGAAAAAAGCTGAAAGATGGTATTGCCGTACTAGAAGGAACCCTGGCCCAGGTGGAGCGGGACCTCGCGGTCGAAGGCCGGCGTATCCCCAACATGGCCCATCCTGAGGCGCCTATCGGTAAAGAGGATAAGGATAACTTGGAAGTAAAACGGGTGGGCGTGCCGAAAACCTTTGATTTTGTGCCGCTAGACCATGTGAAACTCGGGCAGGACTTGGACATCATCGACTTCGACACCGGGACCAAAGTTTCAGGGACCAAATTCTACTATCTTAAAAACGAAGGGGTGTTTTTGGAACTGGGACTTATCCGGTATGCTTTGGATATACTGACGCGAAAGGGCTTTACCCCCTATATCACCCCGGATATTGCCAAAGAGGAAATTCTTGAAGGTATTGGTTTTAACCCCCGAGGGGCAGAGTCTAATGTGTATACCTTGGAGGAGGAGGGAACCTGCCTGGTAGGGACTGCGGAGATTACCCTGGGGGGCTACTATGCCAACACGATCCTGCCCAAGGATCGTCTCCCCTTGCGGATGGCCGGGCTTTCCCACTGTTTTCGCCGGGAAGCCGGGGCTGCAGGGCAGTTTTCCAAAGGCTTGTATCGAGTGCATCAGTTTACCAAAGTAGAGATGTTCGTCTGCTGCCTGCCGGAAGAGTCGGACCACTTACACGAGGAACTCCGCTTGGTGGAAGAGGAAATCTTTGCTGGTCTTGAAATCCCCTTCCGGGTGGTGGATACCTGTACCGGAGACCTGGGAGCCCCGGCTTACCGCAAGTGGGACCTGGAAGCCTGGCTGCCCGGAAGGGCCAACCCTCCTTCCCCGAATGGCGGCGAATGGGGAGAGGTAACCTCCACCTCCAACTGCACCGATTATCAGGCCCGCAGGCTTAACGTCCGATACAAAGACGAGACTGGAAAAAACCGCTTTGTCCACATGCTCAACGGGACTGCTTTGGCGGTGTCCCGGGGTATCATCGCGGTGTTGGAGAACTTTCAGCAAGCCGACGGTTCGGTTCGCCTCCCCAAGGCCCTGGTGCCCTATTGCGGGTTTGAGGTGATTTCCCCGAGAGCAAAATCAAAATCGGATGCCAAATAAGGCGCTCACATTCTGGGCAATGGCAGCTTGTAAGGCTTCCAGGGGTATCTGGCGTAATGCCGCGGCCAGGCGATAGGTTTCCGCCACCATCCCCGGTTCTGAAGGTTTTCCCCGGAAAGGCTGAGGTGCCAGATAGGGGGCATCGGTTTCCAGGAGCAGCCTATCCAGTGGAACAAACTGAAGGGCCTCCCGCAGTCCCTGGGCATTTTTATAGGTGAGAGTTCCTGCAAAAGAAAGGTAATAACCCAACTCTAAGAAGCTTTTCGCTTCGGGAATGCCATAGGAAAAACAGTGAATCACCCCGTGAACGTGCGGGTACAGCGAGAGGATTTCCCCGGTTTCCTTGGCAGATTGCCGGGAATGGATGATAACGGGAAGTTTATGCCGTTGTGCTATGTCCAGGTGCTGTTCCAGCAGTTCCCGCTCCCCTGCCAGATCCGCACCGGTTGCTACCTGGTTATGATGACGGTCTAGCCCACATTCGCCAATAGCAATCAGGCGGCCTTGCGGTGTGGTGCTGATATGCTGCTCTAAGCAGGGAATTAAGCGCTTTCGCGCTGCAATGGATTCCTTGGAAGGCCATATACCAGCACTAAAACGGATCCGGTCAAATTGGGCAAAAGCCTTGAGCCTGAACTGGAGATCCGCTGCCTCGGTTCCAATATCAATAATCCCGCCGAATCCTTCCTGGAAAAGCTGAAACAGCCTTGCTTCCCCAGAGATGGCTCCTTGGGGAAGCAAGGAGAGATGGGCATGGGTATCAATGCAGCGGGTTTGCATAGCTTTAAGGGACGGGCACCACGGTGAGCAGTCGGGAAATGACCGCATCTGGATCCAGGCCCGCTGCCTCAGCTTCATAGGACAGGACAATACGATGCCGTAAAACCGGCAATGCCACTGCCTTCACGTCTTCAGGGCTCACAAAAGAACGGCCCCCGAACAACGCCCGGATCCGGGAACAGCGGTAGAGGGCAATAGACGCCCGGGGGGATGCGCCAAAGGCGATATACCGGTACAGTTCCTCCTTAAGGGCTTTTTCCACCACTTCCCCAGGGAGCCGTCCCCCTTTGGGCCGAGGTGCCGAAGCCTTTGAAGCTACGGGCCTGGAGGCTGCCACCACTGAGACTATGTATGCGACAATCTGCTTATCTATAAAGACACAATCCGCAGCAGTTCTCAGGGTCGTCAACGTAGCAGCATCTAAAACCGGTTGTAAAGGGGGCCATTGCTCACCGGTCTTAAGGCTCAAGGTCTTCTGGGAAGCGGTCATCTGCAGGATCTGGGTTTCCTCTTCCATGCTAGGATACCGGATCAAAAGTTTGAGGAGAAACCGGTCCAGTTCTGCCTCTGGGAGGATATAGGTACCTTCATGCTCAATGGGGTTTTGGGTGGCCAATACAAAAAAGGGGTCTGCCAGCGGATAGGTGGTTTCCCCAATGGTAACCTGCCGTTCTTCCATAGCCTCAAGCAAGGCGGATTGGACCTTTGCCGGAGCCCGGTTGATCTCGTCTGCCAGGATCACATGGGCAAAAACCGGTCCTCGCCGTACTGAAAAGGTTCCAGAAGCCTGTTCCCATACCAGGGTACCGGTGAGGTCTGCGGGAAGCAGATCCGGGGTGAACTGGATCCGCTTAAACGAAAGACCGGTAATATCCGCAAGACTCTTAACCGCCAAGGTTTTCGCCAGCCCGGGGACCCCTTCAAGGAGTATATGTCCCCCGGCAATCAGGGCCATGAGCAGCCCCTCTAGCATTTCTTGTTGACCTACAATCCGTTTGGCTAATTCGGTTTTATAGGCATCTAGGATTCCGGGGACTATCTTTTGTGCGCTATCTTCGATTTCTGCAGGACTTATCATAATCCCTTACTGAATCGTAACATAATATCGCTCAAGGTAGGCAATCCGTCGCCGGGCATCGTTTCCCCGGAGACTTTGAGGATATTCCCGGATCAGCCGATGGTAATACGCCAAAGCAGAACGAATATCCCGGCTTGGACTGGGGGCTTCCAAGGATTGCGCATAGAGCCACCAGGCTTCATCAGTCCCCGCAGGGTACTGTTCCTGGAACTGATCTAAGGAAGCGATAGCCTGGGAAAACTGTCCTGCGCTATAGGCTTCCCGGGCTTGTTGCAAGTAGTCACTCCTCGAGGAAGCCGGGGAAACTTCCGGTAGCGCCTGCGCAGCACGAGGAAGCTCCATAAGCGGCAGTTGGACAGAAGGGGCAGTGCTGTCCTGAGCAGCTGCTCCGGGAAGGGTAGGCCAGCGGGGTTCTGCAATTACCCGGCTTGGCTCCACAGCTATGGAGGGCCTGCTTCTTTCAGGAGCGTTAGGAACTGGATTGACTATCACCTGGACCGCATCGTTGATGATGGAATCTTCAATAAAGTCCTGTTTATAGAAGTTCAGGATATAGGTTCCTGACCGCTCTGTATGGAACAGAAAATTCTGTCCTTCTTTTTCCAAGTACCGGGAAGTATAGGCAATCCCTGGCCTGGATTCCTGTTCCCCCAGATAGATCCAACCGGTTCCCCGGAAGGGGATTTCTACGACCTGTCCTACTATGGCTTGAACGGTCCGTGAATAGGCGGTCTTTACGAACCTTTCCCCTTGCGCAGACGCAGACCCTTGAGTAGGAGCTTCTTGACGAGGATTCCCCTGCAGGGGAAGCGCTTGACGGGCTATCTGGGGGGCTGGTTCCGGTTCTGCCGGTCTTATCAATCGAGGGGGTTCTGGAATTGAGACTGGAGCCGGTACTGCTGCAGCAGGGGGCGGGACTTGAACCGGAGCCTGGATCCCACCCGGAGGCGTAAAGGGCCGCACGGTTATGATGGAACCAGGAGGAGACACCACCGGGGGCGGTACAGGTTCCGGCAAGGTAGCTAGAGTCGGTTCAGCGGGCCCCGCCCCAGGCAGCGTGGGGGGCGCGGAAACCGAAGGAACAATCCCGACCGTAGGAATGAGATCAGCGATCGGGGGTTCAAGAACCGGGGGTAACGCCGGCTCCGAAGACCCAGCAGGCGGTACAGGAGGAGGCAACACCGTAAACGGGGGAACAATACCGGCAATTGAGGGCTCAGGAGCAGGGGGTAAGGCTGGCTCCACATTCCTGGGTACCTGAGGGGGAACAGAGAACTGGACCTCGGTATCTGGTGTTTCTGATAAGGGCGGGGTCTCAGTTCCTGGTAAGGAAACAGGGAAGCCTTGTTCAAGGGGAGCCGCTTCCGGGAGATAGGTTTCAGGGAATAGGGAGGCTGCAGAATCAGAAGCAATATCTACGGTTTCAGCAACCAGCACCTTTTGGAACCAGTAACCTTGACTGGTATACCCTGGTGCTTCAGTCCCCATAGCCCCCGACGTAAAGGAAAAAAATAAAAAAAAGTGAAAAACACCGTGCATCCTGTGTATTTTCATGGAACACCTTCCAAGAATTCATCAATAGCCACTTTTATTCGCTTTCGCCACTGTTCTGGATCATCATGCAAGGGATCCGTCCAGAATGGACGGACATCTTCAATCGTCCAGGGGTTCCGGGGTTCTCGTTCTAAGAGCACCTCGGGGAGAAAATCTGGTTCATCAGGGAGAAAAAGCTCTTCCGGCGCAATTGATAAGGGCTTAAAATCATTACTTAATGTTCGGGAAAAATTCGACGGGATCTTAGGGATATGATTCATGAGGAAGAGGGCTCCCATGAAGCCGATCAACAGGAACACCAGGACCCCTAAGCAAAGAAGCACCAGGTTCCGTCTGGTTTGCAATACCTGCTCAAGGCTTACCCTGAGGGTCTGTATGGTGGAACGTATTTTTAACCAGGAGAACATTGACCATAGCGCCATATTCCTTATTGTAACAAAAAACAATACTTTATACAGTACCTGTTTTTCCATTTTTCTCAAGGATACCGGGGCCATAGAAAAAATGATAGGCAAAGCCCAGTGGGTATGGTATACTCTTGTACTATGGATTCCAGTCTTCGTTATACTTCGTCTGGGTATGTGTTTATTTCTCCTGAGGATAACCCGGATACGGTGGTAGATGCCCTTTTGGAAACCGATTATGCCCAAGAATTTTGTGTGGCTTTGGACTTTGATCCTCGGTTTATTGCCGGTCTTATGGCAGCAGGTTTCCTCGTCATGTCTACGGAACTACCGGTAGATATCTCGGGCCACTCGGTGGCTGAACCGAATTTTCTGCTGCTTCCCAAACTCCACCTGATACGGTCTATACTCTTTTTTTCGGATCTCCACATCAAGAAATCAATTAAACCCCTTTTGCCTCGCTATGAACTCAGAGTAGATACGGATTTCCAGGGTATCATGGAACGCTGTGTGCATATCCACGGTGATGCCTGGCTTACCCTACAGCTGCAAGAGAGTCTCACCCGGATACGGAACTATCAAGATCCACAGGTCAGGCCCATCTCCTTTGGGGTGTACCGGAATGGGGAGCTTAAAGCAGGAGAATTCGGGGTGTTAGCAGGCCGGGTGTATACCAGCTATTCGGGGTATTATGATGAAAATTCTGCAGGAACCGTGCAAATGGTCCTCACCGCTCAATACTTAAAGGAGCAGGGTTTTGCCTTCTTGGATCTGGGGATGCCTTTGGACTATAAAGATACCCTGGGGGCATGTAACCTAGAGCCGCAACGTTTTGTAACGCTGTTTCGTGCAGCCCGAGGTCCCGGTATATAAACGCCTTACCGGAAGCAGCGGTAACTGAAGATTCCAGAGGGCATACCTTGGGAGACCTTAAGGACAGGGAAGGTTAGCAGTAGAATACGTCGTTCCCCATGCTCACAGGTGGCATTGACGAAAGTACCTTCAGTAACCATACTAGAGGGTATATGCAAGAACGACGAAAAAATATCAGATATCATACCATTGGACGAGCTCGTATTCCCGCGGTTTTTGAAGGTGATATGCTTTTAAAAGATCTCAGTATTACCGGATGTCGTATACAATGCGCCAAGCATTTGGATCTACAGCTCAACACTCGGTATGCCATTCAGATTATCCCTGAATCGGTGGTAAAAACCGGTTCATTTGAATTGCTCGTTGAATCCCGCTGGATTCACTCCCGGGAGGATAGCTGTGAAGCGGCCTTTATGGTTGTAGAGTCGCCTAAAGGTAAGCAATTTGAATCCTATGTAGATTATCTTGCCTGGCGTTCTGAATCAGAACTAGTTACTTCGGAATAACTGGGGGGATATAGGTTTTTTCTATGCATTATTCATGATCCTTACCCTGCTTCCTGGTCAGGTGTATGAGCGGCTTACGACCGTTGAAGCGCATCTGCACGCGGAACTAGGGAATCTTTGTGCATCCTGGGGGGCCTGCGTTTTACCTGGAGTACCCTGCGGGAATTGATGCCTGTTTCGGGAAGCAGAATAGCTAGCTTGCCCTGTTTCGCCTTATCTTAAGCTCTGGGAAGCCCTGGTCTGGTTCAGAAAATGGCCTGGACGCGGGAGCCAGCCCAGGAGGCTAGATCTGGGCAGTGGCTCGGCTCGGGGCAACGGTGCGTGTCGTAGAGCGAGCTCCCTTGGCAGCGCGGGTCTTAGCTATGCCCAGGGTCCGCTGGATAAGAATGGAGTAACTTCATTTGCACCATCAAGATGCAAGGGAAGCCGGATATTGAAACTCCCGGCGTTTTGCGGCCATCCCCGGTAGTATGGTGGTCCATTTGTATCATAATAAGCATGAATTAACTTGGATGCGCGGTGTATAGCATGATCCATTTCCCGGGCCATATCGTTAGGTGAATAAGGTTTCTTTTCTCCAGGTACTTGGATTTCCCGGACCAATCCATTGATTAAGAGCAAAATTTCCATAAAGACTTTGGGTGATGAATCGTTTTGCCAAGGCAACTGCGTCATAAACTGAAAGTCCCCGGGCCAAGCCGGACGCTATTGCCGCAGAGGTAGTACAACCTGCCCCGTGGGTCCAATTGGTTTTTATTAACGGGGCTTCCAGCAATTCAAAGGTTTTCCCGTCATATAAAAGGTCAACCGCCTTGGTTGCGTTAGGTAATTTTGAACCGCCTTTTATAAATACCGTTGCGGCCCCTTTATCCAAAATGATACGGGCGGCTTCTTGCATGTGTTCAATGGTTGCAATATTTTTTATTCCCGAAAGCTGTCCCGCCTCAAACAAATTGGGCGTCGTTACAAGGGCAAGGGGAAGCAATTGTTCCGCAATGGCGGTAGTTAGTTCGGGATTGAGTGCTTCATCGTTTCCTTTACACACCATCACCGGATCAAGCACATAGTTTTTTATTTTGTGAGAACTTATATAGTCACAGGTCAATGCTACCGCATAAGCTGTTCCTAACATACCGGATTTTGCCGCAGCAACTCCCACCCCCTTGAAGATAGTCTCCAACTGCGCTTTCAGGGCTTTTTCATCCAAGGGAAATACAGTATGGGCCCAATTTTTTTCCGGATCCATTGTCGCGATAAGCGTTACCGCCGCCATACCATAAAGGCCATATTCTTCAAATGTTTTTAAATCCGCCTCAAGACCAGCCCCTCCTGATGCGTCTGAACCAGCAATCGTTGCAATCTTAATCATAGTTATTTCTCCTTGATTGTATAAGCCTATAATTCTTATAGGCTTATACAATTTTGTCAATATCCTTTAACAGGCCCTTTCGCCCCTACGGGGCTCGGGCGGTCAGGTCACTGCGTTCCCACCTCACCCCTATTGGCAGCGGTATAAATAACCGGAAGGGTGCCTGCTTACTACGCTCCTGTATCCTGCTTTTTTTTTCTTGTTGAACCGAGTAGACTTAAGGGTATGGGAATTATTGACCGTCTTGGAAATGTGATAAGAAGCTATCTTAATGATGAACCTGAAGAGCCTTGGGGAGGATCCTTCCAAAACCGACGGCCCATCGGTGAGGATCCGGATATGCAAGTGGCCTTTGAAGAACTGGAGGATTATCTGCAGCGGAAGCCCGGCAAAAAGGAGCGCTCCTCCTTTGATACGGGTAATTTCCGTACCCACAACAGTACCGGGGATTTTAGGGCATCGGCGTTTACCCGGCCTCAAACTGCTCAAGCAATCCCTGAATCCCTGAGGCAGGATTTTGCGGAACTGGAAGTGCCTCTGGGGGCATCTCCAGAAGATTGTAAGGCTGCCTATAAAAAGCTCCTCAAAATGCACCATCCTGACCGCCATGCAGGGCATCCGGGGAATATGAAAAAGGCCACTGAAAAGTCAGCCCGCTTAAATACCGCCTTTGATCGCATTGAACGATGGCGGCAAACCGGGAAGGCAGAATAAGGAAGAAGGTGGCATGAGCTCTATAAGATGGGTGATGCCCCATCGGTCAATGCTACCTTTTTATACTGTTCGGTAAAGTATTCTATCTTATGGGTAACCTTCTGGAGATACCGTTGCATCGCTTCGATTTGGTTTTCCACCTCTTTTTTATGTTCCTGTAACAGGGCGCCGCGCTGTTTTAAAGTGCTATCCCCTTCCTGGCTCAAGGCAACAAAATGCTTGATTTGCTTGATGGACATACCGGTGTTTTTAAGACAGCAAATAAGGCCCAGCCATTCCAGATCCTGCTCTGAATACCGGCGTATTCCCGCACGGCTTCTGGCTATACTGGGTAACAAGCCCTCCTAGCTTGTCAATGACTCATGCCTCATTTGGTGAAAAGGTAACCCACATTAAGACAGACTATCCGGTAACGCCAACGAACGGAAGCGCTTTCGGTCTAAGACTCGGCCTCCCCCGGATGACCATATTCAGCGCCGCCTCGTTCCGGGGTAAAGAGCGTGATAAAGTATGGTCAGTAAACGAATTATAGTGAGAAGGGACAGGTGAACAACGTCTTTCGCCCACCACCCTTCAACCGGCCTGCGCCTGAATCGCCGTTATCGCAACGGTATTGACAATATCTTCCACACTGGCGCCTCGGGAAAGATCGTTTACCGGAGCGTTGAGCCCCTGGACGACAGGGCCTATGGCAAGGGCATTAGCCGCTCGCTGTACCGCTTTATAACAGATATTGCCCGCGTTCAGATTCGGGAAGATCATCACCGTCGCCTTGCCCTCAACCGGCGAGTTGGGCATTTTGGAAGCTGCGGTTTTCGGATCCACCGCGGCATCAAACTGTATCGGACCGTCCAGCGGAAGGCCGAGGGACAGGCGTTCTATGGCTTCAAGAGCAATCTTTGTCGCTTCCCGGACCATATCGACATCCGGACCGGCGCCGGAAGTCCCGCTTGAATAGCTCAACATAGCAACCCGGGGTTCAATACCGAAGGCCCTTGCGGTTTGGGCGGAAAGGATAGCGATTTCCGCCAACTGCGCGGGGGTAGGGTTTGGATTGACCGCACAATCCCCAAAAACCCACACACGGCCATCGGGCAGGCACATTAGAAATACCGAACTTGCGATTGAGGATCCGGGACGGGTTTTGATGATCGAGAGAGCCGGACGAATCGTATCGGCGGTTGTGCCATCCGCTCCGGATACCATCCCGTGGGCCTTTTTATCTTGCACCATCATCACGCCGAAATAGTTTCTGTCCCTCATTTGGGCAAGGGCCCCTTCCTCGGTGACGCCCTTGGCCTTACGCTGTTCATAGAATACATGGGCATAGGCGGTAAAGAGGGGACTTCGTGTATAGTCAAGCAGATTGGCTTTTTGAAAAGTCTGCAGGCCAAGCCGTTCCGCCCGTTCCCGCATCTCCTCGGGATTCCCGAATATCGTAAGTTCGGCAAAATCCTTTTTCAGTATCGTTTCAGCGGCCCACAGAATACGTTCGTCATTGCCTTCGGGCAATACGATATGCCGTTTGTCCGCCTTGGCCCGCTCTATCAACGTTTCAAGAAACGGCGTTTCTTGAAACGCCGGCGCCTGGAAATGCATGGTTTCACTCCTTTTAGTTTTTGCTATACCCCAGGGATATGCCGGCGGATACAATAAATTCCCGCAACGCGTCAATCCCCTCGCCGGTTACCGAAGATACATTAAAAATTATTTTTAATCCCGCAACGGTAAGGGCCGATTTCGCCCGTCGGATCCCCGCCTCTTCCGCCCCGTCAATCTGCGAGACAATCCCGATGGCGGGAACCTTCAGGGCAAGAGCGAGCTTTGCGGGAAGCCGCGGGTATCGTTTCGCGCTGATGAGAAAAAGTACCATTGAAGCTCGGGCGGAATTTAATATCAGGGCGTTGTACAAAAAGGGGATATGAATCATCTCTCCCGGCGTATCAATCGCGTAGGGTAAATAGGTAATGCTTTCGGTTTTCTTTATTTCGCCGTCCAGACGGTTCAGGACCTTTATAAGGGTACTTTTCCCCGCGCCGGTTGGTCCCACCAGCATTATCGGTTTTTCTTTTCCTACTATTTCCATGTATTAACTCTTTATACACACGGTTATGATTTTGTAATGGAAGCCGGCGTAAAACCGAGGATACGCTCAAGGGCTCCCACAGCCCCTTTAAGGGCGCTTTCAACAGCGGCGACATTACCGGAAAAAACCAGGCATCCGGTAAAACGATCAACGAATTCAAGCTGGATATCCCCCATCTTACTTGCCGCGTCAGCGGCGATAATGGTTCCCTCTCCGGGCGTTATCGTCATAATACCGATGGCGCCTTTATTTTCGACGCCAATCTGTTTACATAATTCTTCGAGGGGATTGGCAATAAGATGCGCCATCGTTACCTGCTTACCCGGTACATATTCCTGAATAGTCCGCGGCTTTTCATCCCCGGTCATTACCAACTCCTTTGTTTATCAAGGGGCGCTCAATAGTATTGTGTGGTTAGAGCTTTTTTTATCGAATTTTGAAAAAACGGTGAAAAAACCCTGATAAGTAAGTGTATATCCCAAAGTAATGAGGAGTCAATGCCCCGCCTCACGTAAAATCACAGAGGGGAATCAACAAAAAATTTCCCTTGACAACTGGTATTTCCCGTGTTATCATTTATTGTTGATTATTAATAGTGGACTTGTTGTTGATTATTAATAGTGGACTTGAGTAGGAGAATATACTAAGATAAGGGTTACAAAATATGGCAATCAGGCGAACAACCTGAACGGTCCCGCCACTGTAAAGGGAGAAATCCTTTAAGTCAGAAAACTATTTTGTAATAACATCATGGATAAACTCTACGCGGATAGAGGTGATTGTTATAGGCTTATGAACCCGTCATCGATGTTTATGAGATCACGGGGTAAGTTTATATACTACAACTCTAAGTGCGAAGGGGGTAGATTCCGTGATACTGAAAACCAAATTGTTTGATACGGTGTATCAGTTTAAAGACGTCAAAGATGTCCTTGCAAAGGCGAATGAAGATCGCTCCGGGGATCATCTGGCAGGTGTGGCTGCGGCAAACATGGCGGAACGGGTTGCTGCAAAACAGGTCTTGGCCAATTTAAAAATTTCGGATCTGCGAGAAAATCCTGTGGTTCCCTATGAGGATGACGAGGTTACCCGGATCATCCAGGATGCGATAAATGAATCAATTTATGCCGAGATTCGGAATTGGAGCATGGCGGAATTTCGAGAATGGCTTCTTTCAGATGCCGCAACCAATGAGTCGATCCGGCGGGTAAGCCGTGGGCTTACTGCAGAAGTCATTGCTGGGGCGGCGAAGCTCATGACCAATATGGATCTGATTTACGCGGCAAGCAAAGCACGGGTTACCGCCCATTGCAACACAACTATAGGTAAAAAAGGGACCCTCGCTATCCGTTTACAGCCAAACGATCCGACAGATAATCTTGATGGGATTACCGCTTCCGTGTACGAAGGACTCTCCTACGGATGCGGAGACGCGGTTATCGGGCTTAACCCTGTTGAAGGTACCGCCGACAACGCCAAAGCGGTCCTTGAGCGTTTTAATGAAATAAAACACCGCCTTGGCATACCGACCCAGATCTGTGTTCTTGCTCATGTGACCGCCCAAATGGAAGCGATACGCAAGGGGGCTCCCGCAGACCTTTGCTTCCAGAGCATCGCGGGGAGCCAGAAGGGAAATGAAGCCTTCGGTATTACGATGGCCCTTATGGACGAGGCTCGGGACCTGATGCTTCATGCGGGTACCGCTACCGGTCCGAATGTTATGTATTTTGAGACCGGTCAGGGTTCCGAGCTTTCATCGGACGCTCACTTTGGCGCCGATCAGGTGGTAATGGAGGCGCGGTGTTACGGTTTTGCGAAGCGGTACAGCCCTTTCCTGGTCAATACGGTTGTCGGGTTTATCGGTCCCGAATACCTTTATGACTCCAAGCAGATAATCCGCGCCGGGCTTGAAGATCATTTTATGGGTAAACTGACCGGTATTTCGATGGGCTGCGATGCTTGTTATACAAACCATGCAAAAGCCGATCAAAACGATGTCGAAAATCTGGCAATACTGTTGAGCGCCGCGGGATGCAATTATTTTATGGGCATCCCTCACGGGGACGATGTTATGCTCAACTACCAGTGTACCAGTTACCATGACGCCCCTTCGTTACGGCAGTTGCTGGGGCTTTCTCCAATTCCCGAATTTGCCGCATGGCTTGAAAAGATGGGTTTGTGGGAAAACGGCCGCTTAACCTCCCGCGCCGGTGATATGTCCGTATTTGTTTGACCTGGTTGCGGAGGAAATATGGTATTAAAGACTATTTTAGGCGGTCAAGTTTATTCTTTCAAAAGTCTCACCGATGTTATGGCAAAGGCCAATGACGAAAAGTCCGGTGATGTCCTTCTGGGCCGGGCCGCCGAAACGGTCAGCGAACGTACCGCGGCCAAGCTGGTTTTGTCCCGGTTGACCCTGGCGGACTTCTACGAAAACCCCTTGCTGCCGCCTGAGACCGATGAAGTTTCTCGTGTTCTTCTGGAGGACCTTAACATTTCTATTTATGAGAGAATCAAAAACTGGACCATCGGTGAACTGCGGGAATGGATTTTGAAGCATGAGACTTCCAGCGAAGACATCCTCAGATTGAGCCGGGGTATTCAGGCTGAGGTTGCTGCGGCTGCGGCCAAATTGATGACGGCTATGGATTTGGTCTATGCCGCTTCCAAAATCAAGATAACCGCTACTTGCGCCACCACCATCGGTTTGCCGGATACCCTGTCTTTCCGTAATCAGCCGAATCACCCCAGCGACAACATAGAGGGGATTCTGGCGTCCTTGGCCGAAGGCGTTTCCTACGGCAGCGGCGATGCGGTTTTGGGGGTTAATCCGGTAGAAGATACGGAGGATAACACCAAGACGATATTGCAGGCTACCTGGGATTTTATGCAAAAATGGGGACTGCCGACTCAGAACTGCGTCCTGTCCCATATTACCACCCAAATGGCCGCCGTAGAAAATGGCGCTCCCTGTTGCGCCTTCTTTCAAAGTATCGCCGGAACCGAGGAGGCAAATCTGGCCTTTGGAGTATCCACAAACTTGCTCCATGAAGCCTACGATATGATCCACAAAAAAGGGCAGGCGCCGGGGCCCAATCTTTTGTACTTTGAGACCGGTCAGGGGTCAGAGCAATCAATTAATGCGGACCGCGGGGTGGACCTTATGACGCTGGAAGCGCGGTGTTACGGTTATGCCCGGATATTTAGACCTTTTATGCTCAACAATGTGTCGGGCTTTATCGGACCGGAAACCCTCTACGATGGCCGGCAGATCATCCGTGCCAGCCTGGAGGATCATTTCATGGGAAAACTATTGGGGATACCTATGGGGATGGCTCCTTGCTACACCAACCATACCAAGATCAATCAGGATGATCAGGAGATGGCCACCATGTTGTTAACGATGGCGGGGGCCAATTATTTTATGGGCGTACCGGTAGGCGATGATGTTATGCTGGCTTATCAGGATACCAGTTATCATGACGACGCTACCCTGCGTGAGTTGTTGGGGTTAAAACCGGCTCCGGAATTTTTCGCATGGATGGTCAAACATGATCTGATGGATCAGAATGGCCGTCTGACGGAAAAAGCGGGAGATGTTTCTATGTTTTATTGATAAACTTTTTGTTTACAATATAACCACTTTACAGGAAGTGAACATGGGTTTTCAGGAGGTATAAATTTTATGGTTACAGAACAAGAATTGCGCAAAGCCGTGGAGTCGATTTTAATGGAAATGGGCGGGGGGGGTGCTCAAGCCTTAGCCAACTCCGACCATTCCGGGTCAGCCGGTTCGGTAGGGGTGAATCTGGACGGGGTATTGCCTGATCTGGCCGCCGTTGATCTGAGAAGTGTTATCAATGTGCCTAATCCGCATAACCTTGATGCCTTGAAGACCTTAAAGCAATCCACGCCGGCCCGTATCGGGGTCTGGCGAGCCGGCCCCCGGTACCTGACGGAAACCCTGCTGCGTTTCCGGGCGGATCACGCAGCAGCCATGGATGCTGTTTTTACCGATGTATCGGATGACTGGATCAAACAAAACAATTTGCCCCGTTTTAAGACCCGGTGCGATAGTAAAGACACCTATCTTACTCGTCCCGATTTGGGCCGGTTGTTTGAGGCCGAAGAACTGCAAAAAATAAAAAATCATGTTGGCGGGAACAGCCGGGTGGTCATTTATATTGCCGACGGGCTTTCAACTACTGCAGTAACGACAAACGCGATTGATACCTTTAAGGCTATCTGTGACGGTTTGCAGCGTTACAATATAAAACCAGCATCTCCGTTTTTTGTACAGTATGGGCGTGTTGGCGCTGAAGATGCGATATCGGAAGCCGCCGGCGCCGAAGTAATCGTTACGCTTATCGGAGAGCGTCCGGGACTTATCACGGCGGAAAGCATGTCCGCGTATATGGCGTACAAGGCGACGATGAATATGCCCGAAGCGCGGCGGACCGTGGTTTCCAACATTCATAAAGGCGGGACCCCGGCGGTTGAAGCGGGCGGTTATATTGCGGATATTATAAAGAAAATGCTTGATCATAAGGCAAGCGGTCTTGATCTTAAACTCTAAAGGAGAAGCGAGGTAAACACTATGGCTAAAAACGATCCCTTAAAAGCGTCAATACTGGCGGTAAAAATCATTCCGAATATAAGTGCGGACTTGATAGAAAGCTATAAACTAAAGCCCGGACAAAAAAGTTTGGGGCTTGTTACGGCGGACATCGACGATGTAACCTACACGGCGCTTGATGAAGCGACCAAAAAGGCCGATGTAGAAGTCGTCTATGCGCGATCCTTTTACGGCGGTTCCGCAAACGCCAATACAAAACTGGCCGGTGAAATTCTTGGTATTATCGCCGGGCCGAATCCTGCGGAAGTGCGGAGTGGCCTGAATGTAATTTGCCAGTTTGTTACTGAGGAAGCGTGGTTTATATCGGCTAACGATGACAACACGATCCCTTATTACGCTCATTGTATTTCCCGTACCGGGAGTTATCTCTCGAAGATAGCGGGAGTGGAAGAAGGGGCTGCCTTGTCCTATCTTATCGCCCCGCCCTTGGAGGCGATGTATGCCCTGGATGCGGCGTTAAAAGCCGCAGACGTG
This sequence comes from Treponema sp., assembly GCA_031279205.1. Lineage (GTDB taxonomy): Bacteria > Spirochaetota > Spirochaetia > Treponematales > Breznakiellaceae > JAIRMT01. The sequence goes on along the minus strand of JAITIX010000100.1, from coordinate 2,619 downwards.
AAACTCGCTGCGTTTTATGGTCCTCCATCGGAAACAAACTTTGGCGGCGGATTGCTTACAGGCAGCCAATCGGCATGTAAAGCTGCCTGTGACGCCTTTGGGGAGGCGGTAAAATTCGTCGCTGAAAATCCTCTCTCGTTTTAGTTTTTTGGTAACGAGATGGGGGTAAAGCGTTGAAAGCAGGTGCAAACCATGCGCTCGGTATTATTGAAACCGCGGGTCGCGTTCCTCTTATTGAAGCAGTTGACAGCGCTATAAAAGCCGCGGCGGTTACGCTCAAAATGACCTACTTTGTTGGTGGAGGTTTGAATACGGTAACGCTGGTGGGTGATGTGGGAGCGTTGCGCGCTGCCCTTGATGCCGCAAAGGCAACTATTGACCGTATGGGAGCGGTTGGGCAGACTCTGCTTATTCCTTGTCTGGCGGAAGCTGTGTGGCCCCTCATTATGGATCAAACAAATGGCAGAGAGCTTTTGCCGCGGCGAAAGCCCTCCGTTCCGATGAAGCCGGGATCTGCCGGAGATACGGCGGTTAAGCCGTCAACTCCGGCAGATCCCGTCGTTCAAACGGAGCGCCCTGTTCCGGCGAAAGCCCCCATTCAGACCGAGACTTCGATGCCGGAGCCTGCTGCGGCTGAGGCGGTTGGTTCGGCCTCAATGGAAAACGGGACCGTTGATAAAAACGGCGGAGAAGAAGGGCAGGGGGAACGGAAAATGCTTTTTCCCGATGAAACCCCCATGCCCGAACAGGAGATTCCCCTGCCGAAGAAAAAAAGCGGCAGCAGTTCGCCAGAGAATAAGCCGCGGAAGCGAAACCCAAAACCAAAGGGTTGAACTTTATGTTGATTAGCCTTGTTGGGGAGAATAGTAATGGAATTGCATGATATTGATCTTATTTCCGTGCAAGAGGCTCGGGATCTGGTGAGTCTTGCGGTAAAGGCGCAAAATGTATACAAAGAATACGATCAAGCCGCCGTTGACCGGGTAGTAGCGGCGGTTGCCGAAGCGGTGGCGGCGGAAGCGGAACCTCTTGCAAAATTGGCCAATGAGGAAACCGGATTTGGCAAATGGGAGGATAAGATATTAAAAAATCTTTTTGCATCCAAAAATGTGTATGAGTATATCAAGAATATCAAAACCGTAGGTATTATCAATGAAAACAAGGCGGGGGGGCTCGTTGAGGTAGGCGTACCGGTTGGTGTTGTGGCGGGTCTTATCCCATCCACAAATCCGACCTCCACCACGATTTTTAAGTCCCTTATCGCCCTTAAAGCGGGATGCGCTATTGTGTTTTCACCCCATCCTGGCGCGAAAAACGCGATAAGCACAACCGTACATTGTATCCGTGCCGCGCTTGAGCGGTCGGGCGCTTCCCCGGATCTGGTCAGCGTCCTTCCCACTCCGACGAAAGAGGCGACTGATGCCTTGATGCGACATAAAAACATCGCCCTTATCCTTGCCACAGGCGGAAACGCGATGGTGCAGGCGGCTTATAGTTCGGGCAATCCCGCGATAGGGGTCGGTCCCGGCAACGGTCCGTCCTTTATTGAGCGGAGCGCCGATATTCCCTTAGCGGTAAAACGGATCTTTGATTCAAAGACATTTGATAATGGTACGATCTGTGCATCCGAACAATCAATCATTACGGAGCAGTGTATCCGTAATGACGTAATGAAAGAAATACAAAAACAGGGCGGATATTTTCTCCCTCCGGGGGATTCCGAAAGGGTGGAAAAAATACTCATGGGGCCCGGCGGTACGATGAATGCCCGGCTTGTGGGACGGTCCGCGGAATTTATCGCAAAAGCCGCGGGGATCGGTATTCCCAAAGGAACCCGGGTATTGCTGGGCGAAGAAACCAGGGTAGGTCCTAAATACCCCTATTCGAAAGAAAAACTGATGCCGGTCTTGGGTTTTTACGTTGAGGACAACTGGGAGAGGGCCTGTGAACGGTGTATCGAAATTCTAAAGGCCGAAGGCGCCGGGCATACGATGAGCATCCATTCCAGGGATGAAAAGGTTATCCGGGAATTCGGCCTCAAGAAACCCGTATCGCGGTTAATTGTCAATTCTCCTGCAGCCCTTGCGGGTATCGGCGCGACAAGCACCCTGGTTCCGTCCCTTACCCTCGGCTGCGGGGCGGTGGGTGGAAACGCGAGTTCCGATAATATCAGCCCCCTGCACCTCATTAATATCCGCCGGATCGCCTATGGTATAAAGGAACTGGAAGATATAAGGCCGCAGGGGATTCCCGCTCCTCCTCGTAATACGGGGATAAGCGATGATACGGTGGAGCTATTGGTACGTAAAATAGTTGAACGGCTTAAAGCCGATTCAGTTCTATGATGGAGGGTATGTAAATGGCTGAAACACAACAGGCGCTTGGTATGATCGAGACCAAGGGCTTGGTTGCCGCTATTGAAGCGGCAGACGCGATGGTCAAGGCGGCGAATGTAACGCTGATTGGAAAGGTCCATGTGGGTGGTGGGCTTGTGTCGGTGTTTGTCCGCGGCGATGTCGGCGCGGTGAAAGCGGCAACCGATGCGGGAGCGGCTGCGGCGGGCAGGGTTGGTGAACTGACGAGTGTGCATGTCATTCCCCGTCCCCATGGCGAAGTGGA
>JAITIX010000099.1 GCA_031279205.1 Treponema sp. | reverse complement strand
TCATGCTATATGTTTTCGCATACGAGTATAAATTCAAGAAACGGGCGGCCGGCGGGCCGCCCGTTTCTTTGGGTGAGCCCGGCATGGCGGCGACTTGGCGCTAACCCCCTTTTTGGGCCGCCGAACCCGACCGCGGCGCGGCGATTCGGTGCCGCGAGCGCCGCGCCGCCGCGAGTATCGTCGGCGGGAAACCGGCATTGTGCGCAGGTTAAATCAGGTATATAATCAGTATATTATGAGTTGCAGAGCAGAGACTGACAGGGAGGCGCCTCAATGGACGATAAGATTCTTGTCGTGGACGATGAACGTGAAATTGCCGATCTGGTTGAGCTATACTTGAAAAACGAGAATTATACGGTTTTCAAATGCTATACCGCCCAAGAAGCGCTGGAATGTATCGGCCGGACCGAACTCGATCTTGCCATACTGGACGTCATGCTTCCCGGCGCCAGCGGTCTCGCCGTATGTCAAACCATACGGGACAAGCACACCTATCCGGTTATCATGCTGACCGCGAAAGATACGGAGATCGATAAAATCACCGGGCTGACCATCGGCGCGGACGATTACATAACCAAACCCTTTCGCCCGCTGGAGCTGGTCGCGCGGGTCAAGGCGCAGCTGCGCCGGTACAAAAAATTCAATAAGACAACAACGCACAGTGAGCACATGATCGTTCACTCCGGTCTTGTCATCAATATAAATTCCCATGCGTGTTTTCTGGACGAAAAACCCTTATCCCTCACACCCACCGAGTTTTCGATTCTGCGCATCCTCTGCGAGAATAAAGGAAACGTGGTCAGCTCCGAACAGCTGTTTCATGAGATATGGGGCGACGAATATTTCAGTAAGAGCAACAACACCATCACCGTACATATCCGGCATCTGCGCGAAAAAATGAACGACTGCATTGATAATCCGAAATATATTAAAACCGTATGGGGAATTGGCTATAAAATTGAAAAATAAACGCGCGATTAAGAAAACCGACTATTCCAAACTAAAACGAAAACTCTACCTGTATATCATGGTAACTATTATGGCGGCCATTGGGTTCGTATTGTTTCTGCGTTTGTTTATTCAACAGCAGGCGTCTGTCGGAGACTGGATAGTAGGCCTTCTGGAACGCAGCCTTCGCTTAAATCATCGGGTCGCACTGCAAATATATTACTCTACCATACGTTCCCATATTGAAACATTTACTTATGCGGCAATTGGCGTTAGTTTCCTCATTTTATGCCGCCTTCTGCTTTCAAAATTCGTAAAATACTTTGACGAGATAAATACCAGTATTGATACGCTTATTCAAAACGAGGATAAACCTATTGAACTTTCTGCGGAAATGGAGTTCATGGAACAAAAGCTCAACACGTTAAAGCAAACCCTAGAAAAACGGCAGCAGGACGCTAAACTGGCCGAACAAAGAAAAAATGACATGGTCTTATATCTGGCGCACGATATTAAAACGCCGCTCACTTCCGTTATCGGCTACCTGAGTCTGCTCGACGAAGCGCCAGATATGCCAGTGGAGCAAAAGGCAAAGTATGCGCGTATCACGCTGGACAAGGCGTACCGGATCGAACAGCTAATCAACGAATTCTTTGAGATTACCATGTATAACATCCAAACAATTACGCTCACCCAAAAAAACATCGACCTCTACTATATGCTGGCACAGATGGCCGATGAATTCTATCCCCAGCTTGCCGTAAATGGAAAACAGGCACGTATCCACGCCGCCGAAGACCTGACCGTATCAGGCGATCCTGATAAACTGGCACGGGTCTTTAATAACATTCTGAAAAACGCCGTCGCCTACAGCGAGGCAAACAGCGTCATTGACATCACAGCGGACAGTTCCAACAATATGGCTTCAATCGTCTTCAGAAATGCCGGAAGCATCCCCAAAGATAAACTCGCCACCATATTTGAAAAATTCTACCGGCTTGACCATGCCCGTTCTTCCAACACAGGCGGCGCAGGACTTGGACTGGCAATTGCGAAAGAGATCGTCATTCTGCATGGCGGACGAATTTACGCGGAAAGCGATGACAAGTACACAACATTCACGGTGGAGCTTCCAGCCACGCCAACCTTGCTGGATAAGAGTTCCTAAAAAACTTCCACTCCTGATTTAATCAGCGCTTTCCTAAAATATACTCACTGTTTCTTAGGAAAATCTTAAGAAAGTAACAATCAAATCTTAAAAAACAACTCATCCTCATGCGCGATACTTAAATCAGAAGTGAGTTTTGATTTTATCTATAGAAAGGAATTGTTTAAGTATGAAGAACACCAGCATTACTGTTTACGGTTGCGGGAGTGATAAGGCGGACCTGTTCCGCAGACCGCCGCCTTACTATGGCGTTATGCACTCAATTGGAAACAACGCCATATCGGAAGCCAACGCGAAACCATCCTTTGGCAATCAATGTATCAGGGCGCACCATGAATCCAAAGTTTCCGCGCCAATTCTGCTTGCGTTAAAGAGGGCTGTCATGAAATATCCGCCGGACAGCGTTGCCGATTATACCCTGATGCTGATGCTTACGGCAGTACGCGGCGCAAAGGCGGTTGTAAGCCCTGCGGAACAATTCAATTGCAGGCGAACCCGCGTCCACGGGAAAAAGCCGCGCAATATGGACGCTGGCGCGCGGGGAACCAGACGCATAGGGAAGACAGTGATCAAGAGGTCGCGGGGATTCAGATATTGCGCGCCGGCTTATGATCACAAACAGAGAGCAGAGGCAAACTATGTTACGCTTGACCAGCCGCTTAGAAACAGCACCATTGTTACGCTTCATATACCTCTCACCGCAGACGCATACCATATTGTTGGCCGTGAACAAACAGCCGGAATGAAGCAAGGCACATTTATTATCAATACGGGGCGTGGTGCGCTTATGGATAGCAGCGCGCTGGTTGAGGCATTGGAAAACGGAAAGCTGGGCGGGCTGCGCCGGACGTACATGAGGCAGAAGAAGGAATTCCCTGATCCAAGTGAATGGCGGACAAAAACCGCTAAGCCGCAGACAAAAACCGCTAAGCCGCAGACAAAAACCGCTAAATGGCAGACAAAAACCGCTAAATGGCGGACAACAACCGCTAAGCCGCAGACAAAAACCGCTAAGCCGCGGACAACAACCGCCAAGCCGCGGACAAAAACCGCTAAATGGCGGACAAAAACCGCCAAGCCGCGGACAAAAACCGCCAAGCCGCGGACAAAAACCGCCAAGCCGCAGACAAAAACCGCTAAGCCGCAGACAACAACCGCTAAATGGCGGACAAAGATACTGCGTGGTTTAACGGGGGGAATACAGACCGGGCGCTGTGTGGCGACGTCCTGAGAATCATCGAGAACTGTTTAGATTTTGAAAGGAGTTTGGCTTAATGAATAAACTAAAGGTTGCAATCCTGTTTGGCGGCTGCTCAGAAGAGCATAACGTGTCGATAAAATCAGCGCAAGAGATTGCCACTAACATTGACAGCGAAAAATACGATCCAGTATACATTGGAATTACACAATCTGGTGTTTGGAAAATTTGCGAGAAACCGTCTGTAGACTGGGAAAACGGCGACTGCTGCCCAGCCGTGATCTCGCCGGATAAAGAAACAGGTGGATTGCTTGTAAAAAAACGTGAGCGTGAACACCGCATTGACGTGGTATTTCCAGTCTTGCATGGCAAATCAGGTGAGGATGGAGCAATTCAAGGGCTGCTTGAGTTGTCCGGCATACCCTATGTGGGTTGCGATATTCAAAGCTCCGCAGTTTGTATGGATAAATCACTGACATACATCATCGTGAAAAACGCCGGCATAGCCACGCCTGAATTTTGGGTTTGGGACGATGACTGCAGACCGCTTGCCTATCCTGTTTTTGTTAAACCAGCGCGTTCAGGCTCATCCTTTGGCGTTACAAAAGTCAATGGCGCGGAGGAATTGAACGCCGCGATTGAACTTGCAAGGCAGTATGACAGCAAAGTCTTGATTGAGCGGGCTGTTTCAGGCTTTGAGACTGGCTGCGCCGTGCTTGGAAACGATTCCGAGTTGACCACCGGCGAGGTGGATCAAATCAGGCTGTCGCACGGTATTTTTCGCATTCATCAAGAAGCCGCGCCAGAAAAAGGCTCTGAAAACGCGCTTATTACCGTTCCTGCCGAACTGTCGAAGGAGGAGCGGAAACGGATACAGGGAACAGCAAAGAAAATATATAAGGCGCTCGGCTGCAGGGGTCTTGCTCGTGTTGACCTGTTTTTAGAGGAAAGTGGCCGCATTGTGCTTAATGAAGTTAATACCATGCCTGGCTTTACGTCATACAGCCGTTATCCCCGTATGATGGCTGCCGCGGGTATAACGCTTTCAGAACTGATTGATCGGCTGATCGTATTGGCATTACAGAAGCGTTAATTAAAGGGGTGATAAACATGGAAAGGGGATTTGTTTTTTTGGATGAAGTAGTGCGCGGTGTTCGCTGGGACGCGAAATATGCCACGTGGGATAACTTTACTGGAAAGCCGGTAGATGGCTATGAGGTTAATCGCGTAGTGGGAACCTATGCTTTAGCCCTTGGTCTTCTGGAGGCGCGGAATCGGGCGGCGGCTCTTGGCTACGGCCTGCTTTTATGGGACGGCTATCGTCCCAAGCGCGCCGTGGATTGTTTTCTGCGCTGGTCAGGGCAGCTAGAAGACGGCCTGACCAAAGAGCGATACTACCCGAATATCGAGCGTGCCGAGATGCTTACAAAGGGATATGTGGCGTCAAGATCGAGTCATAGCCGCGGAAGCGCTATTGATCTGACGCTTTACCATTTGGCTACGGGGGCGCTTGTTCCCATGGGCGGCGGCTTTGATTTTATGGACGAGCGTTCACACCATACGTTCCCCATGATCAGTGGCGTGGAAGCGCAAAATCGGGGATGTTTGCGTTCTATCATGGAAGGCAGCGGGTTTGAAGCTTATAGCTTCGAGTGGTGGCACTATGTGTTAAAAAACGAGCCATATCCCAACAGCTATTTTGATTTCCCTATTTTATAATGAAAGGGATCAGCCGCTTTGCCTCGAATTTTGTTAGCGGAGCAATTTAACAAGGTTCAAGGTTTTAAAAGTTTTATATTAAGGTTCCTTTGGTTGAGGGTATGGTGTCAGAGGCGCGGCGTTCGATGGCAATGGCATCGCGCAGAGCCAGCGCCACGGCCTTGAACATTGCCTCAATCTTGTGGTGATCACTCCGTCCGCGAAGTATGTCCAGATGGAGAGAGATGCCTGCCGCGCCGACAAAAGCCTGCCAGAAGTCTTCCACCGTATCTGTCTGGAACGAGGCGGCGCCGGAGACCAGAGGCGTTCCCGAAAGTTTTCCCTCAAATACGAAGAAGGAGCGTCCGGATATGTCCACTACGGCGCGAGCCAGCGCCTCGTCCATAGGAAACAGGCAGCTTCCCTGCCGATGTATGCCGCGCTTTTCGCCAAGCGCGCGGGTAAAGCACTGACCTAGCGTGATGCCGGTGTCTTCCACCAGGTGATGCTGGTCAACCTCAAGGTCTCCGCTTGCCTGTATCTCCAGGTCGAATAGGCCGTGGCGTGCAAAGGCATTGAGCATGTGTGCCATGAACCCAATCGGGTAGTCCAGCTTGGCTGTTCCGGTTCCGTCAAGGTTCAGTTTGACGCTAATGTTGGTCTCTATTGTCTTCCGCGTGATTTCAGCAGTTCTCTTATCCATGTTTCATTCTCCAGAGGCGTGGACGCCTTGTTTATAACACAACCTTCCGCAAGTCGTATTCCACAATATCGGTTGCGCCCAGGTTTTTGAGGCGGGGGATAATATCGGGAACCTCGTTCTTTTTTACCGCGATCTTGATGGCATAGCCTTCAGGAACCGGGTCTCCGCCACTGTAAAGCGGCGATACGGTGGGGCTTCGCATTGCCGGCAGACCGGAAACCAGTGTTGCGAAAAGCGGCTTGGCTACGTTCATCTCCAGCATCACCCGTTCCCTGCCGTCGAGTACGGCCTTAAAGAGCATGACCAGTTCGTCAATGCGTTGCCGTTTAACCGGGTCCGCGAGAGCCGATGCCGACGCCACGAAACGGGTTGAAGATTCAAGGAGCGTTGCGATAATTGAGAGACCATTATCCCGCATAGTTTGACCTGACGAGGTGTTGTCAATGATCATATCCGCATCATCTGGTGGGAAAACCTCGGTTGCGCCATAGGTTCTGAGCAGATGATAGCGATAACCAGCTTCTTTGAGCCAGGTCCCGGCGAGGTTTACATACTCAGTGGCAACGGTGAGCGTTTTTGTCTTGAGCGCTGTCTCGTCCATAGTGTTCGGAACTGCAGCCACAATACGCACCTTATCAAAGCCCATGTCCATAAGCTCTTCCACCCTTGCCCCACTTTCCTTCAGCCAGTCAATGCCAGTAAAACCCACGTCATGACTGCCCAGTTCCAGCAGTTCCCCGACGTTCTGCGGCTTCATGATCTTCGCATCAAGCCACGGCGCGGCAAGCACAGGCCGGTATGTCCGATCCGGCAGGGCTATGGGGAAACCAGCATCGGCGAAGAGCTGGGACACCTTGTCAAAGATTCGTCCCTTGGGAATAAGAATACGCAATTTATCCGTCATCATTTCACCAGTGTACCGAGGCATAAGCAGCTTGGCAACTCAGCCGGCCAGATGTGTCTTCTCCAGTGTCTGGCACCCGCGTCTCCGGCAACGCAGGCGTATGGCTGACTCTGCGTCTGTGGCAGCGCAGGCGTATGGCTGACACCGCAGGCGTATGGCTGGCCGGGGCGGGGGAAATGGACGGGCGGGCCATTAGTATTGACGGGAAAACGATCCGGGACAGTGCGGGCGGGGAGGGCAATCCGGTTCATGTGGTCAGTGCGTGGGCGGGGGAAGAGAAAATCGTACTCGGACAACTGGTGGTGGAGGAAAGAGCAACGAGATAACGGAGATACCCTCGCCGTGTTCCGGCAGGACAACAGCTTTGTGGGTATCATCGAAAAAACCAACAATACATGGCGTTATGGTTATGTGTGGAGTGACAAAAGCCATCTTTAAGGCTAAACACCCACCCCATCAGCTTATCTTAAACTTTTCTACCTCACCCACCAGCGCGTTAATTCGTTGCCGATTATCCGCGCTGATACTCGCCACTTGTTCCATCGCCATA
>JAITIX010000002.1 GCA_031279205.1 Treponema sp. | reverse complement strand
TTCCAACTAGGAAGAACAGATGCTTCCAACTAGGAAGAACAGATGCTTCCAACTAGGAAGAACAGATGCTTCCAACTAGGAAGAACAGATGCTTCCAACTAGGAAGAACAGATGCTTCTGGTGTATGTGTGTCTGGAAACTGTGTGGTGTGCGTTGGAAAGCGCCTTTCCCTGATGAAAAGCGCTGATCTAGTCCCTGATCAGCGCCTAATCTACCTCATTATCGGTACTTTGCTTTTTGCTCGTCAATGACTGCCTGAGCGCCAGAATCAAGCCAATCCTTAATACCTGAATCCCATATCCGGTTGAATTCGCCGGGTCGGGCGCGGATGAGGTTGACACTGAGTATCTTTTCCTTATCCACCAGCACCTGTCGTACTTCCGCAATGGAAAGAATGGTCGCGGGAACATACGGCTCGACTTTCGCGTTGGTAGAGGAAATCTTGTAGGCTTCAGTAACATCTGCGGGAGGGATGCCGGGATAACTGGCGGCAAGGACCTGCCCAAAATGTTCATCAGGCACCACATATCCGTTGATGCTCATGGTGTAATCCACATTAGCGCCGGAATTCTGAATCCATGAGCCGGTTGCGCTTAGAGGAACCTCAACGCCGTTTGCCTTTGTATGGTTTACCCCTTCGTTACCGAACTGGAGGAAGTGGTAGTTCTCGTACCGGCAGAGCCAGTTGGCGTACCTGAGCGCGGCTTCCGGGTTTTTGCTCGACTTAGGTATGAAGAAGATCAAACCGCCTGCGGCTGGAGACCCACGTTTTGGGGTAAGACCCGCGGAATTCGTAAAAGGATCGATGGGAATGTACTTTGCACCCGGAACGTTCTTTTCAAGTTCAGTCTGAATTTGCATATTCTGGCGGTAGGGATGGTCCCAGTTGTGCTGGAAGGCCCCGACTATACCACTCTTCATCACGTTGCCGGGGTTTGAGTCATCGGTGTAAAGCGGAAAGTCTGGGTCAATAAGCCCATCATTATACATCGTGTTGAGAAACTGGAAGGCTTCCTTAACCCCTGGAACCATGAGCTGGCGCTCGGCCACAGTGTTGATCCATCTCTCCCGTGAGGAAAGCGTGGGACTCATAAAGGAGAGGAAGACGTTATATACCTGCCAGCGCACATCGTTGGTGATGAGGAAGGGAACCACCCGATTCACCCCCAGCGCGGCGGCGTTGTTCTTAAACGCCACCATTGTATCGTAAAACTCCTGGGTGGTCTTAGGAACAGGCAGTCCCAGCTTATCGAGCCAATCCTTGCGGATGAAGGTATTGTGCGAAGCGGTATACATGTACTTGTTGCTGATGCCATAAAGAGCTCCGGTATCCACATCTTTACTGTGCCAAATCAGGTTCTGACCAGGTATGGCAGGGTCTTCGCCCATAAAGTTCTTCATATCCTGAAGGTAGGTATCCACATAAGGGGCAAGATCGTAAACTCCGCCTTGTAAACCCCAGTTTCTCACATTGTCCATGCTGTAGGTGTAGCAGAGATCAGGCGCGTCCTGTGCTGCCATCTTAGCGACTATGGACGATTCCTCAGTCCAGCGACTCACTGGGACAAAGGTTACCTGGATGTTCTCATCCTTCAACACCTTTGCTTTGATCCAGTCTGTCCAGGGGTTATTCGCGGGATCAGTTTTACCGCCGTCAGTACCCCGATCAAAGACTTCAACCGTAATCGACACGGGTCCTCCGCTCACCGAAGAGCTTGATTGCTGTCCGCCGCCGGAAGCAAAGACTGTTGCTATCGCTGATAAAGCAACGAACAAGACACTAAAAAAACGTTTCATAAAGTCCTCCGTAAATAAAGTATAGGATAGGTGTATGATAGGTCTGTTCTGCTGAGTTAACAATGGCAAAAATTAAAGAACATTAGGTATCAATTATAGATATAGGAGCGAGGGTACGATCAGTTTTATGGAAGATCACGAGAGTGGACGTTCCTCTGCTCCAGCTTGAACTTGGCAAAAAATCTGTTGACCGAAACAGAAACATACAGTATAAACAAGAAGCTCACTTATTATTTGGAGGAATTTATGAAAAAGAGAGTTGTATTTGTTCTGGCGCTGGCTTTATGCGCGTGCGCCACTGTGCTTGCTTCTGGGTCGCGTCAGGGAGCGACTCCTGCAAACAGTCCGTTGACGATTAGTATCTACTACTCGGACAACTCCACCCTGCCGTTCCGCGACGATTGGCTTGTGGTGAAGACCCTTGAGGAGCGCTACAACGTGAAGCTCAACTGGGAAATCATCCCCATGAACGAGTACGCCACTAAGGTATCTCTGGCGCTCAACAGCGGGAACACGCCTGACGTGATTCTGTATCAGACTACCGGCGGGGAGAACGGGTCTCTGGCGCTGAATGGGGCGCTAGTGCCGATTAGCGACTATTCCCAATGGACGCCTGAGTGGAATGCCCGCGTTGCCGAGTACGGCATGAAGGCAGATGTTGACCGGCTCCGCTTAAAGGACGGGAAACTCTACTTTCTTCCCTCGCTCACTGACAAGCCTTTCTATGACGGCGGTCTTTTGTTCCGGCAGGACGTAATCGAGAAGTACGGTATTCAGCCTGACACGTGGGATAATGTCTACCAGCTCTGCAAGGCGTACAAGGCTGATAACCCGAACTCCTATCCCTTCAACGTATACAACAGCTTGCGCGTACATTACCGCATGACCATGCCCTCGTGGGGCGTGAGCGTGGGTATCAATGGCACGGCTGGGCGGGTGCTTGGTTGGGATTACGCGAAGAACGAGTTTTTCGCCGGCGCAACTAGTTCTCAGTACCGCGACTATATGCGTTTCTGGCATAAGATGTACGAGGAAGGCTTGTTTGATCCGGAATATGCCGCGGTTATTCAGGATAGCACCTGGTATCGCAAGCTCTCCACTGGCTCGGCTATCGCAAGTCTGGGCTGGTATGACCAGATTGGCGGCATTGAAGGTCCAAGCGAAATCCCCGGACTCAAGTTTAACCTGTACCCACCGCCCGTTGGTCCTGCTGGCGCTTATGGCGAGCCGAAAAACCGCACTGGCTCTGGCATCATGTTCCCGATTGCAGTGTCTAAGCGCGCCGACTTCGAGCGCATTGTTCGCACGGTTGACCAGATGTTCTTTAGCGAAGACGCCGCCAAACTTTGGTGTCTGGGGGTTGAGGGCGTAACCTACAATATGGTGAACGGGGAGGTGCGGTTCATTGACAGCATTCGCAATTCTCCAGATGGCATCTACAAAAGTATGCAGATCAACTATGGCTGTGGCGCTGGTCCCACCCAGATGATCTGGATCAACGCGCGCGAGATGACCAAGTACGACGCCAACTACGCGGCGGTCAACGCGAAAGTCGCCAGCATGGGCGCGATTCAGACCCGACCGCCCGAGCCTAAGTTTGACGATATAACGGCCGAGGAAGTAACTCAGCTCATGGGCGTGCTTTGGGACGCCCAGACCGTGTGGGACGATGCTTTCCTCTCCGGCACCAAGAGCCTTGAGACTGACTGGGACGCCTATGTCGCCGAGCTGCGGCAGAAGGGTCTTGACCGGTATCTTGAGCTGTATAATCGATTTAAATAAAGAATCCACGCAGGGGTATTAAACCCCACAGTAAGGGCGCTGTCGCGCTTCAGTGAGTGCGTGGAAACAGACAGACAATAAGTAACGCGGCACGGTACGCTGTGCCGCTCATAAGAGGAGGCTAGCATGGCGAAGAAGGCAGAGGTGCTTATGGGGAGGCAAACGTTTGGCGCACATTTCGGCAGGTATTGGGTGCTTTACACCATGCTTGTCCTTCCGGTGATGTATTTTGTAGTGTTCAAGTACCTGCCCATGTTTGGGAACATTCTGGCGTTCCGGCGTTATCGTCCGGGGCGTGGTCCTTGGGGAACTGAATGGATGGGCTTCACCTACTTTCAGCGTTTTCTCAATGACCCCTCGTTCTGGCGGGCGTTTAAGAACACGCTTATCACGTCGCTCTGGAACATTGCCATCAACTTTCCTCTGCCCATTTTCTTTGCCATTGTGTTAAACGAATGTCATGCAAAGAAGTTCAAGAAGCTCGTGCAAACCATCTCGTATATGCCGCGCTTCATTTCAACAGTGGTTGTGGTTGCCATACTGGGCGAGATGATGTCGCCCTCAAGCGGCTTGCTGAACCGCTTTCTCTTTGACGCCTTTGGCATTCAGCCAATCTACTTCATGAACCTGCCACAGTGGTTCCGCCCGATCTATGTGTTTACCGATGCCTGGCAGTTCACGGGCTGGACTGCGATTATTTACCTTGCGGCGATCACCAACATTAACAGCGATCTCTTTGAAGCCGCAGAGATCGACGGGGCGAACCGCCTGCAACAGATATGGCACGTTACTGTACCCTCGATACTGCCCACGGTTATGGTGATGCTCATTCTCTCCATTGGGCGTATGCTGACGCTTGGGTTTGAGAAGGTTTTACTGCTGTACACGCCGGCGAATTCGGTGGTGAGCGACATTCTGGACACGCTGGTTTACCGCACTGGTCTTGCCGGTGGCACCCCGAACTACTCCTACGCCACGGCAATGGGGCTGTTCAGCGGCATCATCGGACTGGTTCTGGTGAGTTCGGCGAATTTGATAAGCCGCAAAACTACCGGCGAATCGATCTACTAGGAGGAGAATATGGCTTTTTTACCCAACATACGACGCGGACCCCATAGGTTCACTTTTCTTGATGTCATTGTTTACGCGGTGATGATCTATGTGCTGTTTATTTGCTTCATTCCCTTTCTGTACATGTACGCGCTGTCGTTTTCCAACTCGCGGGAAATCATCAATAACCGCGTGGGGCTTTGGCCCCGTAGCTTTACCACTGCCGCCTACCAGCAAATCTTCCAGTACCCCAACTTTTTCCGCGCCTATGGCTACACCATGTTCTACACCATTGCTGGTACATTCATAGCGCTGGCAATGACCATACTCTTTGCCTACCCGCTTTCAAAGAGTTTTCTGCGCGGCACGAAGTTTCTGATGAAGATTGTGGTGTTCTCGATGTTTTTTTCCGGCGGCTTGATCCCGTCCTACCTTTTAATCTCGAACCTGCGGCTCACTGGCACGATATGGGCGATACTCCTGCCCTTTGCCATCAGCCCCTTTAACCTCATCATATTCATCAGCTTTTTCAAAGGCTTGCCGTCAGAAATCGAAGACGCGGCGCTCATCGACGGGCTTGGTTATCTGGGCATACTGACGCGCATCGTGTTGCCGCTGTCCACGGCAGCGATCACGACTATTGGGCTTTATTACGCGGTGTTTTTCTGGAACGACTGGTTCAACGCGCTGATTTACCTGAACAGCCGCCAGTATCCAGTGATGCTGTTTTTACGCAACATTGTTACCGGTACGCTGATGATGGGTGAAGGCGCGGGTTCCGCCGAAGGGCAGAACCTCGGCATCTCGATTAAAGCGGCGGTCATTATCGTCTCCACCCTGCCCATCATCATTCTCTACCCCATGCTTCAGCGCTTCTTCATCACCGGCATGACCGTAGGAGCCGTTAAGGGTTAGACATAGCTCCCCTTTAAGCCTAAGCCCCGCGCTGGATTAAAACAATCTCTAAGCGCTTGCCTTAAAACCTCCGATTCTTAAAGCAACCCACATTAAGGAGGTATGAATGGCATTGGAAGTGTTGCCAGATGCACAGGGACAGCCGATTCTCCATAAGCCGTTTTTTGCAGGGCAACAGGCTGACCAGCAAAAAACAGCGCAAAGAAGCAGCGCACCAGCACAGCACGATACATCGCAGGAACATATCGTTTTGGATTTCGAGGAACACGAAAAGGGTAACTTCATTAACACCTCGTTTCTTTTCCCGTCCTCAAATAAGCCTTTGATAAAAAAGCTCGACCCGTCTTTCAAGGAACTCATTGATTCAATTCTGCGCTAGAACCGTGCGAAGTAAACTTGTTCGGGAACCAAGCAGGTTCCCGAACAAGCCTCATGTACGACTCCCCAGTCAGCCCAAGCTCCGAACCGCGACTACGTTAATCCCGCTCCCCTTCCAGTCTGTGATGACCACGTCGCCAGCCTTCACCGGAAGGCAGACACGGGTTTTGTATATATCAGCGAGCAGGTCGTTGATTCGCTCACGCGGGCAGGCTTGCTGGGTCTTCACCGGAACCCGCCGAGGACAGCCGTCAAGCACCAGACTGGCAATGCCGCAAGTGGCTGTTACCACCCGCTTGGGCGCGCGAACTTCTTCTTGTGCGTAAACCACGCCACGCGGACAGCGATTGCCGCTAACGCTCAACGCAGCTTCCGGCTCTCCTTCAACAGAAAGCGCACATCCAATCGGGCATACAATACAGGTCAGGGAACGCATACTCACTCCTTTGTATAACAAGTTACACGTTATTTAAGCGCAACCTCTGTGCGACCAAAACCGCCGTGTTCCGGTCGTGAAAAGTAATAGTCCGCCACCACACTCTGGGTTTTCAGGAAATCATGCACCGCCTTCTGCAAAATGCCGTTGCCCTTGCCATGAACCACAGAAAAACCGCCGAGTCCTGACAAAACCGCCGCGTCAAGCTGGTGTTGCAGGGTTTCAAGCGCCTCTTCCACGCGCATACCCCGAAGGCTCAGTTCAAACTGAGGATTCGCCGATGAAACAAGGTCTGGCGTACTGATGATGGGTTTCTTTGCTTCGACTGAAGGCGTCAGCGGAATCAGCTCTTCTTCCTTAAAACGCATCTTGAGTGAACCGATCTCCACGATCCACATGCCTTTTTTGTCAGCGCGAAGCACCGTACCCCGCCGCCGGTATTCTCCGGCAAGTACCTCCGCACCGGCCATGATGCACGGTTTGCCGTGCGGCTTCGCCCGCTTTGTCCCTGCGCCAGTGTTATCAGCGACTTCGGCAGCAATGTTTTGCTGCGCCTCAAGCAGAACGCGCCGATCCTCCTCTATAGCAGCGTCCGCTCCAACGGCACTTTGCTCAAGCTCGCGCAGAAAATCCTTCACCTTGAGCGTTTTCTCACGGGTAAGTTCCCCCTCCTTCACTTCCCGTACCAAGTTTTCAAGGGTTTTGCGGCTTTCCTCAAGCAGCCTTTTCAGCTTGCCCGCTTCCCCAGCCTTAATCTCAAGCTCTTTCTGTTTAACCCTGAGTTCTTTCAGGTCAAGCTTGCGCCGTTCTTCCTTCAGCCGCTGTTGCTCAAGCCGCCGCGCTGATTCGCCCGCGTCCAGTTCCTCATGCTTTTTCTTCAAACCCGCGATGAGCGCGGACACGTCGGAACGCTCGTCTGCCAGATACGAACGGGCGCGGCTGACAATGGCAGGCTGAAGTCCGTTCCGCGCCGCAATGTCCACAGCTCGACTCTCACCAGGCAAACCCATGACAATGCGAAACGTGGGCGACAAGGTTCTGCTGTCAAACTCCACCGAGGCGTTTTCCACCCGCGCCCTGGTATAGCCATAGTTCTTCAGTATGCCGTGATGGGTAGTGGTGATAAGGCGAACCTGCTTTTCGATGAAGTGATCCAGTATCGCCATAGCAATGGCGCTTCCCTCCTCCGGATCAGTGCCTGAACCAAGCTCGTCAAGCAGGACAAGCGATTTGTCTGTCGCAGCATTTATAATAGAAGAAATGTTCGTCATGTGGGCTGAAAAGGTCGAGAGCGACTGACTCAGCGACTGCTCGTCCCCAATGTCCGCGTAGACCCCATCAAACACCGGCAGTACAGCGCCATCGTCCGACGGCAGGGCAAGGCCGAACTGGTTCATTAGGGCGAAAAGACCCACGGTTTTAAGACTCACGGTCTTGCCGCCTGTGTTGGGACCCGTGATGATCACGGTGTTGATCTCCCCACTCATAGAAAAGTCAATCGGAACCGCGCTGCTTCCCAGCAAGGGATGCCGCGCCTGTTTGAGCGATAGCATGTTTCCCTCCATAGCAAAATGCCCCCGCGTCTCATAGGCATAGCGGGCGCGGGCGTGAAGCATTTCAAGGCTGATGATAAGTTCGTAAAACCTTTCGAGGTCAGTTCGATGCTCGGCGATACGACTGGTCATTTCCCGCAGAACGCGGAGGATTTCCGCGTCAAGCCTGCGCCGCTCAATGAGTATATCGTTATTACGCTCAACCACCTCTGCCGGTTCCACAAAGAGCGTCTGCCCCGAAGCGGAAACCTCATGCACAATGCCCTTGACCCGCCCCCGAAAGTTCGCCTTAAGCGCCAGCACTACACGCCCATCGCGCTGGGACGGCACGGTTGACTGCAACATACGCCGGCTATCCTCATCCTGAGTATAGCCAGAGATCACGGCGTCAAGGTCGTGGATGAGGCTGCGGATACGCCGGTTTATCTCGACAAACTCAGGCAGGTCGCGCAGCCTTCCCTCGCGATCAAGCACGCGGAACACCTCGCGGGGAATGGCGGCGCAGTCCGGCGCGGACAGACACAATTCGCTCAACCCAGGCTCGGAAGTTTTGGCAATCCATGCCTTGAGCGCCAGCCCTCGCTCGACAAACACACCGATCGCGTAAGCTTCGTCAAGCTCAAGCGCTGTTCCCGCAATCGCCAGCTTGGGGAGCAGAAAACCGATGTCAGGAATACTATCCCGTCTTTCCTCATCACTAGAGTTTATACGCTCCAGAATCGCCTTCACCTGTGTTTTGAGGCGCCCCACGCCTTCGGAATCGCGCAGAGGCAGGTCGTCAAGCACACGCCGCGCCGCTTCCTCGCTCACAGCCCGCTCCGCCACCCGTTTACGTATAACGTCAAACTCAAGAAGCCCCAGTGTTTTCAGGGAAAAATCGTTCATGGCTTATGATAAGCCCTCGCAGCGAAGAACGCAATGTACAGGCCATGGTTTGGGTCAGTAAGCCCGTGCCTAAAATCAGGGGCGTGCAGTTTGGACTGATCGTTCAGCTTGTTTTAGATGACGTTGTAGCAGCGCTCTTGTGAGCTTGACTTTGCCTTCACCGGCGCCCCGCTCGGCGGCATCGCGGAGTTCAAGGCTGCGCTTGGCGCTGTCAGTGATGACTTCACCAAGAAGCTCGGCGAATTTCACGGCGTGTTCGGCTTCCTCAAAGGCGTATGGCTTGAACGGACATACCAATCTGTACTCATTCTAGCCGCCTACAAAACTTCTATAGCCGTCTATAAAAACTCTGTAGCCCACTATAAAACTTCTGTAGCCGTTTATGAAAACTCTGTAGCCGTTTATGAAAACTCTGTAGCCGTCTACAAAATATCTGTAGCCGTTTATGAAAACTCTGTAGCCGTTTACAAAATATCTGTAGCCGTTTATGAAAACTCTGTAGCCGTTTATGAAAACTCTGTAGCCGTTTACAAAATATCTGTAGCCGTCTATAAAAACTCTGTAGCCTACTACAAAACTTCTGTAGCTGTGAACGCGTGGGCTATACCTGAAACTTTGAACCTGCCACACGCCTCGCCACGGGCGGCAGTATCGGCGTTACGGTAAGCATCGCTGTGGTAAACCCGCCCGTAGTAATTGGGTCAAGGTTAGACCTCATCAGGGAGTTCCACAGTGATAACGACAGCGTATTTATCAGGTCATCATTGATCGGCATAGCAACCCCGTAGCTCCATATCCTTTATCCGCTCACGAGACCACAAGAAAAACGACAACCGATTCGTGGAACAGTAAAATGACGCCTGCGTCCATGGGTACATCGGCTATGATCGCCTTGAGGGAGAAACTTTGCAGGGACGCATCGCCGCAGTCTTCGGTGTTCTTTGTTTCAATGGGAAGTTGGAAAAATTTTTTTTCTTTTTATTAGAAAATACTTGAAATTTTATTTCATCTATATTAAACTATAACTATAAGAAACGAAGCTTGTTCCCGCTCCATGCGAGTGCAAGGTATAAACGAGGAGGATGAAGATTATACCAACCATACAAAACGGAGTTGACCGGCTTATAAAAGAGGACTTCGGGCTGCGGGGACTGCGGCTTGGCCTGATTACCGCGCCGACGGGTCTAACCACGATGCTTGTGTCTACCATAGACATACTGCGACAGGGCTTTACGCTCACGGCGCTTTTTTCGCCTGAACACGGGGTGCGTGGCGACATCGATGATGGCGCGAGTGTTGCCGACTACACGGATTCCCGCACGGGTGTCATGGTCTACAGTCTCTACAGAGGCGATAACGCTGCTGTTGCCTATCCCCTTGATGACGTCGACGCCTTGGTCATCGACGTTCAGGACATTGGGTGCCGTTACTACACGTTTATCTCCACAATGCTCAGCGCTATGTGCGCTGTTGCCGTTGCGGGTAAGCCCTTTGTGGTACTCGATCGTTACAACCCTATCAACGGTGTTACGGTTGAGGGCAACATCCCCGATTTCGGCTTTCTCAGCTTCATCGGGTGCGCTGCCATTCCCCAGCGCCACGGCATGACCATGGGCGAGCTTGCCCGCCTCTTCAACGCTAACATTGGCTGCGATCTGCGGGTGGTTTCAGTTGTGGGTTGGCGGCGCGAGCAGTACGGCGATGAAACTGGCATCCCGTGGGTGAACCCCAGTCCTGCCATGCCGTCTGTAGGCACGGCGTTGCTGTACCCAGGAACCTGCCTCTTTGAAGGCACTAACGTTTCTGAGGGTCGCGGCACAACGCGCCCCTTTGAGCAGATCGGCGCGCCGTGGCTTGATGCTGAGTTACTGGCGGAGACGCTGAACGCCCAGCGAATCCCTGGGGTTATCTTTCGTCCGGTGTATTTCAAGCCATGGTCGTCGAAGTACAGCGGTCAGTATTGCCGCGGCGTGCAGGCGCACGTTGTTGATCGCGCCTCGTTTGCCGCGGTTAAAACTGGCGTCGCGATGATCGAGGCAGTGCGCGAACAGGGCGGCGACTGCTTTGAATGGCGTAAGCCATCGTCAGAACACAGCCGCTACTTCATCGACCTGCTTACTGCGAGCGACACGCTCCGCGTTCATGGGAGCGCGGCATATCTTGCTGCGTGCGAACAAGGCGCGGCTTCGTTTCAGGCATTACGGATGCCTTATTTACTCTATCAGCACGGAGGTGTGTAATGACAGGACTACTTACTCGAATACGAGAACAACTTGACGACTTTAGCGGGGTTGAACGCCGTATAGCGGATTATCTTATAAGCAACCCCCACGACATTTTGAAGCTATCGATAATACAGATAGCGGAACAGACTAACTCCAGTTCCGCCGGTATTGTGCGCTTCTGCCAAAAGATTGGTTTTGACGGTTATAAAAGCGTTAAAAGCGCACTCGCTCATGACCTTATTCAATCGTTCCAGACGCTCTCCGATGATGGCAGTTATTCCGACATCAGCCCTTCAGATTCAGCGCGTAACATCATTGATAAGGTTTTTAGCAATCAGATTCGCGCCATTGAGGAAACCGGAAAAATGCTTGACATTGCGGCCTTTGAAGATGCCATAGCGTTACTGGATCGCGCTCATCGCATTGACATATTCGGTTTTGGCGCATCAGGACTCGTGGCGCAGGATATGCAGCAAAAGCTGATTAGAATCGGCAAGTACAGCTTTGCCTACGCTGACGTACACCTGCAATTTACCGCAGCGTCGTCGCTGACGCCTGATGACGCGGCGGTGTTTATCTCGTACTCCGGTAAAACGCGGGACATCATTTCCTGTATGCGTTATGTGAAGGAGCTGGGTGTAAAAATTATCGCCATTACCAAGTCTGGCTCAAGTCGCGTTGCGACGTTAGCGGATATTGTGCTGCGGGTTTGTTCGCCGGAAATAGCGGTGCGTTCTGGGGCGATGAGTTCGCGCATCATCCAGCTTGCCATTGTCGATATGCTGTTTATGGGTGTTGCCGGTAAGCATTATGAGCAGACCCAGAAAAGCCTGCGCCGAAGTTCCGACAGCGTAAGAAATATGCGCTATTTATAAGCAGGAAACAGTATCAAGGAAAAATAGTATGAATATGAGAATTATACGGCGGAATATCTGGCGTAACCGGTTTATATACCTCATGGTATTACCCATAGTGGTATATCTCATTCTGCTAAAATATATGCCGCTGTGGTTTTTACGCATCTCGCTGTACGATTACCGTTTGCTGCGCGGCTTTGCCGGCTCCCAGTGGGTTGGGCTTGAGCATTATGTGCGTTTGTTTTCCAGCCCTGAATGGCTGAAATACATCGGCAACACCCTGTCATTAAACCTGTGGGCGCTCGTTTTGTTGACGCCCGCGCCGTTGGCTTTCGCGCTTCTGCTGAACGAGGTTCACAGCCGGCGTTTCAAGCTCATCACTCAGACGATTTCGTATCTGCCGCATTTTATTTCAACCGTGGTGCTGGTCTCGTTAATCAATTCCTTTGTATCGCCCAGCACCGGCATATTGGCGGCGCTGGCCAAGGCGCTTGGTCAGACTCCGGTGAATTACCTCAGTATCCCGCAATACTTTGTGCCGATTAACGTTATTTCAGGATTCTGGCAGAGTGTTGGCTGGGACGCGGTTATTTACATTGCCGCGCTCTCGTCGATTGACGCAACCCTCTACGAGGCGGCGCGTATTGATGGCGCGGGGCGCTGGAAACAAACGCTTCATGTTACCCTGCCCGGCTTAATGCCAACCTTTGTTATCCTGCTGATTATGCGGGTTGGCAGTATGCTTGGCGTTAATTTTGAGAAGATATACTTATTGCAGAATAATCTCAACCTCAGCGCCTCAGAAATGTTGCCCACGTATGTTTATAAACTAGGCATGGTTAATCATAACTACAGCTTTGCCACCGCCGCCGGACTGCTTAATTCAGTGTTGAGTGTGATGCTGGTGTATCTGGCAAACCGCGTCAGTAAGCGCGTTACCGAGACCGGTCTTTTTTAGGAGGACAGCATGACCACAACAATTCGCTTAACAGTGGGCGAAAAGCTCTTTTCAGTGATAAATATCGTCATTATGACGCTCCTAATCGTCATATTTTTATACCCTATTATAAACATGGCGGCGATTTCCATGAGCGGCGATGTCCCGGTGTTACGCGCTGAGGTAACCGTGTTCCCCATTGGCTTTAACACGCAGGCATATAATAAAATCATTGCCAACGCCATGTTATGGCGTTCCATCCTCAATAGCCTTTTTGTGGCGTTTGTTGGATGTGGCCTGTCGTTAATCATGGTCTCAGTCGCCGCGTATCCGCTGGCGTTTGCCGACTTCTACGGCAAAAAACTGTACACCATCCTCATTTTATTTACGATGTGGTTTTCCGGCGGCATTATTCCGACCTTTATGACCATCCGCAACCTCGGCTTAATTGACAGCCTCTGGGCGCTCATCGTGAACAGCCTTTTAAGCGCATATCACGTTGTCATTGCCCGCAGTTATTTCCAGTCAATCCCCAAGTCAATGGTGGAATCAGCGCGCATCGATGGCAGTAATGATTATGGCATCTTATTCAAGATAATCATGCCCTTGTCAAAACCGGTACTTGCCACTATCGCGCTCTGGATCATCGTTGGCCACTGGAATGATTACCTTAACCCGCTCATCTTTTTATCAAACCGCGATAATTACACTCTACAACTGGTTCTAAAGGAAATCGTGTTATATTCGGAGTCATCGTTATACGGACTGTCAATTGCAGTTACCGGCGGCAGTGGCAGCATCTCCGATCTTGGCCCGCAGGTGCGTAACGCCGCGCTGGTGGTGTCGATGATCCCCATGATTATTATTTATCCCTTTGTTCAGCGTTATTTTGTCTCCGGCATTATGCTGGGGGCAGTAAAAGAGTAATTTAAC
Source organism: Treponema sp. (assembly GCA_031279205.1). Classification (GTDB taxonomy): domain Bacteria; phylum Spirochaetota; class Spirochaetia; order Treponematales; family Breznakiellaceae; genus JAIRMT01. The sequence continues at coordinate 1,885 of JAITIX010000002.1, read as the reverse complement.
GTCAGCGCTTGTGTAACGCTGACGATTAAATAAAAAAATCGGAGGAAAATGTGAAACGATTTATCATTTACGGACTACTTTTGGCAGCATCTCTGTCAACGGTATGGGCGGGCGGACAACAAAGCGGAGGCGCGGCTCCCAGCGCCACCAGCGTGTTAAACATCAGCGTTATGGGCGTGCATGGAGCGCCTTACCCGCTGCCAGCGGAGGAGAGTATTATCTTCAAAACCATTGCCGATACGCGGAACGTGAAGTTCCAGTTCGACTGGCGGCAGAGTACCGATTACGGCACCCAGATCGCGGTAACGCTGGCGAGTGGGAAACTGCCGGACATAATCGCCGACCCGGGCGCTTACGGCGTCATGGCGCTCGTGGACGAAGGCGCTATCATTCCGCTGGATGACCTGCTTACCCAATACGGGCAGAATATCCTTGCCGCGGTTGGTCCGGCGCGAATGGCAAACTGGCGGAGCACCGACGGGCATATCTACACGCTGCCGGGCATCCTTAACATTCAAGGCGCGTATTCCATGATGATACGCAAGGACTGGCTCGATAAGCTGGGATTGGCGCTGCCAACAACGTGGGACCAATGGCTAACCGTATGGCGCGCCTTTCGTGATAACGACATGAACGGCGACGGCGATAAAACTAACGAAATCCCCCTTGCCTTTGCCATGGCGTCTAACGGCGAAAGCATTGTCGCCCCGCTTTTGTGGGCTTTCGGTATCCAATGCTCCGCAGATACCCAGTTCTGTGTTTATAACGGCAGATACATACCCGTTACGGAACACCCGCGCTATACTGAGTTCTTACAAGCAACCTCAGACCTTTACCGCGAAGGTATCCTTGACCGAGAGTTCTCCAGCCGGGCGCAAGCCGACCTCTTCACCATCATGGATAACGGGCTTTGCGGCTCCGCCTACACCTGGGCAGAACGCGCCAGCATCTCCACCTCGGTTAATCAGCAGGCTGGAAACGCGGCGGCGTTCTGGAAAACCGTTGCCCCTATCAAGGGACCCAACGGCGACCAGTACATCCAAGCACGCGACTGGCGGGTCTTCACCTATTCCATCACCAGCACCGCTGAAAAAAAGGCTGCTGATATCATCAAGTTCTTTAACTGGATGTACAGCGACAAAGGCATTGAGCTATACAGCTTTGGCATTGAGGGACAGACCTTTGATTATGTCAACGGCAAGCCAGTACTCAAGGTGAGTCTGCTGACCGATAGCTTCACTTCGTACCGGACCGCAGGTTTGCAATACACCTGTTTCCCAGGCGTGTGGACTGAGGACGCTTATATGCAATGCCTCACGCGGGGACAGAGCTACGCTCAACTCGCACCGCAGGTGCAGTCCTTCTACGACGGCTTGTTTACCGTGAACAAAGGGTATTACTACGATATGCCCGACACACTGGCAACCGAAGCCTATGTCCGTTACCGCGCTGAACTCATCACGAATGGCGTATCAGTGCTACGGGCGCAGTGCATAGCCGGACAGATCAGCGTTGCTGACTTCACCAGCCAGTATCAGGCGCTGAAGACGCGCGGTTTCCAGCAAATCATCGACCAGGGAGCCGCCGCTTACGCGACGATCAACAGCGGCTGGTAACATGGCTTCAATGAAGAGAAAGATATGCGTGGATTATGTATAACAACGAACTGTATTCTTAACGCCCATGGTTGAGAGTCTTGGAACTCTTGCCTTAACACAGTCCCTGTCATTGCGCGGAGCGAAGCAACAAAGCAATCTAGACAAGCGTTACTGCACTGGATTGTTTCGCTTCGCTCGCAATGACTTTATTCTTCATTCGCGTAATACCGCGTAACAAAATCTTCTTGACATGTTCGGATTAGGGATTACAATAATTTTATGCTTTT
>JAITIX010000107.1 GCA_031279205.1 Treponema sp. | reverse complement strand
ATTTCCCGCTGGGTAAGCGCATGGAAATTGCTTATAAAAACAAGAGATAATAACAGAGCTATACCAATTACTCCAATAATAAAAACAACCGCAAGTGTAAATACAATAGAATGTCTCATATTCTTTACTATATTCACTCCTCTACATCTCAATTTTATCCACGCACGGGGAAACCCCGCTTGATCAAGACTTCGCGTCCCTTATTTCACTTCTTGCCACCGCTCACTTCATTCTTGCCACCGCTCACTCTGTTCTTGCCACCGCTTACTTCATTCTTGCCACCGCTCACTCTTGCTGATGGCTGCTCCGTTCTTGCTAATGACGGATATATTTCTGCTAACGCTCACGCTATTCTGTCCCCTGTCTGAACTATTCTTACCAATGGATAAGCCATTTCTATCTAAAGGTGAGTAATTTTGCCGTCCAAATGGGGAAATCTGACTCAATTGAGGGATTTGCGGCACTCGGTACTTGAAACACTGGAGTATGATCATGCGTTGTGGGTGGGCAAGGGCGTAAAGCGCCCTTGCCCGGAGTTCGCATACCAACAGTAACACGTAAAACCCAAAGGAGCGACCGCAGGAAATGACGGGGGGATAGAACGTGTTCTATTTTGTTAACTGCTGGCATTAAGAACATACTAAGTAGTATAGTATCTATTCAAAAAATGTGCAAGGGGTCAACAAGAAGTTTTGTATCGTCTGCATGACCAGACACATACTTTCTGCGCCACATGAAGCGCGACAGCACCTTTACAATGGTATGCAGTTTCGTCGGATAAGCCTTCCCTACAACACCACGTCGAAGAGGCGCAGGTCTCCCACGCCGACCCACGCTTCACAGTTCGCGCCTTTTCGCAGGTCAAGCGTAACCAGATAGCCGTGCGGCGCACCCTTACTCCGCAGGTAGCCGGCAAGCTGCTCATAAGCCGCCTCGCCGTGCCATAGCTTCAGCTCAATGATGAACTGCTCATAGTGATGCTCCCTTACCGCGTCTTTGTCAAACGCCGCCGCATCTGAGCTAGCACCTCCCGCCTGAGCCGCCGCTGCTTCGCACAAAGCGTAGCAGGGCTGGGTCGACGAACCAGCGCCAGCAAGCATCTCGCGCCGGAACTTCGGTACGTGGGCTGGTCCCAGCGTTGATGCGGAGGCCATCAGGAAGCTCCAGCTCCACAATCTGGCGCTCACCTTCAAATACACTTTTCCTGACCAGAGCCGAAAAGCTAACGTCGCTCTGGCGGCTGAGGGACAGGGCATCATGGGGGATAAAGAGGAGAGGACGTTGCTCGTCATACACGGAACCTCGCGGTACGGAGAGTCTACCTAAAGAACAGTTTACTATGACATGCTCTCCACTATTTCCCTTTATTGTACAGGGTATTATTGGTCCCGCGCCCAGAAAGTGGGCGCCAAACTCGGTCTTTGGCGTGAGGAAAAGTTCCCGCGCCGCGCCGATTTCTATGATGCGCCCCGCGTCCATGAGCGCGATACGGTCGCCAAGCCTTGCCGCTTCCTCACGATCGTGGGTAACAAAGATGCTCGGCGCGCTTGAACGCGCCCTAATGTCCGGGAACTCCTGCCACAGCTCCCGCCGCAGCGGTACGTCCAGCGCGGAGAACGGCTCGTCCAGCAGCAAGGCTCGTGGCTCGCCCGCCAGCGCCCGTGCTATGGCGACGCGCTGGCGCTCCCCGCCAGAGAGCGTATCAACGCGGCGGCGCTCATAGCCGGCCAAGCGCACAGTTTTCAGCGCCTCAGTGGTAACGCGGCGGCGTTCTGGCTTCGACACGCCCCGGATAAAAAGGCCGTAGGCAACGTTCTTGCCCACGTCAAGGTGGGGAAACAGGGCAATGTCCTGAAACACCATTGATATCCGCCGTTTCCAGGGCGCTAACGTGCCGATGTTCTCTCCGTCAATAAGTATCTTGCCTGCCTGCGCCTCGGCAAGTCCCGCGATGAGGTTTAGCACTGTGGTCTTCCCGCATCCCGAAGGCCCAACCAGCGCCAGCGTTTCCCCATCCACTACTTCCAGATCAATGTCCAGCGTGAAGCTGTCAAAACTTTTCTTCACCCCTTTCAGTTCAAGCATTACTTCTTCTCCTATTTGACATAACGTGTTAAAGCTATTAGGCTGTATCAGCAAACGTGATAAAATACGATGAAAATACTTTGTATATCAGATCACATTGATCCGCTCGTGTATACCAGCTCCATCAAGGAGCGGTTTGGCGATGTTGACTTTGTGATAAGCGCCGGGGATCTTCCTCTGGATTATCTTGACTTTATTGTGTCAAGCCTTAACAAGCCGTTGCTTTTTGTATTTGGCAACCATGATCTCAAGGATTTCGCGCTCTATAAGGGACGCGCTCTGCCCTCGGCGCCAGTCCATCTCTTTGAAGAGTCGGACCCTTTACCCACCACCGGCGCTATACACATTGGTTCGCGCACTTGTGTTGAAAATGGCATACTCGTTGCTGGTCTGGGCGGTTCCATGCGGTATAGACCGGGGGAAAACCAGTACACTGATTTCCAGATGTACCTCGAAATCATCAAACTTATCCCGCGCCTGCTCTTTAACCGACTCTTTCGAGGCCGCTATCTGGATATCCTTGTTACCCACGCTTCGCCCAAGGGGATTCATGATAAAGAAGATAAGTGCCACTGGGGTTTTAAGTCATTCCTCTGGTTCATGCGGGTCTTTAAGCCTAAGTATCTTATTCATGGGCATATCCATCTCTACGATCTATCTGAGGTTCGGGTAACCCGTTACGAAGAAACGCAGGTGATTAATGCCTATAGTCATTTTGTGATCAATACCAATGAGGATGAGGAAGAGGCGCCAGCGGCGTCCCTATTATAGATATTCTCTAAGCAGGAGGAACAAATGAATGATGAAGAAAATGTTAGCGGCGTAGTCTTTCAATCAAGCGAGGATTTCAATCGGGCAAGGAATCGGGCTATATTTTCACGGATTCAGCATTTCATGAATGTTGATAAGGATAATCTCCTATCATTCAGCGATGTGAAAGAAATTCTGAAACCCAAGAACCAGTCGTATCAGGGTATGCAGATCGTGCCTCTTAACCATATCGTGGGAAGCGAGGGACGGTATCACGATTTCAACAAGCACTTTCTGCCCAGGGTCGAGCATATCCGCAGCCGCTGGCAGAAGGTGGATCAGGCGCGTCTCCAGGACGTGGTACTTCCCCCAATTCAGCTTTATGAGATAGGCGGGGTCTACTTTGTACGAGACGGAAACCACCGTGTTTCCGTAGCCCGCACTCAGGGCGGTGAAGTCATTGATGCTGAGGTTGTCAGCCTTTCCAGTGAGATACCCATTGACCCGTCAATGACCGCCGATGATCTACGGAAGAGTCTCATCAAATATGAGAAGGACCTGTTTTACGAAAAGACCCGCTTCGGTGAACTCACTGGTGACAATGAGTTGGACTTCTCTGAGCCGGGACGCTATGACGTGATCTATAACCACATACTGGTACACAAATACTACCTTGATGAGGGAAAGGAGGTGAAGCTTTCTTTTGATGACGCCCTGAGGTCCTGGTATACAAACGTGTACGCGCCCATCATCAAGATCATCAAGGATGAATGGATTGAGCTTAACTTTCCAGGTAACAGTCCCAGCGATCTCTATGTCTGGATTGTTAAGCATTGGGACTTTCTGAAGAAGAAGTATGGCGTAGACTATGCCGCGTCAGAGGCTGCCAAAGACTTTACAGTGAAATATGGTCAGAGCCGGGGTCGCTTTCTGCGCTTCGTCGGTGCTTGGTTTGAGCGCCTCTTTAAGCGTCCATCGGATAGGCCGCATTAGCGTGTGAGCCGGTTCCAGAAACGTGATTCCCGCTGTGCAGTTCACTCAGTTCAGCGCTCAGGCGCTTAATCAATCTTTTGAGGCGTTCCTCGTGCCAGATGCAGATCGCTACCTCATGCTGAAAACGCTTCTTGAGAAACTGCGCCTGAGCCATGAAGTAATCAGTATCTGCGGGAATCGGCATTTTCTGCTCGCCCCGGGTAATGTGTCCCACGCCTGCGTCAACAGCGCGGTCATACTGGTCGCCCATTATGACCGTGTTATTGGCAGTCCCGGGGCAAATGACAACAGCGCCGCTGTTTTTGAACTGCTTGATGCGGCCATCAGCCTGCGACGGGAACGCATCAATGGCTGGCTCATCATCTTCACGGATAAAGAGGAACTGGTTCACGGCGAGCGTCTCATTGACCAGGGTTCGTACTCGCTGGCAAAGAAACTGATCGCATCCGGGCTGGGGCGTCCCAAGGTTTTCATCTTTGACGCCTGCGGCAGTGGAGACACATTCATCATCTCCACCACGGCGGAGTACCTTCTGAAAAACGAAAACCGCGCTGGCGGGGCGCGGACGCGAATACTGTTAAGGCAGCTACGTTCCCGTGCGCTTGAAACCACACGCCGCCTTCACATTGAGCGAGTTTACCTCATACCAACCCCATTTTCCGATGACGCTGGTTTTTTACGCGCTGGTCTTGCTGCTCAGACCATCACGGTCTTGCCAGCCAACGAAGCCGCCGCCTTTGCCGCGCTGCTCAGAAACGCGCCGGTGTATATCGACGCCCTTTTCAGGCACGATGCCCCTGCAAGTCTAGAGAAATCCCTTATCCCGCAAACATGGCGCCGCCTCAACAGCCCCGATGACACGCACCCCCATCTCACTCCTCAGCATTTTCCCAAAGTAACGCGTTTCATTCGCGGCCTCTGTGAGTAAGGCCAAAATAACCCGCTACCAAAGACTCAGAGCCACTTACTTCCGATAATGAAATCATGGCGCGAAAATGTGTTATCCTAGTCATGCTCCTCTACTTATGTCTGGCAGTGCTACTTTTCAGCCAGACCACAGAGCGGGACTTATCAATAGTTCAGGAAGACCTCAGAATAGAGCAGGGGGTTGATGGCGGCTTTCACCTTTTTATAAGAAAGAAGCCTGACATCGGCTCGGTACTGATCACTGAAACTACCCGCGATCCGGCCCTCGCGGAGCCGAACTACGCCTACCGAGTAGCGGACTGGAACCCAACCAACGGCGACGAGATACGGCTCATCGACGGCGTTCCGGTCAATGGCATCTTTTCCCTCATTGATTCCACGCCAGAACCGCATCCCGAATTCGGGGAAGCCTTTCATATCTACATCCCCTATCTTCTCAACTATGGCTATGAGTACACCCGTCATGGAGAAATCTATGTGGTTGACGGGACTTACTTCAACATCCGTAGCTTTGTCCTGCCCTACGCCGACTATCGTCGAGACTTCAAGGACAACCCCTTTGTCCTCAAGGTAACCCAGAAACCGCTTGAAGGTCCCCCTGAAGGCAACTACATGAAGGATACAATTGATGCCTTTACCGAGATAGCCGGCGTGGGTAAGGGGGCGCTCGTGTGGTCCCGGGGCGCGGAGGACCTTGTGGGTAAAATCATTGACATTCTTGCGCCAGAACAGGGAAAGACCCTTGATCTGGTCGTCTGTCTTGATACCACCGGCAGTATGCGTGATGAGATCGCTGCGATTCAGAATACGCTTCCAGCTCTTCTCAAAGAGATACTGCCCGCGTATCCAAGTTTCCGTGTTGGTCTGGTGCTATATAAGGACTACTATGACGCCTATGTTACCCGTGTACTTCCTTTTAGCAGCAGCATAGATCAGTTTCAGACCAGACTAAAAGCAATTAGCGTGGGTGGCGGCAAGGACATTCCTGAAGCGGTCTATGAGGCGCTTTATGACAGCGCGGTGAAGCTGTCATGGACAAGCGAGGCGCGCCACATCATTCTCATTGGCGACGCCCCACCGCACCCGCGGCAGCGCGGCTCGGTATCAAAAGACATGGTTGATGCGGCTGTTGCCGAGCGTGGCGTTACGGTGAACGCGATCATTCTGCCCCAGTAGCAAATCTACAGACACGTGTAGCGGTGCCAGACACTTTGGCGAGCCCCAGACACGTGTAGCGGTGCCAGACACTTTGGCGTAAGCCCAGACACGGTAGCAGTGCCAGACACTTTGGCGTAAGCCCAGACACGTGTAGCGGTGCCACAAGGTCGGTGCCAGACACTTTTGGCGTAAGCCCAGACAC
>JAITIX010000042.1 GCA_031279205.1 Treponema sp. | reverse complement strand
GGTTCCCTTGTTAGGAACACTTCGGTTTCTATGTTAGGAACATCTCGGTTCCCTTGTTGGGAATCACTCCGATCAGGCTGGGAACCTGCTCACGATGCATATATATACAAGCTTTCTGTATATATATGCTTGACGTTGATTTTACACCTTGTTAGAGTGTGCTGCAGGAGGATTCATAACGTGGATATAAGAATAGTTGGTATTATGGCGGCGTTTGTCTGCTATCTCACCGTCATGGTGGTGATTGGATGGCGATATGTGAAGAGTAATACGAGCGCCGCGGCCTTTTTTCTCGGCTCGCGCAAGGTTGGCCCGTGGATGACCGCACTCAGCGCGGAGGCGTCTGATATGTCAGGGTGGCTGCTCATGGGGCTTCCGGGTGTCGCTTACCTCACGGGCATGAAAGAAGCTTTCTGGACCGCGGTGGGACTGATCATCGGCACCTACCTGAATTGGCTCTTTGTCGCAAAGCGGCTGCGCAAATACTCGATACACAGTAACGATTCCATCACCATACCGGAATTCTTCACTAATCGTTTCAAAGATAAATCGCGCCTCATCTCACTGGTGTCAGTCATTTTTATTCTAATCTTCTTCACGATTTATACGGCGTCAGGTTTTGTAGCCTGTGCGAAACTTTTTAACTCAGTGTTTGGCATTCCCTATCTTCCAGCCCTGCTTCTCGGCATTGCCGTCATACTCGCGTACACCCTTGCCGGCGGCTATCTCGCTGTATGCGCCACAGACTTTATTCAAGGCTCGCTCATGTTTGTCGCCCTGGTTGTTACTACCTGCATTGGCATGGTGGCGCTTGGCGGTCCGGGTGCGGCTATTCAACAGGTGTCAGAATTTGGCGCGCAATTCCTCAATCCATTTGTGAGCGGGCCTGATGATACGTTTGGTTTTATGGAGATCATCTCAGCCCTTGCGTGGGGGCTTGGATACTTTGGGATGCCGCACATACTCATACGTTTCATGGGTCTGCGTTCCAACCATGATGTGAAGGTGTCGCGCAAGATTGCCATGGTCTGGGTGATTATCGCGTTTATCACCACGCTTCTGGTTGGCGCGTTTGGCAAAGCCTACCTGCTGCCGGAGGTATTGAGCGCCGGAACCGAGGATACGGTGTTCATTCGTACTATTCTGAAGATGTATCCGGCCTTTATCGGCGGCATTTTCCTCTGCGGTATACTCGCCGCGGCCATGAGTAGCGCGGATTCCCAGCTTCTCGTGGCGGCCTCTGCGTTCTCCCGCGATATTTATTTCAGCTTTATCAAAAAAGACGCGGGCGAAAAACAGATGTTACGCATCAGCCGCGTTACCGTGTTTGCGGTTGCGGCCATTGCCTTTCTCATTGCCCGTAATCCTGACAGCTCCATCTTTGGTCTGGTGAGTTACGCCTGGGCGGGTTTTGGCGCGACCTTTGGACCGCTGGTGCTACTCGCGCTTTTCTGGAAGAAAACAAGCAGGAACGGCGCACTCGCTGGACTTATCGCCGGGGGCATCACGGTCATAGTTTGGAAGCCCTTGTCTGGCGGTATTTTCGATCTGTACGAGATACTTCCCGGCTTTGCTGTGTGTCTCCTTGTTACGGTGATTGTGAGCCTTCTTGATAAGACCCGCGATCCTGAAGTGGCGGCTGAGTACGAGACCTACACGCGGCTCGGTGATTGAGGCAGGCGTCATGTTCTGTACATGTTTTGATACGCCAACGCGCGGAAGCCTCCGTGTTTGATCTTGCCCACGCGCTGGAATTGCTTTGGCTTGCGGCGATCAAAACGTTCTGCACCAGAAGAATTCAGCGCGATAAGCGCCATGCCGTTCGGGGCAAGCAGGGCGGCAATGCCTTCCCACAGTGCTGCCAGCGTGTCAGTGCGTGGAACTAGTTCAGGAAAAGCAATAATGACGCCGAAGCCGGAGCGCCCGTCAGCCGCTGCAATTCGCGGCAATAGATCGAGCGCCGGAACCACGTCCACCGCGAAAGGGCTGAGGTTGTGGCGGCTTACTTCCAGAGCCAGAACATTACGGCCTGAAAGCGTTATTCGCGGCGCGTTAGCAGCAGACCATTGTTCAAAACGCGCCAGCCATACCGCAAAATGCCCCTGATTCGGCTCATGGATAAGCAGGCTTGAAAACGGCGGGTGCTTTAAGCGGCGCATGAGTTTGGCCGCGACTCGCGCTGCCTTGCTCGGCGTGTCAAAGTCCGCGACCCCGTGTATGGTATCCAGTGTATACGACACATCTTCCATAAGGTACACGTCGCTGTTTCGGCGATACATAGGATGGCTTTGCCAGAAATCGCCATGGCGCGGCGCAGGGGTAACAGATGCTGCGTCAGCAGACCGGCCGTACATCAGCACCGTGTGGCTTGCGCCGGTCTCGTCATACAGCAGTGTCCCGACCTGACAAACGCGGGTACGGAAAAAACTCGCCAGTGGGTTAATCACCACAATCAACACCCAGCCTTTGGGCGCAAGCAGAACGATTGACTGGTCAACAAAGTCTTCCAGTACCGGCTTGCCGGCCTTTGCCGGAATGTTGGAGAGAATGATGTCCCATTGCGCGTCATCCGGCCCAGCCAACAGCGGTTCGGCGTGGGCGGAAAGGAGCGGCTGCGGGATATGGTTTTTCTCAGCGTTAAAGCTGGTAAAAACGCGGGCAAGCTCATCGCGGTCTTGGCAGCGGACGTGGGCATTGGGAGGCAAGGCGCTTGCCGCGCAGATTCCGATGACGCCAACGCCGCAACCCGCGTCCAGAACCGTTTGAGGCATTGGCTCTCCGTTACGCGCAAGCTGGTCTAACTTTTGGGATAAAACTTTAAGCAGAGAGCGGGTTCCAGTATCGATATGGGCTGAACTAAACAGGCCATGGGACAGGGCAAAGGTAAATGCCCTGTCCCGGAATGCAAACTCAGCTTTGTTGGTTTGGTAAGCCTCGACGAGCGATAGCAGTTCTGCCGGCATTGCCAGCCTTAGCCGTTGACTCGTTCAACGTACTCGTTGGTCTCGGTGTTAACCAGAATCTTCTCGCCCTGCTTGATGAAGAGCGGAACTCTGACCGTAAGGCCTGTCTCGGTGGTAACCGGCTTGGTCGCGCCAGAAACTGTGTCGCCTCTCACATAGTTCTCACTTTCAGCAACCGTGAACGCCATTTTGTAGGGAATCTTGATGTCAATAACCTTACCTTCCCAAATAGTAAGCTCGTAAGTCTGGTTTTCCTGGAGGTAAACCTTTTTGTCCTCCATGTCGGAAACAGGTACTTCATACTGATCATAGGATTCGTTATCCATAAAATGATAATTATCCTGATCAGCGTACTGATACTGGCAGTTGTGAGTATCCACAGTCGCGTCCTCAACCTCCTGCTGGGTAGGAATGGTGAGGGTAAGCACCGCGCCATCTTTGATACTCTTCATTTTTATCCGCGCTATGGCGGTTCCTTTCCCCGGATTGTGAAACTCACGCTCAATCACCAGATAAGGCTGACCTTTCTGCAAAAGACAGGTGCCTTTAACAATATCTCCACCTCGAATCATGTAAGTGTAATCCTCGCTTTATGACAATTTTAGCTAATATATAGAGAAGGAAACACATGAATCAAGTAGCGGACAAGGTGCCGCGTCAAAAGTCTCCATGAGCTGCGGCGAGCTGTTCAAGGACTACTTCGATAATGCCTTGGTTCCGGCGATATATTCGGGTTTTGAATAAATCTCTGTGGACAAGACGGCCATGGTTTATGATCCAGTCAAAGGCTCAAGGGAAACCTTCTTTCCAGTCCCGTTGTTTTGATAAATCTCCGCTCTGTTCACAGTGCGAAGTATCAGATCGAGCTGCTTGAGGCGCAAAATTCCGTTCTTCTTGTTTCATTTCCGGGCGTTACGGTTGATTCAGCGCGATTCTTGGGGATGGGTGATGATAGATGTGAAAGTCCTGAGTTATAATGAAATTACTTGACAGGATTTTTTTATGGTAGCAGAATCTTATACAGTAAAAGAATCTTACATGGAGGATTTTGTTTATGAACGATAAGGGATTGCGTCCGATTATTAAGATAATCAGTGAAAAGTGCGTTAATTGCCATCGCTGCATCTATGTTTGTCCGGTGAAGATGTGCAATAACGGTTCCGGTCAGACGGTTGACTATAACAGCGATCTCTGTATTGGATGCGGTGAGTGTATTCGCGTCTGCCACCAGGGAGCAAGGGTTGGCCTGGATGACTTCGATGCGTTTATGCAAGACCTCAAAGCGGGGATCAAAATGGTAGCCATTGTAGCCCCGGCCATTGCCGCAAGTTTTGATGGACAATTCCTTAAGTTCAATGGGTTCCTGAAAAAACTGGGGATTCAGGCGATCTTTGATGTGAGCTTTGGTGCGGAGTTGACGGTTAAATCCTATCTTGAATACCAGAAGAAGAAAAAGCCCGCTATTATCATCGCCCAGCCCTGTCCCACCCTTGTCTCGTTCATTGAAATGTACCGACCGGAACTCATTCCCTATTTGGCGCCGGCTGATAGTCCCATGGTCCACACCATGAAGATGATCCGTCGTTTTTATCCTCAATACAATGGTTACAAGATCGCGGTCATATCCCCCTGTTATTCCAAGCGGAGGGAGTTTGATGTGGTTGGTGTGGGGGATTACAACGTAACCATTAAGTCTATCGAGCGGTATCTTTCGGATACGAAGGATAGCATTGGACGGTACGCGGAGGTTTCCTACGACAATCCTCCGGCGGAACGGGCAGTGCTTTTTTCCACTCCCGGTGGGCTGATGCGGACGGTGGAGCGCTACGACAAGAACATCACCAGCCATACCCGTAAGATAGAAGGTTCCCCAGAGGTTTATCATTATCTAGCCCACCTGGGAGAGGCCATTTCCAAGAAAAAAGCTCCGGTATACGTGCTGGTGGACTGCCTGAACTGCCGGATGGGCTGTAACGGGGGTCCGGCTACCTCGAACTGGGCGAAACACATCGACGAGGTGGAATTGACCGTCGAAAAACGGCATCAGGCGGCGCGGGAACAGTACGTGAGTCAGGAGAGGCTCAAGCAGCCTTTTGTAAGGTATTTTGGCCGGAAGAAACTGGAAAAATACATTAACAAATACTGGGAAGAGGAGCTTTACAAGCGTTCCTATACTGACCGTTCACCCATTTTTAAGTCCATCGTCAAATTTCCCTCCAAGAAGGAGATCGAAGATACTCACCGAAAAATGTACAAGCGAAGTGAGAAGGATATGCTCGACTGCGGTTCCTGTGGCTATTCAACGTGCGAGCAAATGGTAGTGGCTATTATTAATGGTCTCAACAAACCTGAAAACTGCAGGCATTTTATCGAGATTGAAAAGCGTATCACCAACGAACAGCATAAGGCGGAACTGTCCAGGTCGATTAACGAAATCTACGGGCATAGCCTCCATGAGATGAATCAGAGCGTCGACGGCATTGGTTCTCTCTCCGGCCATATCAGCGAGACCGCTGCTTCGGTACTGAGTTCTTCCGCCGTAATTGAAGAGATTGTGCAGCATATCCACTCCATCCAGAAGACTCTGGAACACAATGCCCAAACAGTGCTGAAACTGAATGAGTCATCCCAGCAGGGCAAGAACTGTATCCTTGAGATTGGAGAACTTATCAACCAAGTGGCTGTCCAGTCTGACGTCCTCATCACGGCCTGTAATATAATAGGGGACATTGCGGAACAGACCAGCATTCTGGGGATGAACGCCGCCATCGAAGCGGCCCATGCGGGAGACGCAATAGGAAAGGGTTTCGCGGTGGTTGCTGGAGAGATACGGAAACTAGCAGACAGTTCAGGGCATCAGGCAGAGGAGATCACCAAGAGTCTCAAAAGTATAAAAAACCTGATAATCAATTCTACTCAGTCCTCAGCCCGGGCGCAGGAACAATTTGATACCATCGTTTCCCTAGTGGAGGCGGTTAATCATGAGGAGATGACCATCAAGGACGCGGTGGAGATTCAGAGCTCCAAGGGTTTACAGGTGGTCAAGGATCTGAATGAGGTGAACAAGCTCATTCTTAAGATCAAGGATGAATCCACGTCCCTGCTGTCTTCAGGGCAATCAGTGCTGGAACATCTTCAGTCTCTGAAGGAGACGGTGTAGGGATCACGGCTCGGTCAAGCGCGCTCCGCTTACGGCGGCTTCCTGTTCAAGACCAATGGCGTTGAAAATCGCAAGGGAACGCTGATAGGCGTTTTGCGCCGCGGCCAGATCGCCAGCTTTTTTGTACACATCGCCAGCAGCGCGCCAGTCCATGCCCAGGCCGTAGGAGTTTTCAGCATGGCGGTCAAAGGCTATTGCGAAGGCAAGGGCTTCAATGGCCGCGTCATAGTTGCCCACGACGGAACGTACCGAGGCAATGAGATACCAGTCGCCGCCAGCGGCCTCAAGGTAGTTGCCTTGCTGATGAATATCGAGCGACTTCTTGAGCGCGTCTTCAGCCTCAAGAAAACGACCGTTTTCCTTTTCCGCAAGACCAATCACGGTCCAGCCCTGGGCAAGGAAGAGCTTGTCCTTCCTGATAACGCTCAGTTCCCGACTGACCGCAAGCCGCACGTCTTCGGCATCAGCCCCGCTCAGGAGCCGGCCACGCTCCAGATAGATACGCGCCATTGCCGCCAGTTCGATTTCCCCAGCATGTTCGGCCTCAATGCGAGCGTCTTCCCACAGGAGCATGGCCCCAGCCTCATCGCCTAGATAGTAGACTACATTCCCACGGGCAAACAGCTCCCGAATAAGGAGACTGGGATCATCAACGCTGATTGCTAGGCGCTTCGCCTCGTCGAGCATGTGTAACGCTCTTTCAAAATTCCCCTGATCCATCTCGTGATTGGCAAGATCAAGCTGCGTTTCCGCCACATTGCGAACCGTGAACAACTCCACAGGCCGTTTCGGGACCGAAGAACAGGCGGCAAAGGCACACGCAAAAAGCGTTACCCATAAACAAAACCCCATACACCGCACGCCTTTAGCACTCATACTCCGCCTCCTCTTTCGCTAGAAACCAATATTGCCGCGCAGACTGGTACCGGTCGGTTTGGACTGCACCCTATCGGGAATGCCGCCTCGCAGAAGCGGGTTATTCTTCACGCCGCTTAACACATCTTCAACATCCTTGAGCGTTCCCTGTACTTCACTCAGCAGAACCGCTGTTTGTGAGGGGAGCCTGTCGCTAACTCTGTTCAGGTCGGCAAGCACGCCGGAAACAGAATCAAGCGATGCCGCAATGCTTGCGTATACATCACCCTGCTTGTCCAGCACTGCCGGAACCAGACCCTCGTCGGCAATTCTGCCGGTGAGCGCCTTAACATTGGCAAGCAGAGGGCGTATCTCACCCAGCGCCTTTTCCAGTTCCGTGTCAACGATACTGGGGATGGTTTCAGGCAGACCGCTCACCGTAGCAAGCGTCTCTTCCACGCCACCCAGAAGCCGCCCCAGCTCCGTGCTGGCATCGGGCTGACCGTCTGCCGCGCCTTTAAGGGCGACGTTGGCTGTAGCCGAGATTCCGTTAAGCTCGGCCAGAAGCGTTCCCACCTGCGCTATAAGCTGGCTGATGCTGTCGCTTCGTTCCGGCACATTCGCCAGTCCTTGGGCAATGAGCCGCTTGCCTTCGACAGAGGTAACCGTGTAAATCTCCGTGTTCTCCTCAAGGTGCGGACCCGCCCCCTTACCCGGATATATCAAAAAGGAACTCCCCAGAACCGATATGGGAGATACGTCAAGCGAGATCAGAGTGCCAGCCTTGATCCACTCGATATAGGCATCGTAGATGAAAAAACGCAGCTCCACGCGGTCGTCATCGGTGAGCCGTATCGACTTTACCTTCCCAAAGGTGAAGCCCTTGTACTGAATCGCCATGTTTTCGCTTATGCCAGAGGCAGTATCAAGATAGGCGGTGAAGTAATAATCTTTGGCGAACCAGCGTTGATTTAAGCCAAGCAAAAAGATTACCGCCACAAGAATCACCAGAGAGGCGACAATGGAAAGGCCGACGATCCGGTCGGCGTAGCGAATCGTGAATTTCATGAACTAATCCCCTTTTCAATGTATTGAGCAAGCTCTATATCCGAAGCAAGCTGCGCTCCGGTAAGTTTCATGCTAAGAACGCCATCCACAATCATAAGCACATAATCAGCCAGATGCCTGATGAGTCTGAAGTCGTGGCTGACAAAAATGATGGTATGCCTCTCGTCCTTATGCGCTTTCACTATGTTTATCAGGCGCTGCGTCGCGCTCTCATCAAGCGATTCAGTCCATTCATCCAGAAAGAGCAGGACAGGCCGGCAAAGCATAGTACGTGCGAAAGCAATGAGCTTCTGCTCTCCCATAGACAGCTTTGAAGGACGCACCGTAGGGTCTTTTCGATAACCAACCTCGACAAGCACCTCCTTGATACGCCGATCTCGTTCTGATTTCGGCATCTGGGGAAAGTGTATTCGCAGGGGCAGTTCCATGTTCTGATACAGGCTTTGATTTGCCCAGAGCGCCGAGTCCTGAAACATAACGGCAGCCTGTCTACGGAAGCTAAGGGTCTGCTTACGGTTCATAAGCGCAATATCCTCATGCTGAAAGTATACCGTTCCCCGCGTCGGTACCAGCACACCAGCAGCCAGCTTGAGTATCGTGCTTTTCCCAGCACCAGGCGGGCCTACCATAGCCGTAGCTTTTCCCTCCTCAAACTGGTAAGACAGACTTTTTACAATATCATGCCCCTCCGCAACGAAACTCACGTTTTGCAGTTCAATGATTATTCCCATACCCGTTCCCTACAACAAAAACAGATAATACAGAACCGATATCACGCTTTGTACGGTGATAGATATGACAAGGGCCGAACTGACGGCACGTAGTCCGGCAATAGGTATCTCGGTACTTGCATGTTCCGCCGCCAACCCATGCATGATAGCTACCGTTGAGATAAGCATACCGGAAATAAGACTTTTGACAAAGGAAATGATAAGGTCAAGAAGGCTAAGGTCTTGCAGTATGTTCCCGAAGTAGAGCGATGGCGGCATTGGATTAAAGAACTGGGCTACAAAGAAGGAACCGGCAAGCCCAAAGATGGAGAAGGAGAAGTTTAAGAGAATCATAGAAATAGTAACCCCAAGGAAGCGAGGTACGGCAAGGTGTTCAATAGGGTCAACGCCAATCGAGATATACGCCTCAATCTCATGAGAGATGACCATGCCAGCCATTTCTGTGGCAATAGCAGTGGCGGAGCGGGCGCTGATGATGATGGCCGTGAGGATTGGTCCCAGCTCACGGGTGATGATGGCGATGAGTATGGTGTAAATGAAGCTTTGCTGAGAAACGCTAGTAAACAGAGGTATGAACAGAATGTTGATAGTCGCTCCGAGACCAAGCGCCATCAAACAACCGATGCCCACAGCCTCTACAAAGGTAAAAAGAATCTGCATGATGAGAATCTTGAAAGACGCCTGACCCCGTATCACAAAGTAGCCAACCCCTCTCAGTATCCTCACGAAAAATCCCAACGCATAGAGAAGTGAATCCAGAAAGGTCAAGCTCAGTTTCATGAGTGTAGTATATACCAAAGCTCTTCATGGGGTAAAGAATAAGGTTTTTGAATCGGACTCCCGTTCAGGTTTGTTACACTGAATAGCTCACGATCGGGAAGCCGCTCTTCCCCGTTCAGGTTTGTTACACTGAATAGCTCACGATCGGGAAGCCGCTCTTCCCCGCACAGGGAAGCCGCTCTTCCCCGCACAGGGAAGCCGCTCTTCCCCGCACAGGGAAGCCGCTCTTCCCCGCTCGGGGTATCGGTGTCAGACGGTGGGGTCAGAGACGTGGGTGCCAGAGACGCAGGTGCTGTTAGTGGAAGACTCGCAACATTTGCCATATACCAGTATGATTTCCCCATGAAAGAACTGAGCTACCGGCATACCCTGACAGCCTGTTACTTGGGGTATGTGAGTCAGGCCATTGTGAATAATCTGGCCCCCTTGCTGTTTCTTACCTTTCAGCGGCAGTTTGATATAAGCGTTGGCAAGTTAGCGCTGCTGACATCGCTGAATTTCGGGACACAACTGCTGTTGGACTTGGCAGCGGCGCGTTTTATTGACCGGATTGGATACCGGAGAGCAGCGGTGAGCGCGGGCGTGTTTTGCGGCGCAGGACTTTTCGCAATGGGCATCCTGCCCTTTGTACTGCCGGTTCCGTACTGGGGCTTGCTTATCGCGGTCATCATTAACGCCTTGGGCGGCGGGCTTCTCGAAGTGATCATCAGTCCCATTGTGGAAGCCCTGCCGACCTCCAACAAAAGCGCGGCTATGAGTCTCCTGCACTCGTTCTACTGTTGGGGTTTTGTTGCGGTGGTCTTGCTGTCAAGCGCCTACTTTGGGTTTATTGGCATTGAACATTGGCGCTACCTTCCTATGCTTTGGGCTTTGCTGCCCCTAGGCAACGCGCTCCTGTTTACCCGCGTTCCTCTATGGCGGCTTGTGGAAGACAGCGCCGCTGTGGTTCCGCTCCGTACCCTGTTTACCAAAAAAATCTTCCTTATCTTTCTTTTACTGATGGTCTGCGCCGGAGCTACTGAGCAGGCGCTCTGTCAATGGGCTTCGTTTTTCGCGGAAGCGGGCTTAAAGGTTTCTAAGACTATGGGCGACCTGCTTGGTCCGTGCGCCTTTGCTGCTCTGATGGGTCTATCCAGAGTCTACTTTGGTTCCCAGAAAGAAGAAATAAGGATTAAGCGAATCCTGCTTATGGCCGGCTTGCTCTGCGCCATAAGCTATCTTATTACTGTGTTTTCGCCCTTTCCGCTTCTGTCTCTGGCTGGCTGCGCCCTCTGCGGTTTAAGCGTTGGGGTCTTGTGGCCAGGCATCTTTAGTATGACATCGCGGGTGTTTCCCTTGGGAGGGACAGCCATGTTCGCCATTCTCGCCCTGGCCGGCGACGCGGGTTGCGCCCTGGGTCCCGGCCTGGTGGGGCTTGTGATGGGCGAGACTACGCTGAACAGCGGGCTTCTGCTTGCGACACTGTTCCCGCTCCTGCTGGTTGCTGGAATCAGCCTGATCAGGCAAAACACTGGCGTCCCGAATCGCTAGGTATCGCAGGGCATGATGTACGTTTTGATGGGCGGGAAGCCATTGAAGCCAACTGCCGCATAGCTTGCGGTATACGCGCCGGCGGATAAAAAGTAGATGCGTTCACCGGTCTTGAGGTCAATCGGCAGGCGGTATTTGTACTTCTCGTAAAGAATATCCATGCTGTCGCAAGTTGGTCCCGCGAGAATCACTTCGGCTTCCTTTGCGCCCGGCATGTCCTTGCTGGTAACAATGGGGTACTTGATGGATTCGTCGAAGGTTTCGATAAGTCCGTTGAACTTGCCGGCATCAAGGTATATCCAGCGGTTCAGGGCTGTGTTGTTCTTGCGTGAAACCAGCACCACTTCGCTTACGAGTATGCCGCTGTTTCCCACCAGGGATCTTCCTGGCTCAAGTATAATGAGCGGCAGTTCGTCGCCAAAGTCGTCTGTGAGGTAGCGGTTGATTTCAGTTGCGTAGTCGGCGAGTGTGTTTGCCGGCTCACGGTATGGCGCGGGGAAGCCGCCGCCCATGTTAATCATGGAGAGCTTGATATCCTCGTCCTCCTCCAGTGCGGAGAACAGGTACTTTGTTCTGGCAATGGCTTCATCCCACTGGCCGATGTCGCGTTGCTGGCTTCCGACGTGGAAGGAAATGCCGTAGGGCGTCAGGCCTAGGTCTCGCGCCATGATGAGGAGTTCGTAGGCCATATCCGGGTGGCACCCGAACTTGCGAGACAATGGCCAGTCCGCTGTTGTGGAGTTTTCCACGAGCAGACGGACATAGACGCGGGAGGCGGGTGCGTTTGCCGCGATATGCCGTAAGTCCTCCTTGCTATCTGTGGCAAACAGACGTACGCCTTTTTCGTAAAAGTAAGCGATGTCCTTAACCTTCTTAATGGTATTTCCATAGGAAAGCCGGTCTGGTTCAACGCCCAGAGCCAGCGTCATGTCCAGCTCATAGCGGGACGCGATATCGAAACTGGAACCCATATTGGCAAGCAGAGAGAGTACCGTGGGATCAGGATTTGCCTTGACCGCGTAGTATATCTGCGCATAAGGAAAGAGGTCTCGCAACTGTATGTAGTTACGCTTAACAGTGTATGGATTGATCACGATGCAGGGTGTTTCAAGGTCCCGTGAGAAGTCAAGAAACCGATTCCACTCAGGATCGGAAATGTAGTCAGCTCTTTTAAGCATATCGCCCTCGTTGATGATTAAGAATGTATTCTCATCATAGTAGAAAAAACATGACAAGGGGAATCGGTGAACTTGTGGTGAGAAGTACTTTTTAAGTTGACTTTTTAAAGGTTAGGAACTACACTTTTTTATTATGAACCTTAAGACAGTACTTTCAAAAGAAACGATCAGTCTCCACCTCAAGGGAACCACCAAAGAAGCTATCATCAATGAGATGCTTGATATACTCGTGGCTGCGGGCAAAGTTGAGAAACGTGCGGAGGCTCTTGCGGCAATCATGGAACGGGAGAAGAAGATGTCAACCGGTATGAAGCATGGTATCGCTATACCTCATGGGAAGAGTCAGACGATCCATGATCTTGTTGCGTGTATCGGGATTTCCGATACACCGGTTGAATTCGACGCACTCGACCATCAGCCCTGCCGGATATTCATTTTGACGCTTTCCCCGGTAGAGAAGACCGGCCCTCATCTCCAGTTTCTGGCGGAAGTGAGCCTCTTATTCAAGAGTTCGGATAAGCGGGCGGAGATTCTAAGCGCCACTTCTGAAGAGGCTGTATTCCGTATCCTCTCAGAATGAAGCCATGTCGAAGGCTGTCCATGAGACAGCCTGAACTGGCGTTGGCGTTTTAGCGCAGGAAGCGGTCTGAAAGCTCCTTGAGATGGCTACCGATGAACATTGCGCCATAGCCGGTTACGACACAGCCAATAGTAAGGCTCACAGGCAGGAGGAAGGAGCGCCCCTGAGTCGAGACTACCTTCATAAAACCCATGCCGAAAACCAGGCTTGACAGGGATATAAGCATGATGAAGCCGATGATTACCCAGCCCCGCAAGGATACTGGGACGACGTTATGTTCTTTGTTTATCTCAGCTTCTTCAAGCCTTTCAATCTCTCCCATAATATTGTCAATATTACTTAGAGGCACGGCTGGAAAGAAGTCATCCTGGGTAAGCGTTTGCGTCAGTGTTCTGAGTTTCCGGTATTCTTTCGCGCAGCGACCACAGCAACAAAGATGAGTCATGATCCGTATGCGGAGTAGGAACGGAACATTCTGCTCCCCGAATGTCTCGTATACTTTGTTCCTCACTTCATCGCATATCATTATTCAATCCCTCCTTCAACAAGGTCAGCCAGTTTTTCCCGCAAGAGTTTCTTTGCCCGAAACACATGGGACTTAATCGTGTTCACCGGATAGCCGGTGATGCTTTCTATTTCCTGATAGGTACGCTCGTAAAAGAAGAAAAGGTCTACGCAAACCCGGTATCGTTCAGGCAGATCCCGCACTGCCTCGCATACAGAGGCGCGTAAGGCTTGCCGCAGGCTCTGGCGTTCCGGCGTGTCGGCGTCTACGGTAATGTCCTCAGCGTCCGCGAGACTTGTGTACTGGGAATCTGGCTTCCGCGTAACATTGTTCACCGCCGTGTTATAAGCGATGGCGTAGAGCCATGTTGAAAAACGGGAACGTCCCTCAAAACTTGAAAGGTTACGATACACTTTTAAGAAAACATCTTGGGTGAAATCCGAAGCGTCATCAACGTTATGAAAAAAGCTCAAACCCATGCTATACACCTTTTTTTCATGCCGGTTCACGAGAAGCCGGAACAACTCTTTCTGTCCTGAGACGACCTCAGCGACGATCATCTGATCATCTAAATCGTCCCGATTGCTCATAACTTTCTGTCGCTACGTTTTATTGTGTAGTAAACCAGCAAGCCAATACCCAGGGCGAGAGGGATGATTCCGCCCATTAAGCCAAGACTCAGCCCAAGTGCCACCGCAAATACCACAGTGAGCGCGATACCCACACTTAAGAGGAGGATACCAGCAAGCAGGCTGAACGAAAGTAGGTCAAACGTTGGCCGTGAGTACAGCCCAGCCTCAATGAGCATGGTTTTCCGTTTGTGGTTCCATAAAAGATAGAAGAATACCACGATAGACCCTACGACAATGCCAACAATAGGAATAAGCGCTATGATAACTTGCACCGCAACTGACTTATCCACTTCTTCCTCCTTGAGAAAGCGCCTTCGCTTCCTCTATCACTATATTTTTTAGACCACATACTTACAAGATAGTTGCTAAACCGTGTTTTCCTGTATGCTTTTTTCATGGAAATCATTAAAACATTTGATCCAGCCCGTATCAGGGCATTGGCTGTTGATCTGGATGGCACGGTACTGTTGCCAGACACGACTATGAGTGAGCGTATGGTATGCGCCTTGCATGCATGCATCGTGCGGGGTATTCAGGTGATCATCTGCACTGGACGGGCGCTTGAGGCTGTGGAGAAGTACCGCAAGCCCATTGGAGCCACTGGGCCGATGGTCTACTTTAACGGGGCTCAGGTGGTCGATATGCCACAGGGTACGGTACTGAGCGCGACTCTGCTTGAGAAGGACGTGGTTGAATACTGCGTCGAGCTTTCCCGAACAATGGACGTGTACTATCAGGTCTATTTCCCTGGTACGCAGGACAAGCCTCACGGCTTTCTCATGGCGGAGCGGAATACTGAGGAGGCCGCTATGTACTTCAGGCACACTGGTATTCAGGCCCTAATCGGCAATATCAGCGAAGCTCTTGCCGCGGCGCCTGCGGGATGTATCAAGGGTATGTTCCTCTCTGAGCCGGAACTCCACGATACGTTACGGCAGAACCTGATAAACCGTTTTGGAAACCGCATCTATGTGGCGCGTACCCTGCGGACTTTTCTGGAAGTTATGGATGCGCGAGTTTCCAAGGGCGCGGGTCTGCGCCTTGCCATGAAACAGCGCGACCTTCGTCCCCAAGACGTGATCGCGTTTGGCGACGAGGAGAGCGATCTCCCCCTCTTTTCCGAAGTTGCCTATTCCGTAGCGCCAGCCAATGCCAAAGAACAGGTCTGCAAGTCCGCTGACCTCGTGGTTGCTTCCAACGCGGAAGATGGTGTGGCGGCTTTTCTGGAAAGCGCCTTCTAGCCACACGTGTCTGGCACCACCGAAGGTATCTAGCACCGCCAAGCCGCAAACAAACACCGTCGAATGGTAGATAACGTGAGTTTGACAGTGCCTTGCAGCAAGAGTCTGTTCACCCGCATGATCCAGCACTGATTGGTATCCTGATCCAAGCCTGATCATGGTCATGAACTAAGGCTGATGCGTCGATTCCGCTAAGGCTGATGTGTCGCTCTGCATTAACAGCGCCGCGTCCAGCTTGGCTGCTTCACCATGCGACAGGCCGGTCGGCAGTATGAGAGGCTGGTCCTGATCTGGCGGCAAGAGGAAGCCCGCGTCAAGGAAACGCAGGAAAAGGCGCTCATAATCAGCGCTCGACAAGCGGCGCGTCAGCGAACAATAGACGCCGCGCTGTTGCCACAGGCTGCCGGATGGTATATGGCAGACCTCCTGCCGCTTTGACGCGGCGGCGATGAGGTCGTAGACAGCGCGCGTCGTGGCGCTGAGAATAAGCGGCGGAATGTAGTCTGACGGCGGTAACGCTAACGGCTCATCATAAACAAGCGCCACAGGAGACAGGGGCCAGGGAAGTATAGGCAGTAACACCGCACCGACGGGACAGGCAAAGGGCAGAAAGGGACGCCAGCGGAACAGATGGGTATCGTTAGCGCTGGCGGTGTCAGACACCAATGTATCGTTAGCGTTGGTTGTGCCGGTGGTGTCAGACGTAGCGCTGGTAGTGTCTGACACCGACAGGTGGGTTTGCTTAGCGCTACTGGTGTCTGACACCGACGGGTCAATGACGGACGTGTCAGCGGGGATACCGGCTGTGGCAAGGGCGCGGTACAAGGAGGCGTTATCGCTATAGACCCTGATTGCCTTACCCGGAAAAAGTTTCGATAACGCTTTGATGAAACGGTGTTCGGTAAAATGATGGAGCGGCGCGGACAGGCCTCGTTCAGCGCTGTTCTTGAGTTCGCGCAACACCGCTGGCGGAGTATGACCCAGTATGGCACCGCCGTTGTCTTGCCAGAGATCAACTACGCGGCGATTGCCCTCAAGATAAAGGCGAAAATCACGCGCTCTGAGTACCGGTGGCAGGTGGCGGAGGAGAGACGCGCTGCGTGCCGACTCAGTAGCTATACCCATCGTAGTATTCACGCTCTTTTTCAGAGAAAACATAAGGCGGATCCCCGACGATGCGGAGGTATTCGCGGTCTATCTCATGGAGAAACACGGATGGAAACATCGGCATGGTATTGCCATACATGCGGCGCATCGCGCAGGTACTGAGATAGAGCTGGTCCATAGCCCGCGTCGCACCCACATAAAAGAGACGGCGCTCCTCTTCCAGTTCCTCGTTACGCTTGTCGTCGCGCGGAAAGATGCCCTGCTCAACGCCGGTCATAATCACCCGCCGGAACTCCAAGCCTTTGGTGTTGTGTAACGTAATAAGCGTAACCTTGTTCGGGTCGTTTACATCAGTGTCTTCCAAAGAACGATCCAGTTCGATGTGTTCGAGAAAGTCCAGTAACCCCGCTTCAGTCCCGGGGTAGAGACTGGCGGCGTTTGCCAGCTCTTGCAGGTTGTGGACACGCTGATTACCAGCGATTTCGTCGTGGTTCAGGTGATACTCGACAATGCCTGACTCCATAAGCAGTGTTACCACACACACAGAAAGCCCCTGGTCAGCGATCAGGTCTTCCTTTTTACGCGCGCTTTTAAGTGAACCTTGGGTCCCATGCCGTTTTCTGGGCACTTTCGTGGGCTTATCCGCCTCATCGACTCCAGCCTCCTCAGCCAGCGCCGCGCCACGTGTCCCGCCAGAGGCTAGTAGCGTGGCGCGCCCCTGTTCAAGGGCGTGGAAAAACGCCTCAAACCCTAAACGTGCCTTTGCTGAAACCTTTGGCGTGAGACGCTCCGCAGCCGTACGAAAATCAAGCGCCTCAGCCAATGCCATGTTCACCACGCGCTTCACAGTAACCGCGCCAATACCCCGCGCCGGCTTGTTCACCACGCGACAGAACGCGACTTCATCACGAAGATTCACGAGCAAGGCCAGCAAAGCCAGCGCATCCTTTATCTCCTCACGCTCATAAAACTTGAGCGAACCAACCACACGGTATGGAATATGCCGACGCAGGAACTCAGTTTCAAAGCCCAGTGATTGCGCGTTAGTTCGGTACAGAATCGCCCAATCCGCATAAGCCGCCTTGTGCTTGGCTCGCGCCTCTTCGATAAGCTCCGCACAGAATATGACCTCCTCATCCTGATTCGGCAGAAAGGCAAGCACCGGCTTTTTACCCGTTCCACGCACGGCGCTCAACGTTTTCCCCATGCGTCCCTCGTTATGATCCACCACTGAGGCCGCGACACTCAGAATGGGAGCCAGTGAGCGGTAGTTTCGTTCCAGCCTGATAATATCCGTATCAGCGAAACGCTCCGGGAACTCAAGAATGTTCCGCACCTCCGCGCCCCGAAACCGGTAGATGGACTGGTCATCATCACCCACCACGCAAACATAGGTATCCTCGCCACGCATTTCCTTGAGCAATTCAAACTGCGCGACATTGGCGTCCTGATACTCATCAACCATGATTACCCTGAAGCGCTCCCTGAACCGTTCAGCCATCACCGGATTGTTCCTGAGTATCTCCACGGGCTTTTTGATAAGATCGCCAAAGTCTACGTTACCGGTTTTGGCAAGCCGTTCCTCATAGTTGCGGTAGATTCGCCGGAACTCGCTCCGGTGATCAATGAGCGTTAGTTCTGGATCGTCCGGCGAGAGGAAGTAGTCTTTGGCGCGCGCAATATGATGAGCCGCCTCCCGAACCTCTCCCCGAGACGAGCCTTCCATGACCGCACCAAGCAGGGACGCGGTATCATCGTCATCATAAATGATAAAGCCTGAATCAAGCCCAGCAAGTGAGCCGTGTTGCCGCAGGAACCATGCCCCAAACGAGTGAAACGTGCGTAGCATGGCGAAACCTGCTCGCCCATCAATGAGCCGCGCCCGGTCTGCCATTTCCCGCGCCGCCTTGTTGGTGAACGTAACCGCCAGAATGGTGTGGGGCGCCACGCCCTGTTCCCGAATGAGGTACGCGATTTTGGTGGTAATAACCCGTGTCTTCCCTGAACCCGCACCCGCGAGGATGAGCAGACTCCTGCCGGAGTGAAACACAGCCGCGCGCTGTTCCTCATTGAGCGCCTCAAGGTAGGGCGGAAACGCGGGGCGCAGCGATGTAGAATCAGGCATAAGGGGGGCGCTCATCAGTGTTTACCTCTTGAAACAAGATACACCCAGTAAGGCTTTGTGTACAATGCCTCCACAGGCAATAACGACCATCGCGCCTCGCCCCCGCGTTGGTTTTGTTCCCATAACATGAGTTGCGTTAGCCCCTGCTATGGGCAATAATAGTCTTATGAACATTAATGATCCACGAGTCGAGGAACAGCTTGGCGACCTGGCCCAAACCCTCGCAAAAACCATGGACCCGGAACTCATTGTCTCCTTTCTACGCAGCCTACTCACACCTGCTGAAACTGCCGACATTGCGGCGCGCTGGGCGCTGGTTAAAGCCCTGATCGATAAGGTTCCTCAGCGGGAAATCGCAAAGAACCTTGGAATCTCGCTGTGCAAAATCACACGCGGTTCTCGCGAACTCAAAAAGCCCAACTCAACCTTCATCAGGATACT
>JAITIX010000022.1 GCA_031279205.1 Treponema sp. | reverse complement strand
GCAACAAGCAACAAGCAACAAGCAACAAGCAACAAGCAACAAGCAACAAGCAACAAGCAACAAGCAACAAGCAACAAGCAACAAGCAACAAGCAACAAGCAACAAGCAACAAGCAACACTACCTACCTTAACGTTCTAAGGGTTTTTTCTTGTATCGCCGTAATAATCTACCATGTATTTGGAAATCTAGCAAATTCATTTGAGGCATTTTTAACAGGATTTGAAAACTATATTTCGATAATATTAGTTAATATTTGGCTATGGCACGTTCCCTCATTTGTAATGATTTCTGGCGTTATATTCTTAAATAAAGAAAAAGAAATTACGATCCCTAAATTGTTAATAAAATACGTTTCACGCATTTTATTAGCGTTATTCATATTCGGTATTCCGTTTGCGTTTATGGAGATATTTTTTGATGCACATTACCAATTTAATATTGCCCAAATAGGATTGTCAATATTAAATGTATTTGAGGGAAAGTCGTGGAGTCATATGTGGTATTTATATATGATCGCTGGATTATATCTTTTGCTGCCTCTATTTAAATTATTTGTTAATTATGCATCGAGAAGAACATTAGAATATGTGCTAGTCATATTATTTCTTTTCACCAGTGTTATACCAACGTTTCAAAATATGCTGCCGTTTAAATTCGGAATATATATACCTATTAATATATTCGTTTTTTATTTATTACTTGGCCATTATATTCATCAATATGATATTTGTATTAATAATAGGACAATATTTTTCATGGTTTTATTATATGTTCTCTATGTGGTTCTAATGCCCATGAATAAAGATTTCATTACTAGCACAACCCATATTATCGGTTTATATAGCAATATATCGCCTTTAGTGGTAATGATAACCTTTTGTATATTCTGCTATCTCCGTCAGAATATCAACTCAAATAAACTATTTGATTTTATCTCGCCGCACGTATTTGGAATGTATTTGATACATCCATTCTTTCTAAATATATTTTTTAAATTTATTAAATTCACACCTGATAGATACCCTTTTGTATTGGTTGTAGTGGTTATAACAACAATGACCATAATGCTTTCGCTGCTATTCAGTATAATCTCTAGGAAAATAAAAATAATCAAAAAATATGTGTTATAAAATAATAATCGCCGCCGCCAATGTGTCGAAGCAGGGCATCTGGCGCCAACCACACAAAAACGCCCCTGTCCCTTGAGTCGGGAACAGAGGCGAAGATGCAGTGCGTCCTTCCTTATGGCGCGATCTGCACGTTCTGGAAGAAGAAGTAGCCAAGCGGCGTATAGTACATGCCGCTCAGTTTCGGGTTAATCATGTAAGGCTGGGTGTAGAAGTAGATGGGCGCAAGCGCGGCGTCCTGAGCCAATAAAAGGTCCTCCGCCTGATGAAGATAGCGCATACGGTCAGCCTGAATAGACGTGGACTTTGCTTGCGCGATAAGCGCATCAAACTCTGGATTCTTGTACTGGGAGTTGTTGTTACCGCCGCCGGTGAGGAACATATCAAGGAAGTTGATGGGATCGTTGTAGTCGCCAATCCAGCCGTCACGCGCCAGCGTATAGTCGCCGTTCTTGCGGGTGTCGAGGAACACCGCCCAGTCCTGATTGCCCAGGGTTACGTTTACGTTCAGCGCGGTGCGCCACATATTCTGCAAAGCCTCTGCAATGGCGCGGTGCGCGTCGTTAGTGTTGTAGAGGTACTCAACCACCGGAAAGCCCTGACCATTGGGATAGCCTGCCTCGGCGAGGAGCCGCTGCGCCTCAGCAACGTTTTTGTCGTAATCCGTCTTCGCAATACTGTAGTAGTCGCCGCCGGTCTGACGGAAATCACTGCCCGCGCCCGCCGCATCATACAAGCCGGAAGGAACAAAGCCACTCGCCGGCTTCTGTCCCGCGCGGGTGATCTGCTCCACAATGTAATTGCGGTCAATGGCAAGGGAGAACGCCCTGCGCACCCGCGGGTCGGTGAAGGGCGCTTTCTGGTTGTTAATGCTCAGATAGTAAGTACCCAGATAGTCAGCGATTTTCAAATCGCCGGATGCCAGCAGACCGGGAATCTCATCAACCGGAGGCGTTTCTATAAAGTCGATTTCCTTGTTGCGGAAAGCGGCAAGTATGGCGTTATCGTCGTCCATGAGCGCGAACCGGATGTTGTCAGGACCGCTCACCGGCGCGTAGTAGTTGGGATTCTTCTCAACAAGGATGTAGCTGTTATGAACCCATTCCTTGAGCCGGTACGGACCATTGCTTATGTAGGTCGAGGGGCTGAATGTCCACTGGTCGCCGGCGCTGTTGATGATGCTCTCACGCACTGGGAAGACGGCGGGGAAGGCCATGATCTCGAAAAAGAAGGGGCAGTCATAGGTAATGATGACTTCGAGGGTCTTATCATCAATGGCACGAACACCAAGCTGGCTTTTGTTCACCTGACCGGCCATGATTTCGTTGGCGTTTTTCACCATATCGATCATGTAGCTGTAATCAGCAACAGTGGTGGGATCAACAAGGCGCTGCCAGCTAAACACGATGTCCTTCGCGGTAAATGGCTGCCCATCCGACCACTTCAGGTTATCGCGCAGGGTAAAGACATACGTTACCGTGCCATCAGCGTTGACGGTTTTCTGGGGAGCGCGGGCAGCCAAACCGGGTACAGTCTGAGCGCGTCCCTGCCCATTATCCGCATACTTATACAGACCCTCAAACAGATGGCTGAGGTAGATAGCGCTGTCCACCGCAGAGTTAAGCGCCGGATCAATCGTATTTGGCTCCGGCCCTAATACCAGCGTGATCTGAGACCCGCTTGCCTGTGCGGGCTGTCGCGTCGCGCCTGCACTCACGCTCATTGCCATAAGTGTGAGTCCCACAAGCAACAAAGCAATTCGCTTTACCATAAAAATCCTCCAATTTTTAGCACGTTGAACACCATGTCCAGCGCGCCTGTTTTTATGCGTCTGCATAAAAACTGACGGTTACGCCGCCGCGAGTTTACGCGCCATACAGCGCGCTATAGCTACCTGCCAACAGCAGGAACTATACTTGATAAGACCTCACACCTAAAGGCGGAAGGATTCTTGATTCGACGCCATCTTGCGATGACCCCAAATAGGCCACATCCTTCTAGAAGGATGCTCCATATCTTTAGAAGGATGCTCCATATTTGTACACGCTATTCCTAAGTAAACAAATGACACGCAACGCTATGGCCATGCGCGACCTCTTTAAACTCCGCTGGTACCTCTGTACAGCGCTTCTGCGTGTACGGACACAGAGTGTTAAACCGGCACCCTTTCGGTACATCCATCGGGTTGGGGATTTCACCCTGTAACATCGTCCGCTTCCGGCGGCGCGTAACCTGCGGGTCAGGAATCGGCACGGCCTGTAAGAGGCTCTGAGAATATGGATGTAGCGGCTTCTCGTATAGCTCGTAGCTTTCCGCCAACTCCACAAGGTTGCCGAGGTACATAACGCCGATGCGCTTGGAGATATGGCGTACTACAGAAATATCGTGCGCGATAAAGAGGTAGGTCAGCCCCAGTTCTCCCTGCATATCTTCCAGCATATTCACGATCTGCGACTGTATTGATACATCCAGCGCAGAGACTGGCTCATCGCACACGATGAACTCTGGCTCCACGGCTAAGGCGCGGGCAATGCCGATGCGTTGCTGCTGACCACCGGAGAACTCATGCGGGTAACGGTTGGCGTGTTCGCTATTCAGCCCTACCCGCGACAGCAGGTAGTTGATTCGCTCGCGTCGCTCCCGCGGCGATGACGCCAGCTTGTGTATGTCGATAGGCTCGCCGACAATTTCGCCAACGGTCATGCGTGGGTTCAATGACGCGGACGGGTCTTGAAAGATGATCTGCATCTTCCGCCGGTAGGGAAGCATATCAACGTGAGTAATGTCTTCGCCCTTAAAGAAAATTTTGCCGGCGGTAGGCTCGTAGAGCCGTAGGATCGTGCGCCCCAGCGTGGTCTTCCCGCAGCCGGACTCGCCGACAAGACCCAGCGTTTCTCCAGCCTCGATGAACAGCGGCACGTTTTCCACCGCGTGAATGGAACGGGAACGACCCCAGCTTTCTTTAACGCGGAAATACTTCTTGAGGTTATCAAGGTCGATAAGGTGTGTTGCGTTCATGGTCTGCCTCCATTATTGGGAGAGGAATCTTTGAATGGAAGCCAGCAGGCGATACGATGACCAGCGGTGGAGAAGCCTTTACTATCATCACCCCGGTCAAGGCTAATCTTCGGAGGGTTGCGGGTGACGCAGATTTTCATGCACCGCTCACAGCGCGGCGCAAAGGGGCAGCCTGGATTAGGTTCCAGCATATTGATCGGCGTACCCTCGATGGGTATGAGTCGCTCGCCTTTCTGTTCATCAAGGCGTGGCATGGAGCGCAGCAAACCTTGCGTGTAAGGGTGCGTGGGCTGATAAAAGATATCCTCGACCGTTCCCTGCTCGACAACATGACCGCCGTACATCACCACAACGGTATCGCAGATTTCAGCGATAACCGCGAGGTTATGCGTGATGAAGATGATCGCCATACCGGTCTTCTGCTGGATTGACTTCATCAATTCGAGTATCTGCGCCTGTATGGTTACGTCCAGCGCGGTGGTTGGCTCGTCAGCAATGAGGAGCTGAGGCTCACAGATAAGTCCCATTGCTATCATCACCCGCTGACGCATACCGCCGGATAACTCATGGGGGTGCTGTTTCATACGGCGCTCAGGGTTGGTGATGCCGACCAGTCGCAGCATCTCCAGCGCTTTGTCCGCCGCCGCCTGTTTGGTGGTAATCTCCACGCCGTTATCCTTCGCGTGTTCCCGTAGCACGTCGATAAGCTGATTGCCGATGGTGTACACCGGATTCAGGCTTTCCATTGGGTTCTGAAAGATCATACTCATGCGATTACCGCGAATCTTTTCCATATCGCGCTGACTGTAGGCAAGCAAGTCATGCCCCTCAAAACGCACACTGCCGCCAACAACCCGTCCCGGCGACTCCAGCAGGCGCATCACCGAATAGGCTTCCACGCTCTTCCCGGAACCAGATTCGCCAACAATACCCATAACCTCGCCATAGTTCAGCGCGTAGGAAATGCCGCCAACTGCTTTAACCTCGCCCACTGGCGTAAAAAACGAGACCTTGAGGTCATTGACTTCCAGTAATATGTCATCAGTCGCCATTCATTGCTCCTATTTCTTGAGCCGCGGGTCAAAGGCATCCCGCAGCCCATCTCCAAAAAGGTTAAAGGACAGTATCAACAGGCTTAAGAGCGCCGCCGGTATGATAAGCCGGTACGTGTAGGTGTACATACCTCCGAGCGCGTCCGACGCCAGAGAGCCGAGGCTCGTCATTGGCGCGTTGACACCAAGACCGAGGAATGACAGAAACGACTCCAGAAAAATGGCAACGGGGATTTGTAAACAAGTCGCCGCGACTAGCGAACCGATACAGTTTGGCAAGAGGTGTTTCAGGATGATGCGCTGGTCAGACGCGCCCAAGGCTCGCGCCGCGATGACGTACTCTTGCTGCTTGAGTTGCAGTACCTGCCCACGCACAATACGCGCCAGTGTGGTCCAGTACAGTAAGGCGAAGGCGATGAAGATGGCGATGATGCTCGGTCCAAGGGTGATGACGAGCCGGCCGGCGAGGTTTGTCTGGTTTGCGTCAGCAAAGGCAGACATCAGCGGCTTTAACGTAACGGCCAGCAACAAGACCACCAGCACGTCTGGCACCGAGTAGATGATGTCCACAATCCGCATCATCACCAGATCAACGCGCCCGCCGAGATAGCCAGAAACCGACCCGTACAAGACCCCGATCACCAAAGTCAATATCGCCGCCAGTATGCCAATGAGCATTGAGACCCGCGTTCCGTACATCACCCGCACGAGAATGTCGCGTCCGTGTGTATCAGTGCCAAAGAGATGCGGAAACACACGCTCGCCGGCTGCGATACGCTCAAGCTCGCCGGCGGAACGGGTGAGCGGCGCGAGGTTCTCACTGCCGCGAACCTGCTGCTCGTAGGTGTAAGCCATGAACAAGGGGCCTACATACGCGAATAGTATGAGGAAGATAATTACCCAGAATGAGGTCATTGCTACATAGTTCTTCTTGAGGCGGCGCATGGCGTCTTTCCAGTAGGAGATGCTTTTGTGCTGAGGTATGAAACCGAGCTTTTCGTCGCTGCTTGCGGGCAGGAAATCATCAGCGTTAAACCGCGTGGCGAAATTTTCAGGTATATTCATGTACTGTTACTCCGATTCGTTAGCAAGCTGTATACGTGGGTCAATGAACTTATACAAGACATCAACAACAAAGCTCATAATGATAACCAGGGTGGCGAAGAAGATCGTTGTTCCCATAATGAGTGGGTAATCCCGGTTTGAGATGCTCTGAACAAAGTAGCGTCCCAGTCCTGGAATGTTAAACACGGTCTCTACAACAAAGCCGCCAGTGAGGATACCGGCGGTAACTGGACCTAGATACGTTATCACTGGTATCAGTGCGTTTCTGAGCGCGTGTTTGAAGATGAGTTTCGACGCTGGATGTCCGTAAGCGCGGGCGGTTTTGATGTATTCCTTGTTAAGCACGTCGAGCATTGACGAGCGTGTATACCGTGCGATGGAACACATTGGCGTTAAGCCCAGGGTAAAGCACGGCAGGACATAGCTGATTGGCCCGCGCCCAAGACCTGTCGTCGGGAATATGTGGAAGACGCCGCCGGCAAAGCATACCAGCAGCACGGTCGCGGTAACGAAGCCTGGGAAGGCGATGCCGAGCGTGGTCAGCACCTGCAAGACGCTATCAACGGCTTTCCCGCGCCTGTACGCAGCAATACACCCCAGGGAAATGCCCACGAATACCGACCAGAGCAACGCGATAGCGCCAATCCGCGCCGACACTGGAAACATCTCGCCGATTATGACCCGCACAGGCCGGTTCTTCTGCATCTTCAGCGAAACGCCCATGTCGCCACTGAGCAGGCTGACGATATAGTTCCTGAGCTGTACTGGCAGCGGTTTATCCATCCCGTACTTCGCCTCTAGCTGCGCGAGTACCTGCGCTGACACCGCCTTTTCGCCGAGGAACGGACCGCCCGGAACCGTGTTCATCAGGATAAACGTCAAACAGATGATAAAAAGTATCGTCAGCAAGGCCAGCAAAACTCGTTTGACAATGTATAGAATCATAAGCACCACCTTCATGTGAAGTGTTGTATATGTATATTTATACGGAATTAGTGTGTTTCATGCAAGCCCTTAATCGTAAGAAGAAACAAAACAAAAAGACTCGCCTATAGCGGAATGTCGTATAGCTTTACCGGTGCGTCTACCAGTAACGCCGTAAAGTCTCTGACATGAGGAGGCGCGACTTTCTCTCTTTGCGTAACAGGAATAGGCTTGTGAAGAATAAGGTTTGACTATTAGGATAAAAGAGGAGAGTGATTATAGCAGAAATGGCGATAGAACCACAGATGGGACTGAATTTTGAGCAGGTATGGGCTGCGTTGATGGAATTACGAGAGGCTCAGAAGGAGACTGCTCGGCAGTTGAAGGAGAGTAGCGTGGATTTTGACCGGCGTATGAAAGAGACGGACAAAGAAATCAAGGCGCTCACAAAGAACATCGGCGGCCTGAACAACTCGCTCGGCGAACTGATCGAGCAGCTGTTTTTCGTCCAGCTATGGGACAAGTTCGATACGCTTGGCTACGAGTTTACCAAAGCGGCGACGCCAAGTTCAAGGAGAACAAGCAGATCATAGCGGAGGCGGATATATTCCTTGAGAATGGGGAGTATGCGATGCCTGTGGAAGTGAAGACGCATTTGAAAAAGGGAGACGTGGACGATCATATAGAGTGGATACGGGGATATATGGACAGGCGGGGAGACAAGCGGCGGCTGGTGGGAGCAGTGACCGGAGGGACTGTGCCTGAAAGTGTGAGGCGTTACGCGCAGAAGTGGGGACTGTATGTGCTGGAGCAGTCTGGGGAATCGGTACTCATAGCGGAGGCACCCGATGGCTTCACAGCGCGAATCTGGTAAGGTCTCAGGCGGGAAATCCGCATAGATTAAGCTATGTTTAGTTTACGATACACTTGCGTTGTTCAATATCTGCAATGGCTTGTCGGCATATACTCGTTCTCCTGCTTGCTTCATGTGCGAGTTCTCCGCGTATCAACGGTGTGGAAGAACAGCGTTTTCCTTCAATTAAGATCATTGTTCCTGAATGGCAACCTCTGGTTCAAATAGACACTCTGGTGCCAGACACTGCTATCGCATTCGCCGGAACCATACAAAAACCACGTCTGCGCTTCAGAGCGATCAGGGTAAACCTTAGCGATCCTTCACTGCAAATTGTGGTAAATGCGGAGACTTTGAAAGCGGGTGTCATACCCAGTGTGAAGGTATCGAGCTTTGTCGCCCATTACAATTGCATTGTTGGAATAAACGCCACGCCATTCAGCTCTGTGTCTGCACGGGAAGGCGAGGCGCGAACTGTGGTTGGTCTCAGTATCGCTGATGGCAAAGTTATTTCTCCGCAACAAAGCCCTTATGATGCGCTTGTCTTTTACACCAACGGCAAAGCTGCCATCATCAAACAGTCTGAGTACAGCGCGCTAATACTGCGTCTCCGTTCCCTATAGAAAACGCTGTAGGCGGGTTCTTCACAGTCTTGCGCGATGGTTCAGTCACCGACAACGTTCGTCAGAGACAGGCGCGGCATCCACAAAGCGCTGCAAGTCTATCTCAGGAAGGGGAGCTGCTGTATCTGCTGCTTGTTGATGGTCAGCAATTTGGCAGTATAGGTGCAACTGAAGCTGAACTGGCTGTTATCCTGAGCAGACTGGTCGCTTTCGATGGGCTTAACTTTGATGGAGGCGGCTCAAGCGCCCTGGCTATCCAAGTTCCTGACGAAAACAATGCCAGCAAAGGCCGTGTCCGTGTTGTAAATACCCCAACACATAACCATATACCGGGCTGGGAACGCGCCGTGGCAACCTGCCTGGGAATCAGGCTTGTAAAAGCGCCGTAAAACCACCCCTTAGCGTATGGACTTGTCAATGACAAGCGGAGGATTGCCCGTTATACTGCGAGCCTTCACCATTATGAAAAGAACCCCTTTTATTATGAAAGGAGTTCTTTTTGTTATGAAAGGAACCGCTGATGTTAACAAAATGCTACACCATGGTTATCATTTTGTTAAAAATGCTACGCTATTGTTTCGGTTTCGACGAACAACGATGACTCCACTACGGATTCATCGGCGTTATTCAGCTCTGGATCGTTGTCATTCCTGACGATGCGGTCAACACCGATGACCTTGTCTGACTCGTCGATGTTGAGGATGCGCACCCCTTGGGCAGTGTTTCCCATGACCCGTATCGACGATACCTTCAGTTTCAGGGACTTGCCCTGTCCCGTGATACATATAATCTCCTCATTGTCGCGGACATTGACACAGCCGACGAGTAAACCGATCTTGTTGCTGATGGTGTAGATACGCTGACCGCCTGTACCGCGGCTATGGGGCGTGAATCCGCTGAAATCAACGCGCTTGCCATAGCCATACTCGGACAGTAGTAGCATAGTTTCGCCGCTAACAACCCGCAGGACTCCGACAAGGGCGTCATCGTCGCTGAGTTTCATGCCAGCGACACCACGCCCAGCGCGACCCATAGCGCGAATCTTGTCCTCATTGGTACGGAGCGCCCGCCCCTGGCGCGAAATCAGCACTACGTCATCAGTTCCGCTGGTGAGGAGGGCACTGACAAGGCGGTCAGTGTCATCAAGTCTGATGGCGATGATGCCGCGGGTTTTGCCATTGGCGAACTCGGTGGTACAGCACTTTTTGACCACGCCACGTGCAGTTGCCATGAAGAGGTACTGTTTATTACTGAATTCGCTTAAAGAGACAATGGCGGTGATTTCCTCGTCTGGCAATACTGGCAGGAGGCTTTTGATTTGAACGCCCTTTGAGGTGCGGGAGCCTTCCGGCAATTCATGTACCTTCATCCAGTAGGCTTTGCCGATGCTGGTGATGAACATGATGTACTCGTGTGTCGAGGCGATAAAGATTTGCGCCACGAACTCCTCGTCTGCGAGCTTGGCACTCATCATACCCTTACCACCGCGTCCCTGATTGCGATATGACGCCACTGGTATTCGTTTTACATAACCCAAGTTTGAGATGATGATGATCATCTCTTCTTTTTTGATCAAATCTTCTACGTTGATAGTCTCAAGCTCTCCATCCACGATTTCGGTACGCCGCGCATCGCCATAACGCTGGGCAAGACCAGCGGTCTCATCCTTAATGACGCCGAGAACCTTTGTCTCATCGGTCAGTAAGTCCTTAAAGTAAGTGATACGCACTTTCAGTTCTTCCAGTTCAGCCCGCAACTTATCGCTTTCGAGTGAAGTGAGTCGTCCAATCCGCATCTCGATGATGGCGTCGGCCTGCGCTTCAGACAAGTGGAAGCGCTCGCGCAAGCTGATTTTGGCAGTGTTAATGTCCCGCGCTGCCTTTGTGCCGGCGACAACGGCGTCGATGTTCTTCAGCGCTATCATCAGACCTTCGAGGATATGCGTCCGAATTTCAGCGTTCTTGAGATCGTGCCGCGCCCGCTTTGTTACCACTGCCACCCGATGCTCAACAAAGTGGCGTATCAGCTCTTTCAGGTTAAGGCAGAGTGGCTTGCCGTTTACTAGCGCGAGGTTAGTTACGCTGAACGAGGACTGAAGCGTGGTGTGCGAGAAAAGCTGGTTCAAGACCATCTTTGCGATTGCCCCACGCTTCAGTTCGATAACGATACGCAAGCCGTCACGGTCAGACTCGTCACGGAATTCGCTAATGCCGTCGATAAGCTTGTCGCGCACCAGTTCGCCGATGCGGGCGATTAGCGCGGCCTTGTTCACGGTATACGGAATCTCGTTAAAGATAATGGTATCTTTGCCGGACTTTGCCGTCTCTACTCTGAATTTGCCCCGTATCAGCATCTTACCACGTCCGGTTTTATACGCCTCTTTGATGCCTCGCCGTCCGCAGATGATGCCGCCGGTGGGGAAATCTGGTCCGGCAATGTACTTCATCAGCTCATCAATGCTGATGTCTGGGTCGTCGATGTAGGCGCAGATTGCTTCACAGACTTCGCTGAGGTTATGCGGCGCCATATTCGTCGCCATGCCAACGGCAATGCCACTGCTGCCGTTGATGAGCAGGTTTGGTGCCACTGACGGCAGTAGCAGCGGTTCACGGAGGGACTCGTCATAGTTTGGTGCAAAGTCCACGGTATCCTTATCAAGGTCGCGCAACATTTCATCGCCGATGCGCGACAGCTTTGCCTCGGTATACCGTGAGGCGGCTGCCGGGTCGCCATCGATTGAACCGAAGTTACCCTGCCCCTGCACCAGTGGATAGCGTAGCGAAAAGTCCTGCGCCATACGCACAAGTGCGTCATACAGGGACGCATCCCCGTGCGGGTGGTACTTACCCATAGTATCACCGACGATACGGGCGCTCTTCTTAGTGGCGTCGTTGGGGTGCAGACCGAGTTCCGCCATAGCAAACAGCAGGCGGCGATGTACGGGCTTGAGTCCGTCGCGCGCGTCCGGCAGTGCCCTGGCGACGATGACCGACATAGCGTAGTTGAGGTAGGCGGTTTTAACCTCGTCCTCAATGGCAATGGGGATGATCTTCCCCGTGGTGAGCGTTGTTGTTATAGTCTCAGGCATTTTTTCTTATTCCTTATGTCTATTTATATAGAGTTATACATCCAAGTTTGACACTAAGAGCGCGTTCTCTTCAATGAATTCACGGCGCGGAGCAACCAGTTCACCCATCAGCGTCGAGAAGATGCGCTCGGCTTCAACAGTGTCATCCATCTGTACTTGCATGATGTTACGGCGCGCTGGGTCCATCGTTGTTTCCCAGAGTTGGTCGGGGTTCATCTCGCCTAAGCCTTTGTAGCGCTGGAGTCCAACCTTTTCTATGTCGCGCCCGAATTCAGCGAGTATGCGGTCTTTCCCCTCGTCGTCGTATGCATAACGGATGGTCTTGCCATAGCTGACCTTGAAAAGTGGTGGCATGGCGAGGTAGACATGACCTGCCTCAATGAGTGGCGTCATGTAGCGGTAGAAAAAGGTGAGCAGAAGCGTGCGAATGTGGGAACCATCAACGTCAGCGTCAGCCATGATGATGATTTTGTGATAACGGATTTTGGCAATGTTGAACTCAAGCCCGACACCCGCGCCGATGCTGGCGATGATAGGCTGGAGCTTTTCGTTGGTGATGATCTTTTCAATGCGCTGCTTCTCAACATTCATCATCTTGCCCCAAAGCGACAGAATCGCCTGATACTGCCGGTTGCGTCCCATCTTGGCGGAACCGCCAGCGCTGTCTCCCTCAACGATGAACAACTCGCAGAGAGCCGGGTCCTTCTCCGCACAGTCGGCGAGCTTGCCGGGTAAGCCGGCACTGTCCATCGCATTCTTGCGCCTGGTGGCGTCCCTGGCCTGCCGCGCCGCGATACGCGCCCGCGCCGCCAGCACGGATTTGTCGAGGATGGCGTTTATCACATCAGAGTGTAGGTCGAGGTATAGCTCAAGTTGTTCGCCTACAAAGGAGTCCACGATGCCCTTAACCTCGGAGTTACCCAGCTTTGACTTCGTTTGACCCTCAAACTGCGGTTCTGGTACCTTCACCGACAGCACGGCAGTTAAGCCTTCGCGCACATCATCGCCGGAAAGTGTCTCGTCGAGCTTCTTCACCATCTTCGACTTCTTCAAAAACTCGTTCAGCGTATGGGTAAGGGCTGACTTGAAGCCCACAAGGTGTGTTCCGCCCTCACGAGTGTTAATATCGTTGACAAACGAGTACATGATCTCGTTAAAGCCATCGTTGTACTGAATAGCGACCGCTATCTCAATATCGTCCCGCATACCCTCAATAACGATTGGTTCTTTATGCAACACGGTCTTGCTCTCGTTGAGGTACTCGACGAAGCTCCTCACGCCGCCATCGAACTTGAACTCATGTGTTTTCGGCGTTGCCACTCGATCATCGCGAATGGAAATCGTCAGTCCCTTGTTAAGAAAGGCAAGCTCGCGCAGCCGGTTCGACAGCACGTCAAAGTTATACGCTGTGGTCTCAAACACCGTAGGGTCTGCCTTGAAGCGAATCACTGTGCCGCGCTTGTCCGTGGTTCCGCTTTCACGCACTGGTTCAACGGCTTCGCCAATCAGATAACGCTGGGTATACACCCGCCCGTTCGTGTGGACAAAAGCCTCGCACCATGCCGATAGCGCGTTCACCACCGAAATACCCACACCGTGCAGACCGCCTGATACTTTGTATGATTTCTTGTCGAATTTGCCGCCGGCGTGGAGCCGCGTCATAACCAATTCAAGAGCGCTGACGCCTTCTTCTGGGTGTATGTCTACCGGAATGCCTCGACCGTTATCCTCAATGCGGATAATATCATCTTTTTCAAGTATTACCCGAATCGTGTCGCAGTGTCCCTGCATAGCCTCGTCAATGGAGTTGTCAACCACCTCGTATACCAAATGGTGTAGCCCATCAATACCGGTAGTTCCGATGTACATACCCGGGCGCTTACGCACCGCCTCAAGTCCCTTTAAAACCTGTATGTTCTCTGCTGAATATTCTGAACTCATAGCCGCAGTATATAAAGTCTGGTTGGAAAAGTCCATTAGCACCCTGAAGCCAGCGCAAGGGTGCCAGACACCGATGCTCGTGTCTGGCACCGGCATCCGCAGTACCTTACGCCGCGCACCGCCATTGAGCTTTATATCCGGCCTTTGTACAATCGCCTCTTATGATAAATGGTGATTACCAAATGTACTGGCAGGAAGCCATGCGGCAGATTCGGGAAGAGGTAGGAGAGAACGAGTTTGCCTTCTGGTTCAGCCAAATGGAATACATGGGCGCGACTGATACCGAAATCGGACTTGGCTTTCCGTCCTCGTTCTATCGAGATATGGTGAAATCACGATACAAAACTCGCATTGAAAACAAATTAAAAACGATTACCGGCAAGGCTGTCTCTCTCTCCTTTGAAATCATGACACGCCCTCCAGCGCGGACGCCTCCTGTGCCAGACATCCATCGCGCTACCACGCCTCCTGTGCCAGACACTCATCGCGCTACCACGCCTCCTGTGCCAGACACCCATCGCGCTACCACGCCTCCTGTGCCAGACACTCATCGCGTTAAGCAACCTCATTCCCAACTACGCGGCGACTATACCTTCAATCGATATGTTATCGGGGAGAACAACAACTTCGCCACCAACGCCGCCAAAGCTATCAGCCTTAACCCCGGAACCACCAAGTACAATCCTTTCCTTATATACGGCGGCGTTGGACTGGGCAAAACTCACCTCATGCAAGCCGTCGGTAACTACATACACCGGCATAATGACCGCAAGATCATCTACATAAGTGCGGAAAGTTTCCTAAACGAGTTTGTTGACTGTATCCAGAAAAACTATATGCCGGCATTCAGGAACAAGTACCGCTTCATCGACGTGTTGCTCATTGATGACATTCAGTTTTTACAGGACAAAGCTGGTATCCAGAACGAACTTTTTTATATATTCAACGCGCTTTACGATACGAAAAAGCAGATCATCTTCACCTGCGACCGCCCAGTCTCCGAACTGAAGCAGTTCAGCGACCGGCTCCGCTCCCGCGTCGGCCTGGGACTCACCGTTGATCTCCAGCCGCCTAACTATGAAACTCGTTATGCCATCCTCAAGGCCAAGCTACAGGAACATTCCGTGCTTATTCCCGAAGAAGTGATAAGCCTAGTCGCCCAAAGCGTCGCCACGAACATCAGAGACTTGGAAGGGGCGCTCACCACCCTGGTCGGTTACGCGGAACTGGTAGGTAAGCCCATCACCATAGCCGTAGCGCGGCAGCAACTCAAAGGCGTTCTCGCCGCGCCCGCGCCAGTATCCACCCCGCACGCGCCCGTAGAGCTAGTCATCCAAGCCGTAGCTGCCTGCTTCTCCTTTTCGCCAGACGATCTGCGCGGCGCCAAACGAAGCCGTAAAATCGTAGAAGCCCGCCAGATCGCCATGTACCTAACTAAGGAGATCACCGAGTATACCAACACCGAGATAGGTCAAATCTTTGGCGGCAGAGAACACAGCACGGTGATGCATGCCTGCCAACGCGTTGAGGAACAGCTCCGCTCCAACCCCCAACTGGAAGCCTCTATCGAAAAGATCAAAATGGATATCGCCAAGAACGCGCTAGGATAAGCATAAGCTTGTCCCGAACCAATGTTCATAACTTGTGCATAGAGCGTTCATAACCTGCGCATAAGCCATGGCGCGTTCATAACGTGTGCATAGAATGTTCATAACTTTGAGTTATGCACACGTTATGAACAAGTTATGCACACGCTAATTGCTTATAAATTAATGAATTAACCGAGTTATGCACATTTGAACACCCCCCTACTACTACTACTACTAAATTTATATATAAATATTAATAATAGTAGTAGAAGAGCGATGAAGCGTCATTGACAAACTATGAAAAGATAGCGAACATGAACCCCGCAACGCTAACAAACTAGTAAGGAGAAAAAAATGAAGTTTACCTGTGAACGAACTATGTTGCTCAAAGAGATTGCTTTTGCTCAGGAGATCATCGCGTCAAAGATCGCGGGATCAATCCTGTCCTATATCGGCCTTGAGGCCGAGCAGGACACGCTCCATATTCAGGCAACCGACGGCCTGAAAGTCAACTTCAGGACTAGCGTCCCAGTCCTTGTCATTGAAGCCGGAACCGCTTCCGTGTTCGGCGATAAATTTTTAGGAATACTCAACTCCATTCCCGAAGGGGAACTTGAGTTTGAGCAGACCGATGGGAAAACCACAATCCGGCCAACATTCAAGAAGATCAACTTCCAGCTCAAGAGCATGGCGTCAGATGAGTTCCCGGAACTCCCCACGCCAAACAAGGAGGACTTCTTCACATTCCCGACGCGTGATATTAAAGAGATGATCCTGCAAACCGTCTTCGCCGTTTCTAACGACGAGACACGCTACAACATGAACGGCGTTTGCTTTGAGAAAAAAGATGGCAAGCTCATCATGGCCGCGACGGACGGACGACGCCTCGCCTTCATCGAGAAAACACCCGAAGGCAATCTGCCGGACTTCCCCAGCGTCATCATCCCGCCAAAGATTCTCAACATCATTACCAAACACGCTGGTGACGAAGGAGAAATTGCTATCGCCGTCAGCGACCAACACATCTTTGTCCGCTTCGGCTCCTACGACCTGTCCTCCAAGCTCATCGAAGGCCAGTTCCCCAACTACCAGCGGGTGATCCCGGAACACCAAAGCTTCGTCTTCTCGGTTAACCGCATGGAAATGATCGACGCCCTCAAGCGCGTATCCATCTTCGCGGAACAGAAAGTCGGTCGCGTACACGTGGGCATCACCCCATCGCTCATCTCCGTCTACACTGACGAAAGCGATATCGGCACTGCAAAAGAAGAAATCGCCGCCCAGTACGAGGGTGATGAAGTCGCCATCGCCTTGAACTACCACTACATTGAAGAACCTCTCAAAGTCATGACTAACAACGAGGTCAGTTTTCACTTCACCGACCCGCTGAAAGCACTTTCCATCAAGTCCGAACCAGAACAGAGCTTTATCCACGTCATCATGCCCATGCAGCAGTCGTGATCTTCAAGACTCTGCGTGTCAGCGGTTTCAGGAACCTTGCCGACGCCGAGATCAACACCGCGGGGAAGGATATCTTCCTCGTGGGGGAGAACGGCCAAGGCAAGACCAACTTCCTGGAAGCCCTCTACTTCTGTTCCTATGCCTCGTCATTTCGGGGAGCGCCGGATAAAGAACTCGTGCGCGGCGGCGAGAAAAGCTGTGTAGCCCATGCGTGTTTCGCCGCTTCCCTGTATGACGAGGTACTCATCAAGATCGATAATGGACGCAAA
Organism: Treponema sp.; assembly: GCA_031279205.1. Taxonomy (GTDB): domain Bacteria; phylum Spirochaetota; class Spirochaetia; order Treponematales; family Breznakiellaceae; genus JAIRMT01. The sequence continues at coordinate 3,857 of JAITIX010000022.1, read as the reverse complement.
AGCGTGTTCCTCAATGCCAAACGCCTGGACGACCGCCGCGACCTTCTGTCTGTGGTTCCTTGCGTAGTCTTCTGCCATGAGGACATGGACTTCGTGGCCGGAACTCCGGAACAGCGCCGCTGGTTCTTTGACCAGAGCCAGAGCCTCTACGACCCGCTCTACCTTGATGATCTCCGTAAGTATCGCAAGCTCCTGAAAACCCGCAATGCCATCCTGAAAACCGGTAATGCCCAAACCATCCTCGATGCCCTTGATCCCCAACTTGCATGGTACGGCCTGCGCCTCATGGAGAGGCGTGCAGAGGCCGCCGCCTGTTTCTCCTCGATATTCAGCACACTTTTCAACGAAGTCTCTGGCATTGAACACATTACCGTCTGCTATACGCCCTCATGGAAAGACAGCAGCGAGGCCCAGGTTCTTGCATCCCTGCGCCGGCAACTGGAACCAGACATGGCCTCCGGCGCAACGCTCTCCGGTCCACACCGCGACCGCTATCGGTTTTTCCGGGGGAACGACGAGTTCTCTGAACGCGCCTCAACCGGCCAGCGTCGCCTTCTGGCGCTCTTGCTGAGAGTAGCGCAGGCTCGACGCTTTCACGACACAACCGGCAAGAACCCAGTACTATTACTCGATGATGTGTTATTGGAACTGGACGGGGAGAAACGCCGCCGTTTCTTGGAAGTGATGCCTGAATACGACCAGGCCTTCTACACCTTTTTGCCGGAAGAGCCGTACCGTCGTTACATCAAGCCAAACACCCTTGTCTACCACTTACGCGACGGCGTGTTTACGCCGTCCCCTGTCGCCTGAGATTACTCTTTAACCCTTTGCCAAATTTTGAGACCGCCGCTAAAGTTTCGTGAAGATTCGCGTTCATTCGCAGATACATTAGTCTCATCGAACTCACGTTAGTCAGGTACCTTCTGAGCTTACCGTAATACCTTCTGAGCTTACCGCGATACCTTCTGAGCTTACGCAGCACTTTCCTTTGCGGTTCTTAAACAAGTCTAGTATACCGGATTCATGATTTCGCATAACAGCATATTTTTATATAGCTATCTCCGGTATCCTTTTAATACACCAATCATGTATTGAATTTTCAAATTTATTGAGTATTCTTTTTTTTACTCTGATTATTGGTAAAAGAAACAATCAAGCTATTACGGATCAGCACAAAACAATCCCATAAAGAAAGTTTTCTATCACAGAGTGTGGCAGCTTTATAAAATTCCTGCGAAAGGGATGTCCGTGATATGCCGCAGTTGTCCGTATTGATAGTTACCTTGAGTCCTTTTTCCATATATTTTTTAAGGGATAAGCATGTTCTGCACACAGGTATCCGATAATCTGATCATTGCTGGAAGGACACATCTCGATCCCAATATTTTTATCAATAAAGCGGGGTATTAGTTCAGGTTTATCCAGTAATTTTAAACCGTGTCCAATCCTGTCGGCGCTTAGATGATACACGGCCTGCCAAATATTATCAACAGATTCAGTCTCTCCAGCATGAATCGTAACATGAATACACCGTTCCAAAACGGCATAAAGTCTTCCCGTAAATTCTGAGGTTCCAGTATTGATTCATTCCCCGCAAGATCAATACCAGCCAATTTTTTCCTCGAAACGTCGGTTTTCTTTTAATAGCTCATCAATTTTATGTATACTGTCTTTAATTTCATCCATTTCTGCTTCTCGTCCGATAATACAGATAAGCTGGTACTTAATAGAATATTTATCCAGACTATCCATAACTGTCGTAACTACTTCATTTCCTGACATCCCCTTCCGGGTATATTTATACGGCGAACAGCGGATTTCTACATATTCAACATTATCCTCAATAAGTTTTTTGTATACAGTTCTACAGCTTTACTGATAGTATTTTTTGATTGCAATAAAGAACTGCCCTGAAAATCGCCAAGCCTTTGATATGCCTCGATACCTATTTTCTGATAGTTGCTTCTATCGGTATATTTCCCAAATACAAGGGATTCAAAAAGCTCCGGATCATTACAGAAAGATGGTATAAACACGAGTAATTTATCATAAAAATCGCAAAAATCCTTTTTCTTTAAGGAGAATATATCATTTTTATTTTTAATAAGAGCGACTCTATCCTGCTTATGAATGGCCTCCAACACTGTCTGCTTCAGCTTCAAAAGATCGGGTTTGGCATGTAAAATATTTTGAATATATTCCCTTTCCGCAAGAGCGGTTGTTATTATTTCTTGAGGAGAAAGAATGCCTCCCAGATGGGTATGTAGATCTGCCTTAGGAATTTCTTTAAGCAGATCAATATCCCGTTTATAATTATCAGCGTTATTTGCTATGTTTATATTCTTTAATTTTCTCAATATATCCGGGTGTAGGAAATACAGCTTTCTAAATATACTTCTCTCTTCAGAGGTACTTCGCATGGTTGAATAAAAATTAGAATACAATTGAGCGGATTGCCAAGTTCCGTGTATTCAACGGCGAGTCCGGCATCCTGTATTTTGTCGCCCTCCAGCCCGACTGTGTGCCGAGTATCATCAGTTTTTCCCGATCTTCATCTGGAAATGCCGTGATGGTAAAATACTCGTTACGTTCCAAAAATTCGGATGTGTAACGGTCAGGGGAAATATATACCATTGCGACCGGATCAGACCAAATTCGTCCAAGCGTCATCCAGGCGACAGTCATCGCGTTCATGTCTCCCTCTTTGCCCGATGCAAGCGCCAGTGAATTATCGCATAATAAGACCGGATTGTCTTTGATTTCATTGGGCGCTATCTTCTTCCATTTTTCCGTCCCCTGTAATTTGCTGACGCCGCTCGTTGCCGCGCCGAAAGCCTCTAACATTGCGCGGGCCGCCGCTGACGGGTCGTCGGGAGCCTCTGACGCGCCGGTAACCGCTTCTGCCGACGGACTATCCGTTGTGGTCTGCGCGTTTCGCCCACAGCTTGTGAGCGGTGTTGCTAGAAAAGATATTGATACCATCAATATCACCGGCTGTAATTGTTTGATATTCATATCAAACCTCCTTCACTTTGTGTGAATAAAATAAATATTTTGATACGGATAAGTAATTTCCATTCAAAGTAAAACCAAATATTACTATGCCTTTTTCCCGTTCCCCTGTCTTGGACACTACGCCAAAGGCCAAATCGGTGGGTTCTGTTTGACCAGCCTCCACTGCTGAGCGCCGGTATCGTCCCTCGGCATAAGGATAATCGGGGAATCATCTTCCGTCGCAGAGACGGTAACATACAATTCCGTGTCTTTTAGCCGTATCAAATAGGTTTCATCGGGCTGCTTTATAAATTCCCAATACTGCTGCCTGTTTCCTCCCAGCGGCTGCTGCCAGAGTTCGACCCCCCCGGCCCGGGAGACGAAACCGGCTCAAAGGATTTCAGCGTGTACATGTTCTTGAGCAGATAGGTGTCCTCTTTCAATTGTATGAACTGCCAAGTCATGCATCCCCAGTTGTAGTGGCTGAAGAGGATAGTTTTTGCGCCGTCCTCGATACCGGCATTGTTCACCCGGATATCCTTGCCCGTTTGAACGTTCTGTATCGCGTAGGTGTTAGGGAGATTAAGATTCCTGTCTACATCTTGCATGACACGCGATCCCAAAACCAACGTGCCCAGAAACAGCAGAATCCCTAGAACTATAAAGATACTTTTCAGTATCTTTAATTTTACCTTTACTATCCGCATAGTGGCGCCTCATATATCTTTTCTAGACCAGTCGGACTATCCGCCACGGACGAGGTCCTTCCCGCACAGCTTGTGAGCGGCATTATTAGAAAAGCTATTGATAGTATCAACAGCACCGATGGTAATTGTTTGATATTCATAATCAAACCTCCTTCA